>NZ_CP137134.1:0-324933 GCF_033095785.1 Nitrosospira sp. Is2 | reverse complement strand
AGTTACAAGCTTTAATCAAGATGTGTTGCTCACCGGCGAAGCGGCATCTGCGACAGTTAAAAATGAGATTGAAGATATTGTCAGAGCAGTGGAGGGAGTGCGTGACGTCACGAATGAGATTACGATCGGCAAACACCGGCCGCTTACGGCGCGCAGCCATGACGCCTTGATTACGTCGAAGGTCAAGGCGAGGTTCGTGAATGAGGGGATATTCCAGGCCAACCACGTCAAAGTCGTGACCGAGGATGGGGTGGTCTACTTGCTGGGGATGGTGGACCGGGAGGAAGCGCAAAACGCAGTGAAGATTGCGAAAGATACAGGTGGCGTGCGCAAGGTTGTCCGAGTGTTCAAGTACCTGGATTGAAAATCGAGAACAGCGGTTGACGGAGAAACAATAGTTGGTAAGGGATAAGCTTTCGATGGTCTGATATCTACGAGTTGGTATTCTCATGAATCCGCTCCTCCATCCAGGCGTGCGCTTCTCGTATACGGAGTATGGCGGTATCGCGGGAAAGAGCCACCATATCTAATCTTTTAAGATCGCATACCAAAAAATACATGGTTTATCATGAATGCTTTAAAAAGAAATAATGTCGTTGTGCGAGGCAAAGGTTCAAGGGCTATGATGTTCGCCCACGGCTTTGGTTGTGATCAGAACATGTGGCGTTTCGTGGCGCCAGCTTTTGAAGAGAGCTATCAAATAATTTTATTCGATCATGTCGGGGCGGGCGGTTCCGACTTGGCAGCCTATTCTCATGAAAAGTACAGCTCTCTTGAAGGATATGCCGAGGATATTATCGAAATAGCCGGGGAACTTCGATTGAAGGATGCCGTGTTCGTAGGACATTCCGTCAGCGCGATGATGGGTATTATGGTGGCGGGCAAAGAGCCGAAGCTATTCAAGAATCTTGTTCTTGTGGGTCCTTCACCATCCTATATCAATGACGACGACTATATCGGGGGGTTCACCAAAGCGCAGATCGAAGAACTTCTAGAATCGCTCGATAGCAATCACATGGGGTGGTCGATGGCAATGGCCCCGGTCATAATGGGCAACCCCGACCGCAAAGAGCTGGGCGACGAATTGACCAACAGCTTCTGCCGTACCGATCCTGAAATCGCCAAGCATTTTGCACGCACGACTTTTTTTTCCGATTGTCGTGATATTCTCGCTGGCGCCCGTATTCCAGCTTTAATTCTACAATGCTCGAATGACGTCATCGCACCGCAGGATGTTGGTGAATACGTCCACCGTCAAATGCCAAATAGCAAGCTTGTTTTGATGGAGGCCACGGGACATTGCCCCAACCTCAGCGCGCCGGAGGAGACCATTGCGGCCATTAAGGCTTTTTTGTGAATGGCGACGCCAGTTGATCCCTCTCCTCGGCCTTCTCTTGAGGAGAATTTCGAAGATTTCTTCGAAAATTCTCTCTGCGGATTTTTAACAACGAACGCTAACGTTGAGATTGTGCGGGGCAATTCCCGCGTTGCCAACTGGCTGGGATATTCAACTGAGGACCTTAAAGGCATTCATTTTTCTGAGTTGCTTACAATCGGCGGAAAGATCTATTGCGAGACGCATTTGTTGCCATTACTGCGGATGCAGGGTTTCTTTGATGAAGTAGCGCTTGAGCTGGCCTGTCAAAGTGGGGAGCGTCTTCCGGTCCTGGTAAACGCGTATGAGCGCCGGGATAAGGATGGCAAGCCGCTATTTATCCGCGTGACCGTTTATAAGGCAACAGACCGCCGCCTCTATGAAGAAAATCTACGCTATGCCCGGCAAGTTGCCGAGATGAAGCTAGCGGACGAGCAGGCAACCTCGGTTTTGCGCGAGCAGTTCATCGCTGTTTTAGGGCATGACCTGCGCAATCCGCTGGGGGCGATAACTGGCGGAGCCGCTATGCTGCTCGCGCGTTCTTCACTGAGTGAACGAGACGCCAGCCTGGTCAGTTTGATGAAAGACAGTGGCACGCGCATGGCTGAGCTTATTGACAATATTATGGACTTCGCGCGCGCTCGTCTGGGTAGCGGTATTTTGCTGAACCGCCAGCCTGTCCTTCTGGAGCCGGTACTTTGCCATGTTGTTTCTGAGCTTCGTACAGCGTGGCCGGAAAGAGTAATTGAAACAGACTTTTGCCTGGTGGAGCCCACCGATTGTGACGCCCCTCGTCTTTCACAGATTCTATCGAATCTGGTGGCAAATGCTCTAACGCATGGTTCGCCAGACGGGCCTGTCCTTGTAAACGCGTTTCTTGAGGGGGACGTATTTGAACTCTCAGTGAGTAATAGCGGAAAACCTATTTCACCCGATGCACTCGAAAGACTGTTTCAGCCTTTCACCCGAGAAGATGTTCGCTCCAGCCAAAATGGTTTGGGGCTCGGGCTCTACATTGCGTCGGAAATCGCACGCGCGCACAAAGGCGAGTTGACCGTGGCATCGACCGAGGAAATAACTTGCTTTACGTTTCGTATGTCTACATCAACATAATTACTTTACCTAATACATCAAGCATGGCGATCCAAAAGAAGCTGAAGCGGCGTTAACTGCTTCCAAGTGTTGGTAAACGCGGACCCGCCCGAAATAATGAAGACACAGCACGCACTCTCCCCGAACTTTGCCCCATCCTCATCCGCTGCAGCTTCGCCATAACTCCCCCTGCGGCGTCTCACGGCACGGGCTGACTTCACAGGTACAAGGGCGAAAGCATCTGAGCATTGCTATGGTTATTGGCTGAAGGAAGTCGTCGGAATGTCTCGCATTGTGGGGACTCCGTGCTTGCTCCTTTCTCTTCATAAATCACAACAAGAAAAGTTAAAAAACCAGCGCTTACGCGACTGAGCCGTTCCTTGGCTGGTTTATTTCCATCTCGGCAACACGAACGTAACCACCTGTGTTAAATCGGTCCTGGGGCGTTTATATCGGCCCTTTATGTCACCGATGGTGCGCAACAAATGCGACGTGAAAAAACGGTGATTGTTGCGCGGTATTTTTCGTACTGGAGGATATGTAATATCTATAACTGGCGCAGGTTTAAGCTCTTAAATTATTCATTTTGGAACTGCTTGTTGCGTTGTTGCTTTCCTAGTAAACGCAACACGCAACAACCTCGCTCTTAGGTTTCAGCCTTCAAGACCGAAAGGGCAAACCCGTATGCTGAGTTTGGATAGGCTCAGGTCAAATCGTATCGATCTCAGCCTTGTCGAACCAAGCCCCGTAGTAATCACTCAGTAAGCGGTGTCCCGTTAAATCTACTGTCATTCCCCTTTTTTCATCTTGCCCGAGAAACTCACTCACATCTATTCGTGTGAGTTCCAATATCCGATATCCGGCCGCCTAAAGGGGTGATGTGAGACCCCGAGCACCATTGGAGAAAGGCTTGATTAAAGCTCACGCCACTTCGCGTGCGGTAGTGGCTTATAGTCCTTCTGAAGGTCTATATCAGGATGTGCCTGCTTAATCGCTTGTATAGCCAAACTGACAGCTTGATCCAGATCAGGAGCGGTAAGGGTGAAAGGGCCAAGATCAGGCTTAGTTGGGTCAACTGATTGGTAGGTGATTTCGAATTCGCGCAAGTTCATCTCCTCTGTTCGTCGCTCATGGATGATCGCATCCAAAGTAAAATATCGATATGCCGAGCAAAACAAAGTGGGAGCAGGTCAGGGGATCAAAATCCCTCCAGCCCTACACTGGAAACTGCTGCTGTTCCTTTCCTTTCATAAATCTTTACAATTAGGCTATTTTTATGGCAAAGAAATCATCTGCAAGTCTCTCTATTGTTCCCCCAGGCCTTGCTACAGTCCTACCGCCTCCGACAACACTGACTGCTCGACAGAAAGAACTGTGGAAGGAAATAACGGCACGTCAAAAACAAGCGCGACCGGAGAAAGCGTCTCAGCGGGAACAGAAGGGGAAGGGAAATAAAAAACCCGCCGAAGCGGGTTTGATAGATCTGCCAGCCCTTCGCGAGGTACTGGTGGCGGAGTTTAAGGCTGTCTCGGCGGAAACCGGTTGTTTTTAATGTCCGCGCAGTATCCGCTATATTCGTTAATAAACGTGGCGCAGAAAAGAGCGATATTCTCAGCGGACATTGGTGTTGAATCTCGTTGCTTGAAAAGGTCCGGTTGGTGTTCAATGATGTGGATCAACATCTTCTCGGCCTCGTTGAACGACTGACTCATAGGAATGCCTCTTAATATGGTTGAGTTGAAGCTCAAATCTTATCACGACTGCGTTGAGCGTTATCGGCTAGGCCCGCTCTTCACTTTATTCAGTACAAGAAGTCCCGGCAACTAGCACGCAAACTCATTTAACCGCTTATGCTGTTTTGTTTCCACCTGGGCAATACTAAGGTAGCCATCCTTCTATTTATATTGATTGTAGGGCTTCTGGCAGGGTCTATCAGAGAGCTGGCAGGGTCTATCAGAGAGGGCACTAGAAATCAGCTCGGGATTAGTAAGGGGAATGTAAACGTTTAGAATTAGTCATGTAGTATGTTTGTGACAAAGGCGACTTGTAATAGTCCTCATCTAGAAATCTTAATAGCGTTTTCAAGTCAGCCTTTATCGTTGGTAAGCATATTTTTTCCACCCCATCTTCTGTGACCGTCTTTAGGGAAATACTAAATTCGATTGCCACTGCTCTAATCTCATGGATCGGCACGCTCTCCAGAATCTCGCTCTGCTGTATCAAGGCGAACTTTCTCCTAACCCAGTGATCGGATACCGCAATTAAATGATCAATATTGTCTACTTTAACGGCGGGTAAAGAGGCGAAATCAGTGATGTCGCTATCGGTAGCTTCTAGGTAATATTCGCTTAGATCGAAAATTTGTCTTACCAAATGAAAGCTTGAAAAGCGGAGCTCCTTTCCCTTGAGCGTAGCCGAAATTTTGCTGTCGATTGTTAGCCCAATACCCTCAATCCGCTTGTAAACTTCTTTTGAATGGAATATTGAGAACCCATTTGTAGAAATTATTTTCCTCTTATCGAAATGCTGAATAAGTACAGTTATCTCGCCTGCCTCATCAGCGTATCCGGAAAAAAGGGCCTTAATAGTGCAAAAAACCTCGGGCATCGGGGAAATTTCGGGGTACCCAAGCGGGTTTCTTATCGCGTCGCTAAGATTATCGATGTCATCATAGTTTTGGATAAGCAGAATCTCGTGGCCGTCGGGTTTGTATTTTCCGTCAAATACAATCTCTTCAACAGGGCCGGTCAAAAAACCTCTTTCCTTAACGCGCAAATATTCTGTTAGCTCATTCTGTATCTCTTCTGTAAGAGAAAATTTTACGATTCGGTGAGCAGGGTTGCTAGTTAGCGCGAACAGGCTGTGTGACATTATTTACCTCGATTAGCATTGAACTGGATATTTTTTTTACGAGCTTAATGCTCTTCGGATCAATGATCTCTTTTTTCGAAATTAGCGTGTACACCATACCGTTCGAGGACTCAACCTTGTAAAACCGATACTTCAAAACACGAAGAAGCGGATGAGCAGGAATAGAGTTGATATACCAAAATAACAAAAAAACGAAAAGAGCCACAAACAGTGTAGTGGTGAGGCTGAAATTTATCCCGTGATTAATAATCGGAATGAAGTAACTGACTACGAATCCAAACAACATAAAATCGTTTGATTCGACTTTCTTTGCAGTAAACGCCATCAACTCGCTGGATTTAACGACAGACATCATAATAACGATAGGAATTGCGGTACCGAATAACCCGGCAAATATCAACTGGATGACCACATCTCTAAAACCGTGCAGATCGTATTGCACGAGCGCGAGCGTCAATAACATCGGGGAAAACGCAGAGATGAAAAGAAGGGTTTTAAGAGAATTGCGCACAGTATCTTCTGTTATTTGTTGTTGTGCTCGACCGGGGCACGCGATTGTAATGCCTGCGGACATAGACGCGATGGGAACATGATCTTGTTTGTCGTACTACCCAAACTCAGCATAACGATTCTCCCCGCCGTGTTTAATAACGGCAACCTTCGATCGATCTGCAGGGCTCATGCCCAGCTTGCCCAGCACCACCTCTAAACGCGTCAGCAAGGCCGTGTTGCCGGTCCAGCTACCCTCTCTCAGCAAAGCAACGTAGTGGCAGCATGCTCGACTATTAGCCTGTCAGCACGGCATAAAACGCCAGCGGCTGAAATCTCGCAATTTCTTCGCCAGCATTCGGAAACCTTCGCCGGCATATGGTCGGGTGGATCCCCAATCTCTCCATTAGACGTCCGCTCGTTTTCTCGCGCTCTGCCGCGGGAAGGATTGCGTTTAAATGCCCCGGTCAGCTCTAAAATGTTGCTCAGTTTACGTGGTCTAGCCATCGTGTTTCCTTTATCTGGTTTTGTGGATATGAAAAAATGGGTAGCCTCACGGTACCCGCTGGTAACGCTGTAGATTTCTACGCCCCCCCTATTCTCATAGTAAAAACCCCCAGCCTTTGGAGCTGAGGGTTTTGTTTACCAGCCACCCGGCGATGAGTACGCCGCTGCTGGCTTTCGGTGTTATCACACGAACCGAGTTACACGGGTTGGATTGTGCCAATCATGTCGCAAGGAAAAGACTCAGCAGGAGTCGAACCGCGCTAGGGGCATTACGACAAAGCCACGGATGAGAAGCGGATGTGATTTGTCAGGCAGGCCTATTGATCCCAATCATCATTGGAATTGGAATTAGATGTTATTCGGGTCATACAGTCCCCATGAATTCGGGTGCGGTGAGGATTTTCTTTTAGAAACCTAGCATGAAACATGGACCATGCTTCGTCCCTTGATGAGGCCTCCACTGCGTAATGAAAGTTACCGTTAGAATTGACTTGGTCATCCGGTAGCTGCTGATCTGGCGTTGCCAGCAATTGATACGTGCTCATGATCTCTCTCCTCTTGTCGCAGCTAGATCATCCATCAGAACTAGTAAAACATCAATTGGAATAGACATGAGCACCGAGCTACCCTCCAACAAGAGCGTCGCACGCAACAACCACCATTTTTATACATCTCATTTGTTGCGCGCCAGCAGGGCGGGTAGAGGATCGATTTAAACGGGCTAGGATCGATTTAATTTGACTGGTGGTTATCACCATATTGCTGAGTTGGAACAAAAACAGCCATGGAACGGCTGAGCGGTGCTTAAGCTCTTCTTTTATTCCTTTTTCCAAGAAAGAGGCAAGCAGGAAATAACCATATCCATCCCCGGGTGTACCTCAGTCCAATATGAAGGATCAGCGCAGCCAGCGACAATCACGCCACGCAAGCGACAGCGTTCGATGTCGGACTCGGGAAGCTTGCCGACAAGGAGGAGTTGGCCGAGTGCGGGAGGATACTTGCGATGAACCTTGCTCACTACAAAATGAAATACGGGGAATTGCCGCTTGGGGACGGAATGTTCATGGCCGATCAGATTGAGCTTAGCGATCAACAGCGGGAGCTAGTCGGTCAGGGTATGGAAACGCTGGTGGGAGTATTGGGAAGCGTTATTCAAGGGCTTGATGAGAAGACTGAGCATTAATTGATATGTGTGGCCGGTTTGAACAATCTCGAACGCGGCGTTATTACGCTGCCGCGTTGGGAGCCGTTACAAGCATGATAGGGATTGGCAAGGCGATCACGTTGGGCGATACAACGTCTTTCCCGGGCTCGCCCCCTGGATGATCATGCTCCACAATGGGGAGCTTCAATTTGTCGGTATGACTTGGGGCTATCGCAGCCCGAATGAAGCTGCGGCGAAGCGGAAGCCATGGATCAATGCACGGATAGAGAAAGCACTCACCGGGCAGTATTTCCGCCATATGTTCAGGGAAGGCCGGATCGTTATACCGGCAGGCGGCTGGTTTGAGTGGACCGTTGAGAACGGCAAGAAGCGACCTTGGTATATCACAAGGAAAGTTGACGAACCGATCTTCATGGCGGGTATAACAAACTACAAACTCTATGCTCAACAAACGGTGGAAACAGGTTTCGTGATCGCGACCGAGGATTCAGGGGCCGGAATGGTCGACATTCACGACCCGGCGACCGGGAGTGCTGGAGCCGGAGGATGCGTTAACCTGGATGAACCCTGACACCCCGGTCGAAGAAGCCGCGCATATCGCGCAGACGAGATCAATCTCAACGGAAGAATTCATCTGGTGGAAGGTGGACCGGGCAGTAAACCTGCCCGATCCCAACAACAACGGCAAGCACTTGCTTGCCCCCATAATCGAGATTAGATAAAACAGACGCCGGGTTATCTATTGTCCTTACTCCTGCCTCCCTTAACGGCAGCCTTCAGCACGTTGAAAACAGATCCGATGTATGACTGTCCATTGCTTTTTCCAGCACTGCACATTGGGTGAGAGGATCACGATTTACAGGCGCGGGTATCATCAGCCTGGCACCCGTTCCACTCCGATGTGGTCGTGCCGGCGATTCCCTTTAATCCCGCTGCCATGCGGTCAGGCCCATACAGCGTTATCCTCACTATCATTAATGCTAGGTGCAATTGCGGCGCAATATAACCTTTGCTTGAAAGCAATCTTCATTTTTTCCATGCACTCAAGCGCTCCCGAGCATTGAGCAGACTTATGCACGTCGTTTCGTGGAAGAAAACGGTAGGTCTAGGTCCACGACCCGAACCTCCATCAAGGCTTCGTCCAATTCCAAGCGAGACAGACGTAGATGGATTTCTGCCAAAATATTCTGTGGTAACATTTCGCACCTTTCCAATTCCTCTAGTATTGATGCCAGAGCACGCCGGTTTTCCGGGTCCCTACGGAGCCAGCGCGCTGCTCCACGGTGTCTCATCCAAAGCTCTGGATAGGCGGCGAGAAGGTGGTATGACCATTCGATTAGACTGGCGGTATGCAAAGAGTTCTCATGACAACTAGCCGAGAAGAAACTCGCCGCATGCATACTCAACTCGCAAAAATATTCGCTTTGCTTCTGTCGCATCTCTTGTCGCAGAACCAGGCGCGTCGTCTCATGAACATTTATTGCGGTCAGGCCGCGAGCCGGGAATAATTCGACAACGTTCAGTTTGTACAATAATAGTAGCCGTTCCGCGGCCTCAGAAGCTGGGATTTGAAGCAGAGCTGCCAATATTTTTTGGTCGCACCAATGCGGGATCGCTACCGCCTTAAGTGTTTCTTTAAGCGATATGCGCTCGACCTCGGGCAGTGCGGGATACGCAAAATCCACGGCTAACAATGCCAGTTGAGCCGGATCTCCCTCAGCAGCCTTCAACATGCCAAGTTGTTCTGCAATTTGCATACTATTTTCTAAGCGGGCCAAAAAGATGAGCAAGGATGCTTGGCTTGTTGCGAGCAAGAGTGCACCCGGTTTCTACGTCGCTCAAAGTTACCTCAGGACGATACCGTCTACTGTATTCAAACCAATCTGCTGATTGCGGCGGTCTCAAGATAAGGGTTGGAAAAGTATTCACTTCCCAAATTGTCCCATGCGGGTCGGGTACGCGTTGACCAACGATCACAATACGCAACCAAGTGGACCGAATGATCGACGGCAATAGCTGTTTTTCTACCCAATCCTGCATTTTGGTACCAGCGGCCTCATATGTGTCGAAGATAAGCAATGTGGGGATAGCTTTTCGCCTAAGGGCATCTAGAATGTGGTTGAGACGTTCGTTCAGGACAAGGGCGGACGAGGGTAGAGGCACGTCAAGATGTTGGACGAAAATACGCACTTCGGCGTCGATGTCAGTTGTACCCTTGAAGTCTAACCTCCCACAGGCAAGACCTGGCAAGGGTTTTAAATGCAGTGCATTGGAGAGCATCTGTTGAGTAATATGGCTCTTACCAGACTCAGAAGATCCACTAACCAATAGGCAACGTTTAGAGGTGTTGCGAAGCAAAAGCTCTCCAAAAGCTTCTCGAACCCCGCTGTGGTTTGCCATGGACCAAGTCAGTGGAACGAGAGTATCTAGCCAGGAAGTCGCTGAAGCCGAACGGTCAGCTTTAGGGTTCAACCCCGGACAAATCAATTGAAGCCTATCAACTACCAATTGAGCTGTTTCATCCGCATGTTTCTTGCGGGCATCAGGAACAATTGTATTAATGAAAATACCCGGTACTTCTCCGTCGCCGACTCGAATCGGTAGAATGTCATATTTACCAGAATCATTGTGTAGTGCCCGGGATCTCATCTGGCGGGCGCGAATCGCCTCATACTCAGCGCCGGGCCATGATTTATTTCCGTAGCTTTCAGAAACACACACGACTACCAATAAAGACTCACTGTAAATATTCTGGAGTTTGAGATCACCGTCGTTCCCAGCAATGTAATGCTCGTACCAGTCATCTAAAAAAACCGCCGATGGGCCGAGTTTAATTTCCACCGCCTCTGCGATCGACTGAACTAAAGCTCGCTGTTCACCCGCAAAGGAGAACGCTACGAGAAATTTTTGATTGTGGGGTAATTGACGGGCCACCATTGCAACTTAGTTTGAGGTATAGATTCCTAGTTAAATATTTTAACCCCAGATACCGTTTATTAGCCGCGTCTAACCGCCATTTTTGTAACTCCCTAGAAAAAACGGTTCTCAATTACGCCGAGACGAGGGCGTGCATCGTTGCTTTTACTAAAGGGCGGCACCGAAGCAGGTAGCCGGGCAAGGTATACGGATAAACGTGGTGGTTTTAACCCTGTCTTCCCCACATGCTCGGGGCTTCTTTAGTTGAGACCTGATAACTTACCATAAAGGTCGGACAATCTAGGGCCCGGCGTTCCGGGGACTCAAGGAAGGAAGCGGTTCTTTCAATACTGATAGATATGAATATGACGACTTCGGTTGACAGTTTTGATAAATTAAAACTGTTTTCAGGAGTCGCCAATGAACCTACAAGCACAAAGAGATATTTCCCACAAACTGAAGGTGTTCGAACATGCAGCTGGCTCTGGCAACGTGGCTTTCACCTGCAGACATTTTGGAATTTCAAGAGAAACCTACTATCAGTGGAAGCGGGCTTATGCAGCGCACGGGGAGAGGGGGTTAATCAATAGCAAGCCGTGCCCGGAGGATCCCAAGTTACGTGCATCTGCGTTTATTGAAGAAAAGATCATTTATCTGCGCCGCAACTATCACTTCGGTCAGGTAAGGATCAGCTGGTATCTGGCTCGTTATCACGATATCAGGATATCTGCTGGCGGGGTGTACAAGGTGTTAAAGCGTCAAGGCCTAAATCGCCTGCCTGACCGCCAGCGCAAAAGATCAATTCCGACAATTCGCTATGAGAAGCAGGTACCGGGACACCATGTGCAGGTCGATGTGAAATTCCTCGATCTTAAAACTCAGGAAGGCCACAAGATTCGGTACTTCCAATATACGGCCATTGATGATGCAACACGCATTCGTGCTTTAAAGATTTATGAGCGGCATACGCAACAGAATGCGATCGACTTCGTGGATTACGTCATCGCCAAGTTCCCTTTCCGGATCAATACTATTCGCACCGATAACGGCCACGAATTTCAGGTCAAGTTCCACTGGCACCTGGAAGACATCGGCATACGCCATTCCTATATCAAACCTCGAACCCCACGACTGAACGGCAAGGTGGAGCGCTCGCATGGAACAGATCAGCGCGAGTTTTACCAGCTACTGACCTATACAGACGATGTTGACTTGCATGCCAAATTAGCTGAATGGGAAGCTTTCTATAACTATCACAGGCCGCATGGTGGGTTAGGTGGAAAAACGCCCTATGAACGTTTGGTCGAAAAAATGCGATAATTTTTTCAGTCAGCCGAGGTTGTGTTCATCACAAATTAGGTAACGCGCTCCTGCGACCTGCCATAACGCCTACTAGCCCCAGACCGGCGACTAGCAACGCGTAGGTTTCAGGTTCGGGCACGGTTGTAACACTGAACTCAGAAATTTTCGCACTGTAACCGAGGGCGAAGTGTTCGGAACAACACAGGTTAAAGCCGAATTCGTCTCCTGCATGCAAACGCTGAGAAAATGAACCTGAGCGCGACCCATCATCTGAATCAGCCAACAGCGTATAAACACCGTTCAGCAAAAATTCAAACGTAAGTCCACCAGCGTATTCAGGACCAACGTTTGTGTTCCAGTTAAAGCTAACGTTACTCTCATCCAGAGCCTTCGTAACAAAAGATGATGACCCTGATTCACCCATTGGCACAGCTTGATGGTACAAAGTGATAGAGGCAGGTGCTTCATCAGTGATGACCCCATCGGCTTTCCAATTACTCACGTCATAAGGACCGCTAAAGTTAGCATTTGCCGCTCCGCCACCTAAACTCAGTGTAATAGCTAAGGTAGCAACCAATGTGTTTGTCGTTCTCATGAATTACTCCCATCTGTAGCGAATTTAGAATAAAGATCGCCCAATCTTTACCATAGACCATAGCCATATCCCTCGCCATTTTCTTGTGACTTCCCTCGTTCTCGTCTGTCCGTATCCTGCAACTTTCTCCCCCGCCTATTAAGTCCAGCCCGCATTTAATAACCACCTATCCTCACTTCTACCTTAGCCCCAGGCACAGCTACATAATAGGGTACCTACGCCCGTATAACTGCATTCAGGATGGGAGATAGAAGACCGTACAACAATTGCTGCAAATTTTAAAGCTTCCGCAAAATCCAGTATCGGCCGAGGGCTATGCCCCGAGAACTTGGATCGCCTCAATCGCTGCTGCCGGGAACAGGGTTTCTATAATACTGCTGCGTTCAATAAGCATCTTGCACTTTCGAGGACGCTTGACCGAGCACTTTTTAGGGAAAGGTTGCCAGGTTTTTCCCTGCATAACTTTCTTACAGGAAGGACAAGAGGCTTCCCAACCGTTCACTACTTTCACAACACGATAATCGCAGTGTGTAAGTAAATTTACGACTAGGTCCACTTGCTTTTCTAAATCAAAAGTATCCCAATGCTCGGGGGTAACTCCACCTCTGACTTGATCGATGAGATGATAGGTTCGAGTAAATTTCGACTCACGGGTCACGCGGTCTTTAAGGGATGTCGTGAAGTATTCAATACGATAGTCGTTGTCGGGGGACTCCAGAACTATTTTGAATTCCAGATTCTCCAGTAGATGGCGGATTGTATGTGCTTGAGGCAAGCTGGTTAGCATAACGGTAATATAAAATAAAACGAGACTGAGCTCAGCTTTCAAGCCCCACGATGTGAAGGAAGTCACCTTCCCTTAAAATGCGGATTTTCTGGCCCTTAGATATCAGTTTTTCAGCTTTCCTATGTTTGCTGCTCTTGTCGTTCCCAGCAAGTTTGTCGATATCCTGGTCGCCTACAACAAGCAGAGTTGTTGTCTTTCTAACGTCCGCTGCAACGGTGCAACCCGCCTCAGCGGCAAGAACTGCAGCTTCCTGTCGGGTTACAATTAGCGCTCCGGTAAACACGATTTCGTGTCCAAATAATGCGCCCTCGAGATTCCCTTCCCTTGCTATCGGTTCATAAGACTCAGGGTTAATAGGCTGCCGTGCTCTTATCATCCACTCCTCAAGGCCCATCCCTGTTGCCCCGAATGCTTGAAGAAGGACTTCCCCAGCAGCTCGAGCATCCTCAAGGGCGTTGTGTGCATTGAAAGCTATCCCTAGCTCCCTGCATACGTTGGTCAGCCCATATCCTCGATGCGACCACTGACCCCACGCTCGTCGTACTACACGGGCGGTATCTAGCCATTGGCACGTGACTTCAGCAAGGTTGTGTCTCGCAATAGCTTGAGACAGAGCCGTGCGGTCAAAAGACGTGTGGCTCACAACAACGCTATTTTCTAATCGATGCAATATTTCGCTAACTACCTGGGGGAACGTTGGCGCACCAATTACATCTTTTTCATCAATCCCGTGGACCGCAACATTAGACCAATCAAAATAACCCAATGGATTGATTAGCGACTCCCAGGTCTCAATAAGCTTTCCATCCTCGAAAGTAGCTATGCCTACCTGACAAATACTTGCAAGGTCAGCATTGGCTGTTTCAAAGTCGATCGCGACGAATCTCTGAGACATGAGCATCTGGTAAAAATAGAAAAATATGAGCTATATCCGATTTGCCCGCGTTCCGCTCTCTCTGATAGCATTTACTCAACTCTAGAACGTGAAGCTCTAGATATTTCTTTCGATCGAGAGGAACTAGCAAAGGACGCCGTATCGTACGCAACCGTAATAGCAGATGCTATTGGACTAAAGTCCAGCATTTCACCTTACGTTTCTAGCTTCAGGGAAGGAGCTGATGGTTCGGCGAAGTATTGGTCTGAATCCTGTCCCGAGGCTTTATTGTTGCAGTTGTGTTGATCCGCCGCGCACGTGAAAATTCTTGTCTCTATGCGGCTCATCGGGTTATGCTTCCACAGGAGTGGGGAAGGGACTAATTCTCTCCATAATCGCTGGCAGTGCCCGTCCTAGTGCCCGCGCCACTCCTCCCCTCATATTTCTCATAGGCTCTCATCAGCTAGGTTTTTTGCTCACTCATCCTGCTATAGTTTCGCCAGACTTCCGCGAAACGTCTCGGACGTTTAGCGGGGGACTCAGGAGCCGGCTTCTGAGGTGCATCTGGCCGTCGCGCGGGTCATCCAGTTACTTATTGTCATTCTTCCCTTCACCCATTCTTAGTTGTTGCTCTATTCGAATAGCATTCGGCAGCTATTTTAATCGGCTAACAACCACTACCTCTTCTGTATATAGATCAAGCAATGCCGTAACACCATCTAAGTTTTAGTCTTTAGGTTCGTCGGTAATTGATTGCGACTTAAAAGCTCCATTATCCGGTCGTTACGTTCCACAATGATCTCAACCGCACGTTCAGCGGCTTTCGGTACCCGACATTGAGTACTCAGATGTCGCCCTGGCATTTTTTGCTGAGGATCCATAGAGCCCAGTTTTACCGCTTTCAAGATTTTATACGCGCGGCGCTGCAGTCTGGTTGCCGAGGACTCGCTTTGAGAACGATAGCGCGCTCCAGTGCAGCGCCTACATCTCGGGTCAGCGCTCAAGTACAGAATTCGACAACGGCTACCGCATTGTCTGCAGACAAAACGGTATTGAGTCGCAGCTCCGACGCGAACTTGCATTACCGCTACCTGATGCACTAATCCATCGAAGGGAACGAACAGGCTGCAGGACTCGGCTTTGGACAAGCTGCTTGCAGCCTGGGCTGCCAATAATCTTGGCATTTGATCGAGATAAGAGCCGCTGCTTCGACGGCCATAATGTCCTGAAAAAATATTACCCGCCATATCCCGTTTTCATGATTTTTTCGCATTAATAAGGCTAAATATCCCCTCGTCGCAGGTTTCATCTATCTTCGGGACCACCAATGACGACTCTAATCTGCTTTTTGTAAAGCTGTTCTTTCAGGACCTCAAGAGACTTCAGAAAATCCGCGTGGTATCCGCTAAAGATCTGACCATTTGGCTCAAGAAGCGTGTCAGGAGCTTGGAGAGCAACCATTTCATGTTGGGTTCGTTCCCAGTCACAATGGAGAAGTTCTTCTGCTGAGAAGACGAACTCGTGGATGGCCCTAAAGAATTCTGTGTCGACGCAAGCCATGGTCTTACGTTTACGATCAGCTGTGGTCGCAAGACGGGCTTTTTTTACGGCTCTTTTCCCTTTAATAAGGGCTAACAAAGCGGTTAGTTTTTTCATTTTCCATATCTCCCAAGTTTCATTTTGAGTGATTTCTGTTTAACTTCTCCACGTTTCTTCCCCACAATATTCCTCCCAAACCTCCCCTCAAACTTCCCTTTAAAGAATTTTAAGTCTTGCTTTTGTGCACCCCGTGCACCTTGTGAACCCTTTTCTGTAAAGTTTCTTATTTTTTAATTTAATAGAGAGACTCTGTTAAAAAAGGTGCACAGGGTGCACAAAGTGCACACTAAGATTTTCTCAATAACGTCAGGCCCAGATATTTGTAACCAACGTTTCCCCTTTTTTTGGCAAAGCCATGCTCAAGCAATTTATCGGCAAATTTTCGGTTGGTTAAAGCGGTAAAGCCGTTCTGTTCGGCCCACTCACATTGGCTTTTAAATGCCGCTTCAGCACCTATCGATTTCCCCGGTCCTTTTTCGCACCGCTCATCAAGCCACCGGTGGAAAACATTCATGTCGGACCTATATTGATCAACAGCCTCAATTATTTCAGGCGGCAGGCTCAATTCGATGCCTTGCCATTCCAGACAGCCTTCTATAGCCCACTGCAGAATCCCGGGAGCTTCAGCTGCGAGTTTGGACGATAACTGTTTGTCCAGTTCTTGCTCGGGAATAGTGACTAAAAAGGGTATCAAGCATATGCGACGCCATATCGCCCGATCATCTCCTCGAATGATGGGCTTGTGGTTTGCCGCCAGCCAAATCTTGAACGCCGGCTTGTATTCAAAATACTCCCCAAAGAGGAAGCGGGCCGCTATTTGATCGCCTCCTGTTAGCTGCTTGACCAACGCTTCAGATAATCGGCATCCGTCCTCAATTTCTATTGCAGAGACCATTCGTGCTCCCCGTAAACGTGCGATGTCGTTGCTGGCGCGCTCCCCTTTGCTCTGCATCAACATTTCCGCCTGGGCTTGCATTGCATAGCTGCCAAACACGACACGGAGCGTTTCCAAAAACACGCTTTTCCCATTACAGCCGCCGCCGTAAATAAAAAACATGAGCTGCTCAATGGTCGTACCGGTCAGGCTATAACCGACAGCCCGCTGAACCAATTTAATGACGGCTTGATTGCCAGAAAAAGACCTGTCAATGAATTTCTTCCAATTTGGGCATGTAGCGCCGGGTACATAGGGGGCGCCAGTTATCTTCGTGATGTAATCTAGCGGAGTTGCCTCACACAGCTTTCCGGTTTTCAGGTCGACAACTCCGGATGGAGTACCGAGCAGCATGCCGTTTTGATCAAGTGCCGACATCGGTACCGACATGTTGAGTTCGGATTTTGCGAGCTCAATCATTGCTTTTAGCCTTGGTTGGGAAAGGGAAGAGCCTGCCCATTTACCGATGTTTCTAGCTTTATCCGCGTCCCGCTCCTTTCTCGCTTCCTCGTAGATGGATGCAGCAGTGGCTGTGGCGAACCGCTCAATAGCCCCATCTTCGTTAATTTCCCAGTATTGTCCGTTGCGAATCATCCATTTCCTGATATGGGGGAGCCATCGTATGTCGTGCCCAAACTGCGTTACCAATCGAGCAGCGTTTCCTGAATCGTTAAGCGTATTGCCTCTTTCGAGACCGATGGTGTTCTGATCTGCCACCCCTGGTGCTTTAGCAGATTTAAGCATCGATTCGACAGCTTTAAGACTGCCTGTTTCTTTGTGAAAATCGTTGATATCGTAGTTGGCCGGCCAACCAGAAGGCACCTCAACAAATACTCCGCCCACGGCAAGCGCGATTTTTGCGGCCTCGGTTTGGCCGTTTCCGTCTGGAACAATGATGAGCCGAAGATTAGGGTATCTAGCGTGTATTGCTTTGGCGACCCCTGCCATTCGCCCTTTCCCAAAGCAAACAACTGCAAGTGCACCGGTAGCTTGATGCACGGTCCAGGCCTGCCCGATGCCCTCAACGATATACGCTGTACCGCCTTCCCGCAGTTCCCCGCCTATAACAAGGCAAGCTTCTGCTGGCAGCTTAGTTCCGAGCGGATAGACCTTTTTTCCTTCGAGAGGGATAAATTGTGCTCCTACCACGTTACGGTCAAGATCGCTTAGGAGCAGCACGAGTGCGCCGTTGCAGTCATAGCCGTGGATTGTTTTAGTCCCCTTATAAACAAACAACCCAGGCAACCCTTTCTTCTTCTCGATGTAGGGTTGTGCCGCGCTTGCTGGTTCGCAATTCTCAACAACCTCGGCAAGGATTTCAGAACTACTGGGAATTGGGCGTGTAAAACGAGGTTTTTTAGGAGTACGCGGATGAGGCGAGGAGCGGCGGTTTCCTACCACCGTATAGTCGTACTGCTGGGCCATGTGAATCAAGGTAGCACGTGTTATTCCCCCCTCTGGCGTAATGTTACGGAATGTCTTCTCAACATCCGGCCGGCCTTTGTAATTGCTACCAGTTGAGCTCCAGGCGTCGATATCGTCTATCGAAAGACCTGCAGCTATAGCGCCACACCCGGCCTTAAACCACTCCGGGTAGGGTAAATCAGAGGGGATAGCCATCAGTGCATTGATGGCCCGGCCGATATCTGTCCGGGACATTAGACTTTCTTACCCTGGCGTTTCAGAAGTTCCTTGCTGTCGCCGGGCCAACGTAGCCGTCCATTAGGAAGCTTTATGGGACGCAGGCCGTAGTAACTTCCAAAGCGTGAAACACGGGCGTGGATACTTTGGGACTTGACTTCTAGGCCTTTGGCCAACTCCTCTGTGCTCTGATCATCGCATGAAGTACTCGTGAAGGCACCGAGGAGGGCAGTGGTGCTTTTTTCATCCATCCCTATCCGCTCAAGTGCGCAGCGGAAGGCTTTGATAGTTGCGTCGTCCATGCTAATACACTCCATCAATGCTGTTTACACAGCGATGGGTGTATTAGATATTACCGCTCGTTTTTAACGCCCCTGGAGGAAATACCGCGGTATTACCTTCGAGCATTTCTGCGGTTCTTCGCGCAGTGAGCGGTATTTAATACCGCTAGTTGTGAGTTAATCCGATGCAGTGAGCGGTATTTAGAGAATCGTGTTAATCATACGAAGATGGGGCGGGCGTTTTGCTATACCACTCATCAATATATTTAGGAAAGTTGTCGATTAGGAACGCTTCCAGGTCGTCCTGGCGGACTTTCCAGGTTTTATTGGTAGCTTTTTTTAAAAGGCAAAGAGCGAGGCGAGCAGGATTCCACGTTGCAGATTTTCCACGAGAGCCAGGGGTGATGCGGGCTTCCCTCAGCCAAAGGGCGCCATCTTCCATTGCGTTACGGAGATTACAATAGGGTGAAGGCCATTGGTCAGGTTTCATTTCACTCGTTGTCAAAGGGACGAGTGCCTTCTCTTGTTTTTGGGAGCTAGCTAGCCTTTTTTGATCTTTCTCGGATATTTCAGGCTCCCCTGAAGCCGGAACCGGGACGAACTTAACAAATAACTGATCCAAGTCACATGTTTTTACATAAAGATCCTTCTCGGTCACCCGCCAGCCTCTCTGCTCCCAATTCCATCCTTTTATCCGATTGGCAAGCGATGTCAGACCTACATCTGCCCAATATTGTGAACTGACAGCCTGCTTATTGAGGATCAACCTTATTTCGCCTTTAATGGATAGCCGGTCAACGTGGGTCACTCGTGGATTTTCTCTTGAGGCAAAAATTCTTCCTGCCCAAACTGGTTCTACTAACACATACTCAGCAACAGCGAGACACTCAACTATCGACGTGTTTTTCATAGCATTTGTTATTGCTGAATCAGGCTGGGTTGGCTTGCTATCGGCGTGCTCCTTGTTCAGCTGCTCCATTTCCTCACGGCTAATATTGATCCAGCCCCGCATTGCAGCCTGAAGTGGCGGCCACGGTGGTCCAGATATTTTTCGGACGCTAGTCCCTACGGGTTTGTTACTGTCGCAGGGAAGCACGGGGCTTTCTACTCTTTCTATGAAATAGACCGGTTCCCGCACTAAGGCGAACAGCTCAATGTTGCCTTGGTGTGCGTGTTGCAACATCCAATCCAGTGTGACGTGATCACCGCATTTCTCGCGAATCAGCGAGACCGCCGTGTCGATTGCCAAATGAGTAGGAAGCATTACAGGCCTTGAGCGTGGCTAGCTGAACAGCCGTCCTGGTTCTAAGAACCGAGCACGGGAAAAGAAGCTTCGAAAATTAGACAGCCCTAACAAGATTTATGCGATGCGTAACGTCTGTCGTTTCAGGAAAACCTGCTTCTTTAACAATCCATGCCTCTATTCGGCTGTGCCATACTCGCAATAGATCTAGCGGGCGTCGCCGATAGTGCTTTTCGGCAATGGCGCTAGGAGCGTGGCCCATGATTTGGGCGATCACTCCCGCCGGGCATTCGATCCATTCTGCTAGGGTGCCGAATGAGCGGCGCAGACCATGTAACGAGAGATGGGGCAGGCCTGCGGAATTCAGTGCACGGTTATGGGCAATGCGGGGTTCTTGAATTCGGCCAGATTTGGCCGAAGGGCTTGAA
This sequence comes from Nitrosospira sp. Is2, assembly GCF_033095785.1. Classification (GTDB taxonomy): domain Bacteria; phylum Pseudomonadota; class Gammaproteobacteria; order Burkholderiales; family Nitrosomonadaceae; genus Nitrosospira. Next base: position 304,834 of record NZ_CP137134.1, on the reverse strand, counting down.
AAAACCCATTCGCTACGGCGGGGAAGGCTCATCAGCAAGTTGGAAACAAAGGGCGTTAAAGGAATTATACGCTCGCCCTCTACCTTGTCACGTATAGCAATTGAATTCCATTTAAAGTCTACTTGCTCCCACTTAAGAGACGCTAATTCTTCACGGCGGGCTCCTGTGAGCAATAATGCTTGCAGATAGGCAGCTTGTACAGGGTTACCTAGTTCCCGAACCGCTTTAAACCAGAGCGCTAGCTGTTCGCGCTGCAGGCAGTCTCCATCCTTCGGTTTCACGCTCCTTACATTATTTCTAGTAACTCTTGCGCCCACAGCGTTAACATCAACTGCCGCCTTGAATTCATTTTCCTCTGCTGCCCATCGTACGAAAGCGCGCAACAAACGATAGGCTAGGGCAGCGTAAGTAGGACGTTGGGTGTTCTCTTTTTGCATCCATGCCGATACAACCTCTGGTGTAACAGCGGAAAGCTTGAGGGTCATCAGGGCGGCGAGAGGGCCTGCTTGTTTCGATCCCTGTCCTCGCGCACGCTCGCTTCCGCAGAGGCGAGATATGTTTTGGTGGTCGAGCAGGTGCCGCGCACTCCAGCTGGGCTTGCGACAGTTGATATAGGTTGCCCAGGCTTCAGCAACAGTTACATCCAAATGCTGCTGCTTTTTTCGTACAACGTTCGCTTCACGAAGGCTATTGGCTTTCGCCAGACGGGGATCTATTCCCTGATCAATGAGTGATTGAAGCCGTCTGGCTTCCTTTCGGGCGCTACCAATGTCCCATACATCGACACTGCCTATTGTCATCCGTATATCTGTACCAATGAATGGACTTTGAAAGATATACGCCTTGGCACCACCTGTCACACGTACCGCGAGCATTTTTGTTTCTGTATCCCATAGAAAGGCTTGTTTGGTGCCAGCCGGGAGCGCGAAGCCGGAAATTCTGTTTGGTGTAAGTTTCTCTCTGGCCACGTTGCCGATTCCTGTGTAAGTAATGGTGTAAGTAAACTTGTACCATATCAATACATCAGAATCAATAGTTCAGGAGCTGGGAAGAGGGAAGAAGGGGCGTGAATAAAGGGTTTGGCGGGGCTTCATCAATATTAATTTAGGTCCTTCAATCTAAAACTTTTCGGACTGTTAATCCGCAGGTCCCAGGTTCGAGCCCTGGTCGGGGAGCCAATACCAGTAAGCGTTTCGGCGATTTCACGAAACGAATTCTGCTCCGCAAAATGAAGTTTGCTCCGCAATTATTTTTATTCGATGTAATTCCACCAAATTAAGTCCTCCAACCTGGGGGCGGGATAATAAATGACTGATCCCTTTGAGCCATTGCTCGCTCGCCTTCCCCAAGTCGATAACGGAGGAGGACGAGCTGATTGGGTACGACTTCCAGAAAGAACTGAAAAGTATCTTTTCGACTACGCGCTTCAAGCCAATCGCACCCGCGTCAAGCGAGACGAGTGCCGGGAGTGGGCGTTAGGATGGCAGGCGCAGCGGGAGGCAGGGGAAAGAATGCAAAATGAAACAGGGGGACATTAGTCGTCCCTATTGTTGTTGCCATCAGTAGGTAAATTGATCTTGCCATCTTCCATATAATCGACAAGCTGCTTCAAGCGGCGATGATGAGCCAGCAGCATGCTCGCGGTGATATCCCAACTGCCGGTGGACTTATTAAGTGCCTCCAGACTTTCAAAGCCTAAGAGCTTAGCGTGATTATTGCAAAGCTTCTTCAGCTCTACACTTTCCTGATTGCTTAGCTTGAGGAACTCCAGCTGGTTCTTTTTGCGTTCGGATTTGATACGGGACAATGTTCGAACTAACGTTGCGTATGATTTGGCTGCTACAACCAATGCTGCTGAAAGTGCCGTTACAGACTTCGCGACCTCCAGGGCAACATCCAGATTCAGTGCTAGGTCGATCCAACCAGGTGAACCATAAATAATGCCTGCGACTCTCGGCCTGTCGCGCCATTCGATCTGGTTGCGTAGGATCGTATAAAGGTTTACGTAGCTATATCCACCTCTCCAAGGGTAACTGCGAAGCGCGGACTCAATGCGATCACTGCTGATTGGGCGGACCTCAGCATGAAAGCAATAGATAAAGGAGTAGCATTGCTGAAATGCATGCGGAACGTGATATAGGTCTTCGAGGTCCCATCGACGATTCATAAGAATGCGGTAGCTGTCCGGATGCTCGAACCATCCTTTTTCGTTTTCGTTCAGCATTGTTGAATATGAGCATGAGTCAAGGCGGGGGATGGTACTCTATTAGGTTAGAAGATACCAAATTGGCCTCTTCCTTCTACCGCCTGTATTGCTTCCATCTGACTCCTATCTCACGGTAATCCTCTCCCATCATGCTGCGCGCCACTGTTCATGCTGCCTGCCGTCGCCATGATTTTTGATTCACCCGGTTTGGTGCCCCCCTCAAGCGGGACGAGTGCAGGGAATGGGCGCTAGGGTTGCAGGGGCAGCGAGAGGCGTGGGAGAGGGAGCAGGGGAGAGTGACCGTGATTGAGTGTGATGCCGCGGTGCTTGAAGGTTCAGCGGCATAGTCGCTTGACATTCCTGAGCGCATTCGGGCATGCTCAAGCTCTTCATTAACCCAGATATCATCTCTCATATGAAATTACTCTCGCTTGCCATCGTCGCAATTCTGATATCTGCTTGTGCAGGCCCCATGGTTTACTTCAAGTCGGGAAATAATGCCCACCGTGAACAGCAAGACTTTGCGGAATGTGAGTTCGAAGCGGTTAAGGCAACGGGCAGCGCACCGAGCGGATCTATTACTAGCGATATGTCAGGCACCATTGCGAACGACATATCAACCGGTGTGAGGCGCGGCGAAATCAAGCACGCTTGCCTGGTCGCCCGAGGGTACTCACTGAAGCAGCAGGAATAGCCTCCATTTGCTGTGCTATTCGCCAAGTTCACCCATTTCTTAATCAAGGGCCGTAACTGCCATCCGACAACGGTTTCATTCCAGAGAACCAGGTACTGCTCCCCACGGCGGGAAACTAAATCCTGCATTTTGGTCAGGGGTAAAACCGAATAATGCATCCATCGTTATCGGCCCGTCGTGGATGAATTGAGCGCGTCTTTGGTACCCGCGTATTGCGATTGCGCCGGGAGGATTTGGTCGATATATGAACATCGAGTTCTGGTCGATAACTATGGTTACCTCATCGGAAGGCCAATATCCTTGTATGCGAATCAGTCCTGGTGCCACCACTTCAATATCAATAGCGACAATCTTATCCTCGGCAGCGTAGGTGGGATCGAAGCCCCGTATGTGGTCAACCACTAACTTATCAAGATACCTTTCATTAGCGGGAACCATGACGCGGACGTGCCCAGGCCGCGAATCGAATATGACGTCACTATCGCGTACTCGCACATGATTTTCAACTACACGAAGGACCTCCTCCCCCTTGCCTGTATAAAGTCTAGTGCTGAGTTGCAGAAGATCATCATCAAGAATCCGCATCTCTAACCGGTTGCGGTTGGAAAGCTTAAAGACGCACGTGTTGTCATGCTTCGTCACAACCGCGAAGCTTCCCATCAAAAGTTTTAACTGATTCGCGGGTTCTACAAAGATTTGCGACGCTCTTGTTCGCGAACCGTTCCTGACAATCTGCTTCCACTCGTACAGCGTCTCATCGCTGATCGTCAACGTACCGTTATGAGCGTAGTCGTGGCAGGTAGGACACAGTGCGATCATGTCGGGGCCGTTGTGGCATTTATAGACCGCCCATTGCTTGATGTGATGGATCTCGACTCGCTGCGTTGTGCACCCCGGATTCGCGCATTTCGCTCCTGCTTCCTTAATCAGCTGCCGCTTTAGTGCTTTGCCGATCTTTCGTTGATATTGCGCCATAAATAAAAGCACCGACTTTGCTGGCGCTGCTCGATTTCAAGGAAAAGTTTATTGTAGAGCTTTCACTGCAAAAGATACGATTTTTGCTCCGCAAAAACAATCGGTCTCATTATTCATGCGGCTTTCCTAGAGGTGGTTGTGGCATAATTGCGGAGCAAAAACGGTCTTAAGTAGTTGAAGTGAAAAGATTGAGCCGGTAGCCTGTTAATCCGCAGGTCCCAGGTTCGAGCCCTGGTCGGGGAGCCAATATTCGTAAGGCTTTCAGCGATTTTCCGCATATTATTTCGGTCCGCAAAAGCATGGTTGGTCCGCAAATATGAAGGAAATATGTCATTTGGTAGGCGTGACGATCTGGCCCAGGCGGACGTAATGCTCGGTCATTTTGACGGAAGAATGGCCTAGCTGGCGTTTTGCTTCTACCAGTCCGTCGCTATCTACTTTCTCCGTTCCGGCCTTCGCACGCAGATCCCGGAACTGAAATCCCCTAATTCTTGCTGCAAGATCGGCTTGACCGCGCTGGTCAGCAGCTGCCGCTGCCTTGATTCTTGCACGCTCGAAGCCGTTGTCCAGGCCCGATGTGGTCAACGCATACCCGCCTTTTGAAATGATCAGCGCCAAGTTGCGCACACTGTCTCGCGCTTCCTCTCCAGGAAGGTCTCAATCAGTCGCCCAGCTCGTTGGGCACGCCATCTTTCGTCAACATCAAACGCAATTTCTTCCCGCCCTTGCCCTGCTTCACAGCCAGGGTGCCCTCGCGGATATCCGTCTCGCGCATCTTGAGTGTGCCGGCCGGACGTTGCCCGGCCGCGACGCATCAATTCCGCAACAGAAAACCGTTTTCTGCCTTTTACGACGATAACTTTTTTCCTGGTGAGTTGCCTGAACCATAATCCTTTTCCTGAGTTTTCCATTTCGCGTAACAATCCAATCCGCAAAAATGCAGGACGTAATCGGTCGCTTCTTCATTAACTGCTTCGGATAAAGGGATTTCCTTGAAACAGACCTTGCATGCCACCCTATCGGGATCAGATGGTATTTCCGGTTCACGCATTTTTGAAGCTCCCTATTTTCAACCTGCCTCATTCCCACCCACCTTTTGCCCCGCCCCACCTTTTGCATTGTGACAAACAGACGAAGCACCGGTAATCAAGTCAAATCCACCACCGTTCCTTCAAGCACATCAATAAGCTGAGCCGGAAAGACGCCCAGCCATATAAGCAATAACGCCAGCGCCGCCAGCGTCACACTTTCCCCAAGGGAGGGTGATGCAACGGGCCTCATGGTTGGTTCAGTGATTGCCTGGGAACCCGGCGCACACATCACTGCGATAATACGCAGGTAATAGAAGAGCCCGATGGTGCTGCCAACAACCAATGCAATCACAGGTATCCACAACGATGCTTCCACGCCAGCCGTTAATATGTAGAACTTACCGATAAAGCCCATCGTCAGCGGAATTCCGGCCAACGACAGTAGCATGGCGGTAAACACCCCCGCGAGCCACGGTCTGTGCCAGAATAGACCCGCATAATCCGCAAGCCTGTCGCTATCCCTTTCCGCTACGCGCTGGGATTCGCCCTCGGATCCGTTATTGAACCCGCCCGACAATACCGTTACCACACCAAACGCACCCAGCATAGTGACAAAATAGGCCGTAAGAAAATAAGCCACCGCCTCGATTGCCAGCGGATCAAAAGCCAGAAACCCGACCAGCAGATAGCCAAGCTGGGCAATTGAGGAATAGGCAAGAATCCGCTTGATGTTATCTTGCAGCAGGGCGAGCAGGTTGCCAACCAGGATTGTCGTGACGGCAATCAGGCTCAATGCCAGCGTGATCGGCTGCGACTGGTGCGCTCCCGCCATCAGGAAATAGCGCAGTAGCAGGGCGAGCATGGCGCCCTTTGAAACAGTGGCGATGAATGCGGTAATCGGTGCGGGTGCACCTTCATATACATCCGGAGTCCACATGTGAAAGGGCACGAGGGCCAGCTTGAATCCGACACCTGTCACAATCAGCGCGAGCCCGGCCAGTCCGTAGAGCTCCAACGCCTGATCCGGCGCGGTAAGCATTGTTCCGATTTTCGCAAACTGCATCGTCCCGAGCTGCGCGTAGACCAGCGCCATGCCAAACAAAAGCAATCCGGATGAGAATCCAGCCAGGATCAGGTATTTGATCCCCGCTTCGAGAGGACGCTCTGTGAATCGCGGATAGGCGATCAATGCAAACAACGAAATGCTGAGCAGTTCCAGACCCAGGAGAAACGAAGCAAAATGGCTGCTTGCCACGAGAACCCCACCGCCAAGGGCGGCCAGCAGTAACAGGATGTAAAGCGCCTCATGGCGGCTTTCAGAACCGCCGAAGTAGCGATAGCACAGCACTGCGACGACAAAGGTCGCGGCGAAGATGAGCCCGATAAAAAACAGCGCATAGGTATCGAGGACCAGCAGAGCCGTGACCTGACGGGACCCGCCGCCCTGGGACAGAAACAATGATGCAAATGACAGAACCAGCCCAGCGAGTGTCAACATCATGACCGGCCGGGGATGACGGTAAAAGGCTGCGGCCAGCATCACCACTACCGCAGACCCGGCAAGGAGGATGAGCGGGGACAGGGCCACGAGGTCGGAGTGTAGTGAGTCGGAGTGTAGCGGGTTCATTGCGCATTGACCTCATGGCGAGCGACAGCAATCGCAGGCGGACTATTTGGGGTGTTTGGCGCGGCATCCAGCACCGGCTGCGGATACAGCCCCAGCCATAGGGTAATCGCCGCCATTGAATACAGGGTCGCCATTTCACGGCCTGATAGATCGTGCAGTTGCCAACCATGGGTATTCTCGCCATGGAAAGTTTTCTGCACCAGCGCAAGCGCATACACGACACTGGCGACAAATGCCACGCCCGCGACGGACGCCAGCACGCTGCTGGCGCGGTATAATCCCATCAGTACCAGGAATTCCCCGACGAAATTACCCATTCCCGGCAGCCCAAGCGCGGCAATGGCAAAAAACAATCCCATTGCCGCCAGGCGCGGCATGACGCTCCACAGGCCTTCAAAGCGACGCATATCGCGTGTGTGGGTCCGCTCCTGCAAAATGCCTGCGATTACAAACAGTGCTCCCGTACTGATGCCGTGCGCGATCATTTGCATCACGGCCCCCCCAAGCGACCAGGGATTCCAGGCGAATATCCCGAGCACCGCAAAGCCCAGGTGACTCACGCTGGTGTAGGCCACGAGGCGCTTGAAATCCGTCTGGGCGAACGCCAGGAAAGCGCCATAGAGAACTCCGGTTGCTCCCAACGCCATCGCCACCGGGGCAAAATACCCGGCCGCCTCGGGAAATAGCGGAACAACGAAGCGCAATAGCCCGTAGGTTCCGGTTTTCAGCAGCACCCCTGCAAGAATCACGCTTCCTGCTGTCGGCGCCTCGGTGTGTGCGTCCGGCAGCCAGGTGTGAAATGGCACGATGGGCGCCTTGACTGCGAACGCAATGAAAAAGCCAAGCATGATCCACAGCTCGGTGGAGGGAGACATGGCCGTATTCAACAGCTCGAAATAATCGAATGTCAGGACTCCAGTGCCGCGGTAGTGGACGAATACCAGCGCAAGAATTGCTACCAGCATGAACAGACCGCTCCCCTCGGCGAAAATGAAGAACTTGATCGATGCATACTGCCGATTCTCATGGCCCCAGATCGCAATCATGAAATACATCGGCACCAGCATCAGCTCCCAGAAGAAGAAAAACAGAAACAGGTCCAGCGCAAGGAATACGCCGACAGCCCCTGCCAGCGTCCATAGCAGGTTTAAGTAAAAGAACCCAGCACGCTCCTGGATTTCCGTCCAGGAACATGCCACCGATACCACCCCCAGAAAAGCGGTCAGCACGACCAGGATGAGGCTTATTCCATCCATGGCCAGATGAAAGCTCACTCCGAAACGCGGAATCCACTCCGCCCTGGTCTCGGCAAGCCACCCCCCGTGAGCGGGAAGAGCCATAGCGCTGGCAGACTGCAGCCAAAGCCATATCGCCAATACGAGCTCGATGCCCACCGTAGCCAGCGCAACCCACTTCGCAGAGTCCGGATGCCACAGATTCGCCATCCATGCCAGCAAACCGCCGGCCACCAGGATGAAAATTAATGCGGAGAGAATCATGCGAATATCCCGATGAATATAATACCGATCGATCCGGTGGCAATCGCCGCCGCGTAGCGGCGTACCTGTCCGCTTTGCGTTGCACTTAAGGCGCGATAGAGAAACAGACAAAGCTCGGCCAGGCCGCTGTAGATATTGTCGATCACGTCATGCCGATCGACCTTCTGGAGCCACCTGAGTGTGAATGAAATCGCCATGCTGTAGATATTGTCGATCACGTCGTGCCGATCGGCGTACGCAAGCCAGAGATAGGGCCGGACGAACAGGAACTCATAAAAACGGTCGAAACCCCAGCCAAAATGCCAGAGCTTCCGGATTCTTGCCAATGCCGGGATCAACATCAGTCCATGGAGAAAGGCGGGATATCTCAAAAACAACAGGTACGCCAACGCGATGCTGCCAAGAGAGGCAGCAATTGCGAGCAGCTCCAGAATGGTTTCGTCATTTTTACCGCCATGAACGACCTGAGCCGACGGCAAGGCATGCTGAATAAAGCTGGAAAACAGCGTTAAATTGCCGAGAAAAGGTGGGGTTTCAATCCATCCGCCAACCAGAGAGAGTGCTGCAAGAACGATGAGCGGTATAGTTATGCGCAACCCCGGCCGTCTGGTTTCGGGAGGCGTCGCAGTCCTCGCTTCGCCAAAAAAGACGAGAAACACCACGCGAAAGATGTAGAGGCCAGTCAATATTGCACCCCCCCATCCCGCGGCCCACAACCATGGATTCCCTCCTGCTGACGACCAGGCCCGCCAAAGAATCAGGTCCTTGCTGTAGAAGCCCGCAGTAATGAGCGGCAGCGCCGCGAGCGATGCGCTGCCAATTAGAAAAGTCCAGAATGCAACGGGAAGTTTTTTCCTCAGCCCACCCATCCGAAAAATATCATGTTCCTCGTGCAGGCTCATGATGACCACACCTGCGCTCAGGAACAGCAGAGCCTTGAAGAAGGCGTGAGTCATCAGGTGAAAGATGGCTGCGGACCAGGCGCCCACTCCCAGAGCAAGGAACATATAACCGATCTGGCTGATGGTCGAATACGCGAGCACGCGCTTGATGTCTTTTTGGGCAAGTGCACTGAACCCTGCCAGCAGCAGGGTAAGGGCGCCGATCACTGCTACCGCAAGCTGCACTACTGGTGCGAGCGTAAAGAGCGCATGCGTGCGGGCGATCAGATATACGCCTGCCGTTACCATGGTTGCGGCATGGATCAGCGCGCTCACCGGCGTAGGCCCGGCCATTGCGTCAGGCAGCCACGTCTGTAGCGGGAGCTGGGCAGATTTGCCCACCGCACCGGCAAGCAAAAGTGCTGCAGCGAGAATAGCGAGCTCCGACCCCTCCGGCCACTGCTGCGTCACGCGCTGCATCAACGGCTGGATATCAAGGGTTCCCAGATGAGTGAACAGCAGAAAAAGGCCGATCGCCATAGCGGTATCGCCGATCCGGGTCACGATAAACGCTTTGCGCGCAGCGCGCCCATTGACGGGGTCCCGATACCAGAATCCGATCAGCAGGTAACTACAAAGTCCCACCCCTTCCCAGCCAAGGTAAAGAAACAGCAGATTGTCGGCAAGAACCAGGATACACATCGAGCCAACAAAGAGATTCATGTAGGCGAAAAAGCGCGCATAGCCGTCATCGCCAATCATGAATTCCGTGGAATAGAGGTGGATCAGGAAACCGATGACGGTCACGACCAGGGCCATTACCAGTGATAACGCGTCAAGATAAAAGCCGATCCTCGGCGAGAAATCGGCTGTGGCGATCCAGACCCATGCTTCCTGCTGAAAGGCGAGACCCGGCGGTCTTGCAGCGATGAAGTCGATCGCGATCAGAATGGCGATGAGTGCCGAGAGAGCCACGGAGCCAGTTCCAATTACCGCGACACTGCGCCGGCTCAAGTAGCTTCCGCCCAGTGCCAGCATCAGGAAACCGGCCAGAGGCAGCGTGGGAATAAGCCAGAGCAGGGGTAACACGTTATCCCCGCATCTTGCTCACCGCGTCTGCATCCAGCGTCTGGAAGCGGCGATGCAACAGCAGCAGCAATGCCAGGCCGACAGAGACTTCAGCCGCCGCCACAGACAGGATAAAGATGAACATTACCTGACCGTCGGCCTGCGCCCAGTGCGAACCGGCAACCACGAAGGCAAGCCCGGCCGCATTTAGCATGATCTCAATCGACATCAGGATGAAGATCAGGTTGCGTCTGACCAGAATGCCGACCATTCCCAGCACGAAAAGGATTGCAGCGAGCAGCAGGCCGTGATGCATGGGAATAGCGGCCGCAACAGCGGTAGTGGCGGACGTGACAGCCTCAGCCGTGCTCATGGCCGCGCCTATCCGAAAGGGGCTCAGAACGTGAACCCCAACCTGACTCGGTGTGCCAGCCGAGATGACATGCGCCGACCAACCCCGCCAGTAACAGCAGCGAAGCCAGTTCGACACCGAGGAGATAGGGTCCGAAGAGCGTAATACCTACTTCCCTGGAGTCGACCGCTGCCCTGCCGGCGATTGCGGCGCCTTCATTCCCCACAAGGATATAAATCAGTTCAGCCAGCAGTAACGCCGACAGTATGGCGGGGCCCATCCACATGCCGGGGCTCAACCATTCGCGCTCCTTAACCGCTGCGGCCTTGCCGAGGTTAAGCATCATTATCACGAACACGAACAGCACCATGACGGCGCCTGCGTAAATAATGACCTCCAGTGCAGCGACAAACGGCGCCCCCAGCACAAAAAAGACGACCGCAACGGCGAGCAGGGACACGATCAGGTAGAGCAGCGCATGCACGGCACTCGCCCGTGTAACGACCATCAGCGTGGCTGCAACGGCAACTGCTGCGGATAAGTAGAATGTCGCTTCCATAGCCTCCCTCCCCAATCAGGAATCAAGATCCGCATTAAGGTACGGATCAAGGCAACAGCGAACGCGGGTCTACGGGCGGCGCCTCGTTCTCGGCATCACCCTTGTGCTTGCCGCTGATTCCAACCCCGGCTACCCGGTAGAAGTTATAGCCAGGGTATTTGCCGGTGCCATCGATTAAAAGGTCCTCTTTTTCGTACACCAGGTTTTTCCGGTTGTATTCGCCCATTTCGAAGTCGGGCGTAAGCTGGATCGCATCGGTAGGGCATGCCTCCTCGCAATACCCACAGAAAATGCAACGCGAAAAATTGATCCGGAAGAACTCGGGATAGCGCCGCCCATGCTCATCCTCAGTTGCCTGCAATGCGATGCAATCCACCGGACAGGCCGCCGCGCAGAGGTAGCATGCAACGCATCGTTCCTCCCCATCCGGATCGCGGCTCAGGATGATGCGTCCGCGCCAGCGCGGCGGGATCTTGGGTTTCTCGTCCGGATACTGAATCGTCACCCGGCGGTGGAACATGTGCAGAAAGATGATCCACATTGTCTTCAGGGAATTCCACATGCAATCTTCTCCCGGAGCTATCTGAACAGGTTACGCCGCAGCCAATATGACCGCGCCGGTGATCAACAAATTGACAAGTGTGAGCGGTAGCATGACTTTCCAGCCGTAGGCCATCAGTTGGTCGTAACGGGGCCGGGGCAATGAAGCTCGCAGTAAAATGAAGAACCCAATGACAATAAAGGTTTTGAGCAAAAACCATATCACTGGGGGCAGCACCGGCCCCAGCCACCCTCCGAAGAATAATGTCACCATCATTGCCGAGACAAGGGTGATGCCCACGTATTCACCAATGAAAAACAGGCCGAACTTCATGCTGGAGTATTCGGTGTGAAAGCCAGCCACCAGCTCGTTCTCCGACTCGGGCAGATCGAAAGGTAGCCGGCGCGCTTCGGCAATGCCCGCTACGGTAAAAGTTGCCAGGCCAAGGATCTGGGGTACGCAGAACCAGAGATTTTCCTGCGCGGCGACGATATCGCGCAGGTTGAACGAACCGGCGAGCATGACGACGCCCATCAGCGCCAGACCCATGAAAACCTCGTAGCTCAACATCTGTGCCGCCGCCCGAAAGCCGCCGAGCAGCGAATATTTGTTGTTGGACGCCCATCCGCCCAGTACGACGCCGTAAACGCCAAGCGAAGACATGGCGAGAAAAAACAGTAACCCGATGTTCAGGTCGACCACACCGATGTCCGGCGCGATCGGCACCACGGCAAATGCAAGCAGCGTAGTGACGGCAACTATTGTCGGCGCCAGCACGAACACCGCCTTGTCGGCGAATGGCGGCACCCAGTCCTCCTTGGTAAGGAGCTTGATCGAATCGGCAACAATTTGCAGAATACCGAACGGCCCCACCCGATTCGGGCCGTAGCGGTCCTGCCAGACGCCGAGCAAACGGCGTTCGATCCAGGACAGCAGCGCCGAGAAAGCAAACACGGCAGCGAGGATCAAGATCAGGTTCGCCCAGATGCGCGCCGATTCACTCATGGCGTCCCTCTTCTATCCGGTTCTCCTTCCTCGCCCTTCTTATCTTGCCGAATGCCGGCAATCCGATCCCCCCAAGACTGCCCGGACTTGGCAGACCCACGGGCAGCCCAGCAGTGCCGCGTTGCAATTCTGGTTTCAACCGCACCGGCAGCCAGTACGCTCGCGGAATTTCCTCGGGGAAGCCGGGTGAAATTTCCATAAGCTCGGGCCCAAACAGCAACTGCGCGTCATCCCCCTCAGCCAGCCGAAGATCGACCGCATCGTCGGGGTTGAGCGCCAGATACGGTTCAGTACTGAGCTCAGCGATACCGGGCGCCAGGGCGCTCAGTTCCTCGGAGCCAAAGATGTGATGCAACGGCAACAGCAGCCATTCTTCCAAACGCGGCGCGAAGCCAGCCGGTACATTTTCAAAGTACGCCGTTTTTTTCGCCGGCGTGGGTTCGATGAGGCGCTCGCCTGGGTCGCCCCCGGAGAGCGGGCCGCCCACTTCGTCCTGAAACTTGTTTAACGCCTGCACCGAGTTCCAGCCGGGCGCCCAGAACCGGGGAATAAGCGACGGCGGTGGATGGCCCGGATAGCCTTCCATGGAAAATGACAGGGGGCTATCCGGATCATCCGGCTGCTCGGGTTCCTGGATGTTTACGTTGGCGTGCATGGCGGTGCGCCCGCTATAACGATGGGGCTCTCGCGGAATCTTCTGTCCATCCATGCGGAAGCTCGCCGATGGCGCTGCGCGCAAAATCGGTTCGAGGCGGTGAATTGCCGCCGCACAGGCGGCGGTGACATCGTCCAGGCTTGACCATGGTGCTTCATCACCGCGGCCAGCCGCAGCCATGATGTCCCGCAGCCAGCGCCAGCTTTCCTGGATATCGCCCGGAATGTCACTCCCCGGAATATTACCCGTAGGCACGAAAACCTGGAAAAAGCGCTGTGCCCGTCCTTCGTTATTCACCAGCGTACCATCCGCCTCGGCAAAGGTCGCGGCAGGCAGCACCACGTCAGCCTTCGCGCTGGCAGCATGCTCGATATGATCGATCACCACGACGCGCCGGGCTGCGGCGAGAAGCCGATCGACCATCGCGGCATCCGCTCGCCGGTAAAGATCGTTTTCCAGAACGATGAGGGTATCCACGGCGCCGCTGTCCATTGCTTCCAATGCGCTGTTGAGGCTATAGCCTCCGAGCATCGACCCACCCAGGCTGTTGCATTCGGGAACAACGAAGCAGAGCTCGGCCGCGTGGCCCGTGCTGCATAGCGCCCATGCAACGTTGGCCGCCGCCTCAACGATGGCCTTGTCCCCGCAACCCATCCCGGAGATAATCAATGGACGCTCAGCCGCCCTCAGTTTTTCTGCGATGACGTCAGCCAGTGCTTGTGCCGCACTTGATAATCCAACTACCGGAGGCGCGTTCGAATCGACCGCGTGCGCCACCGCGAACCCAAGGCGGGCGAGATCGGCAGGCGGCCCATGGAAGGTCCGAGTCGCAATATCATCGAGCCGGGTATCCGTCACAGTGGCAACAAACAATGGCCCCCGCTCCTGTTGCGTCGCATCGCGCACCGCATTGTCATTCCAGAGCGGGATACCCATTTTCTCCGCCATCTTTTGCGGTTCGCGTCGCACCGCCTGGCGCAGGGCCAGCGCAAGCCGTGGCGCAGTATTGGTGACATCTTCCCCCAGCACCAGCACCGCGTCCGCCAACTCCACTTCATACAGCGATGGCGCGCGGGCAGGACCCTTTCTCAAAATATCGAGGACTGAAGCAAGTAGGCGGGAATCCCGCTCCGATATTCCGAAATAAAACTGATCACGTCCAACCAGCGTACGCAACGCAAAGTTGGCTTCGATCGAGGCGCGCGGGGAGCCGATACCGATGGAGCGGGCTCCACTGGACAGGATTTCTCCCAAATGTTGGAGCGCGTCCTGTTTGGTGGCAAGCTGCAGTGGTTCGGTTTTGGCTTTACGCAACACTGGCTGCCTGATCCGGCGCTCGCTATTAACGAACTCGTAACCATAGCGACCGCGGTCGCATAAAAAATAGCCGTTGACCGCGCCGTTGAAACGGTTGTGGATGCGGCGCAGCATGCCGTAACGCTCGCCCGGAATCGTGTTGCAACCGAGTCCGCAGTGCACGCACACCGATGGCGCCGTTTGCAAATCCCACTTGCGCGTATAGTGCCGCTTCAATGTCTTGTCGGTAAAAACACCGGTAGGGCAAATCTCCACCAGGTTGCCGCTGAATTCGCTTTCGAGAACCCCGTCCTGATGGCGGCCGAAGTAGACCTGATCGCGCAGCATCAAGGCGTCAAAGTCGCGTCCGCCCGTATAGTCCCGGTAGAATCGCGTACAGCGATAGCATTGAATGCAGCGATTCATCTCGTGGTTGACGAGAGGCCCGAGGTCCTGGTTATGGAACGTGCGCTTGCGGCCATGGAAGCGGCGATAAACATGACCGTTCATCACTGTCATGTCCTGCAAATGGCATTCGCCGCCCTCATCGCACACCGGGCAATCGTGCGGGTGATTGACCATCAGCCATTCCGCCACGCTGGCGCGAAATTCGTGTGCCTCGGGGTCATCGATTGAAATCCGAACTCCATCTTTAGCCGCAGTCATGCACGCCATAACGATCTTGCCTTGCTTATCTTCCTCGTTCTTGAACTGCTTGACCGCACACTGGCGGCACGCCCCTACCGAGCCAAGTGCCGGATGCCAGCAGAAATAAGGCAGGTTGAATCCTAGCGAGAGGCATTCCTGCAGCAGGTTCTCGCCATCCTTGGCAGGATAAGGCCGGTTGTCGATATGGATGATCGTCACATTCGCCTCGCCACATTCCCATGCTGCATCCCCACATCGCGCTCGCCCCAGGGGCAGCGTTTTTCATGGATGTGGCGCTCGAAATCATCCCGGAAATACTTGAGGCCGCTTTGCAGCGGCTCTGCCGCACCGGGCGCGAGGGCGCAGAAGGTGTGCCCCGGGCCCAGCAGGCGGGTATGCGATTCTAGCCGTTCTAGATCGGAAGCCTGGCCGCGCCCCTCCTCCATGTCCTGCAATATCTGTTCGATCCATGAAAGCCCCGACCAGCAAGGGGTGCACCAGCCACACGACTCCTGCGCGAAGAAATGCTCGAGATTGAGCAGCATGCCAACCGGGCAAGTCTTGTCGTCAAGGACAATCATGGTGCCCGTCCCTAAACGGCTGCCCACCGCCTGCATCGAATCGAAATCCATCGCTACGTCGAGGTGATCGGCAGTAACAAAATCCGTCGACGCACCTCCCGGCAGCAAGCCGCGAAACCGGTAGCCGTCGCGCATGCCGCCCGCGTGTTCTTCCAGAATCTCCCGCAGAGGGGTGCCCATGGGCAATTCCCATAACCCCGGGTTCTTTACCCTTCCGCTGGCGCCGTACAGTTTGGTACCGCCATCGCCGCTACGGCTCAGGCTCTTGAACCATGCAGCGCCATGATTCACGATATGCGGAATATTGCACAGGGTTTCAACATTATTGACGATGGTGGGCTTGCCCCATAGGCCGCTCACCTGCGGGTATGGAGGCTTGGCGCGCGGATTGGCGCGCTTGCCTTCGAGGGCATTCAGTAGAGCGGTCTCTTCTCCGCACATGTAGCGCCCGGCGCTGACGTGTAGGTGCATCTCCAGGCTGTACGCCGAGCCCAGGATATTTTTCCCAAGGTAGCCCTGGTGATAAGCTTCAGCGATCGCTCGCTCCATCCGCCGGGCGGCCAGCTTGTACGCCCAGCGCAGAAAGACGTAGGCCACGTCGGCCTGGATCGCATAGCCGCTGATGATGATGCCCTCGATCAACTGGTGGGGATCACCTTCGAGCAACAGGCGGTCCTTGAATGTACCCGGCTCCATCTCGTCGGCGTTGCAGACGAGATACTTGGGCCGCGGCGCGTCCTCACCCATTGGCACGAAACTCCACTTCTGCGCGGTGGGGAATCCTGCCCCCCCGCGCCCGCGCAGGTTTGATTCCTTCACCGCTGCCTGGACTTCCGCGGGAGACATGTGCAGGGCCTTGCGCAGGGCAGCATAACCACCCGCCTTTTCGTACTGCGCAAGATCGGGCGGTTCTTTCCCCAAAGAAATATTACGGGTCAGCGGTGTTTCCATCAGTTGATTCTTTTTCTTCCTGTTGGTAATTAGCAAGGATTTCATCGATCCTGGCCGCGTCCAGGTCCTGGTAATGCGCATCATCCACCATCATGACAGGAGCATGGTCACAGGCGCCGAGGCACACGTTCGGCAGCAGGGTAAAACGGCCGTCGGCAGTGGTCTGGCCCGGCCTGATGCCCAGGCGCGCCGCCAGGTGCTCGCGCAGATGTTCATAACCCATGATCCAGCAACTGACGCTGTCGCACAGCAAGATGACATGCTTGCCTACCGGCTTGCGGAAAATCATGTTGTAGAAGGTTGCAACGCTCTCCAGTTCAGCCGGCTTCATCTGCAATGCCTCGGCCACGTCGGCAATCCCCTCATTCGATACCCAGCCGCGATGCTGCTGCACGATCTTGAGCGCCTCGATGCATACCGCCCGATTATTCGGGTAGTGCCGCGCATGCGCTTCTATTTCTCTCCTCTCCTGTTCGCTCAGCATTGTTTCCCCTCGGTATCCCCTCAGCGATCCCACGTCAACGGTCCACATCAGCGGTCCACGTCGGCCATGACAAAATCGATGCTGCCCAGAATGGCGATCAAATCCGAAATCATCAGTCCACGGCTGATCAAAGGAATCATTTGCAGGTGCGGAAAGGAAGGCGTACGGATACGCACCCGATAAGCCATGGTATTGCCGTCGCTAATCAGGTAATAGCCGTTGTTTCCTTTGGTCGCCTCGATCCCTACAAATGCTTCCCCCGGAGGAATGACAGGTCCCCAGCTCACACCCAGGAAATGATCGATGAGCGTTTCGATGTCATGCAAGGTATGCTTCTTGAGCGGCGGTGTGGTGAGCGGATGATCCGCTTTATGCGAGCCGGCCGGCATGTTTTCCAGGCACTGCTCGATGATGCGCAAGCTCTGGCGGATTTCTTCGACGCGAACGGCACAGCGATCATAGCAATCGCCATGCTGGCCGGTTGGTACATCGAACTCGAACTGGTCGTAGCCCGAATACGGCCGTGCCTTGCGGAAATCCCATTCGAAGCCGCAGGCGCGCAGATTGGGTCCCGTCACGCCCCATTCGATCGCCTCATCTGTCGAGTAACTGCCGACGCCCCGCGTCCGGGCTTTCAAGATGCGGTTGCCCACAGCAATCCTGTCATACTCATCCAGTCTTGCAGGCATATAATCCAGAAAATCCCGCACCATCCGATCCCATCCATTGGGCAAGTCCTGAGCCACACCGCCGATGCGATACCAGCTCGGGTGCATTCGCCCCCCACAGATGGCTTCGACGACATCGAACACTCGCTCGCGGTCGGTGAACATGAAAAATACCGGGGAAAGAGCGCCCAGGTCCTGGGTAAAAGTCCCATAGAACACCAGATGGCTTGCAACGCGAAAAAATTCAGCCATCATCACGCGCATCACCTTTACCCGATCAGGCACTTCAATGCCTGCCAGTTTTTCCACGGCCAGCACATAGGGAAGGTTGTTCATGACCCCTCCCAGGTAATCGATGCGGTCGGTGTAGGGAATATAGGTATGCCAGGATTGGCGCTCACCCATCTTTTCCGCTCCGCGATGGTGAAAGCCAATCTCTGGCACAGCGTCGATGATTTCCTCGCCGTCGAGCTGCAGTACAATGCGAAATACGCCATGCACGCCCGGATGGTTCGGCCCCAGGTTGAGGAACATAAAATCGGTGCCGTCGTGTGCGCGGCGCATTCCCCATTCTTCAGGATGGAAACGCAGCGTTTCCTGCTCAGCCTCCTCCTTCTCTCCGGACAAATGGAACGGTTCCATTTCAGTCGCGCGAGCGGGGTGTTCCTTGCGCAGGGAATGCCCCTGCCACCACGGGGGTAGCAGAATCCGGCGCAGGTGCGGGTGGCCGTCGAAGACGATCCCGAACATGTCCCATATCTCGCGCTCGTACCAGTTTGCGGCAGGCCAGATATCCGTAATCGTGGGCATGTGAAGATCAGTCTCCGTAAGCGCGACCTTGAGACGCACGTCCGCATTACGCTCGAACGACAGCAGGTGATAGATGACGGTGAATCGGCTTGGCGGCTGATCGTTGCGATGCGCCCGCGTGCGCTCGTCGATCGCGGTCAGATCGTACAGCATGCGGTAAGGCCGCTCCGCTTCCAGTTTCAGATAGCGCAGGACGTCGCGTACCCTGTTCCGGGAAACCCACTGAGTGGGAAGGTCATCGGCGGTTTTTTGCACTAAACCCATCGGTCCGCCCGGGTTACCGGCGTTCGGGGGCCCAAAGCGACCTTTCAATTCCTCCAGCACGTCTGAAGGGCTTGATGTGTTCGGCATATCCTGCTTTAAGGCAATGCTGGAGGCTGCGCTCACGGGTTTAACCTAAACCCGGCAGTTGGACAGAGTGAAGTGACAGCCTGGGGATGCAGGGAAAGGCGCAACGACGCGGAATGGTTATTCCATTCCGAGGAGTTGCAATGCAGCCATACGCCCCAAAAACGTGCAATCAAGCTTGTAGCGAACTCACTCAAAAAGGTGAAAGTCAAGTTTGGGGAAAAACGGTTATAAGGCACAGCGCCGTCCTGAAAAGTATGAGCGGTCAATTGCCGGATTTAGGTTAGACCTCGTCCGGACTTCGTAGCGTCGTAGCCCGCATTCGGTCTGCCCGCTTGAGATCCCGCTGGGATCCCGCAGCCGGTCGTTCGATCCCTTGCGGACCGATCACCCAGCTCAATGGGCGCTTTTCCTTGCCGATTGCGTCCTGAAGCAGATTCAGCCCCTGCATGAATGCGTCGGGCCGAGGTGGACAACCGGGAACATAAACATCCACGGGAAGGAACCGGTCTACACCCTGCACCACGCTGTAAATGTCATACATTCCGCCGGAATTCGCGCACGAACCCATCGAAATTACCCAGCGCGGTTCAAGCATCTGATCGTAAAGACGCTGGAGCACGGGCGCCATCTTGATAAAAACCGTACCGGAAATAACGATCAGATCGGCCTGACGGGGAGAAGCGCGAATAACTTCGGCGCCAAACCGGGCAAGGTCATACTTGCTGGTGAAGCTGGTCGCCATTTCCACATAACAACACGACAGACCGAAATTGTAGGGCCAGACGGAATTCTTGCGGCCCCATGCGACAAGGTCTTGCAATCGCGTCAGCAACACACTGCGGCGTCCGTCTTCTTCAAAACCGTTATCACGGATTATTGAAGACCCGGACGTTGCCCCAGATGGTTTATCGTATGGCTTACTTAGAGACCACCGCATGGTTTGGGCTCCTTGATTCTTTGGCAAACTTGCCAGCCGAATGCCTTTTGGGCCCCCAATCCAGGGCACCCAGCCGCCATAAATAAGCGAGGGCCGCTCCCAGAATAGCTATGAAGATGACAGCCTCGATATAGCCGGGCCAGCCCAGCTCACGAAAAGCGACGGCCCAGCCAAAAAGGAACACAGCTTCCACATCGAAGATCACAAAGAACACTGCGATCAGGTAGAATTTGGCGGACAGGCGCAAGCGCGCAAGGCCGACGGTGACAATACCGCTTTCAAATGGCTCATCCGTAGCCTTCGATCTATGACGCTCCCCAATGATGTACGAAAGCGCCATGACGCCCACAACCAGCGTGACGACGAGGAAGAAGTATGCAACCAGGGGCCAGATTTCTGTTGCTTGTGTCACGGAAGCATTCAAGGATTAGGCTCCTTTGGGCTTGGTCCTTTGATTGATTCACCAGGATTAAACAGGCCGGTCCACGCAGAAAGCTGCGGGGCCAGAGAGGGCTGGCTTCAGGTGGAAGTTTAGTATTTCCCATCGAGCAGGCAGACTTCTGTGCGATAGCCAACAAAAAAGTGGTATGCGTACTGTCCGTCGTTATCCGGCAGTCCTGTCCAGTTGGTTGAACAGTCGCCGACGGAGGTATGTAAGTCACATGCGTGGTAACAAACGTGGTAATTCGACGGTGATCTAAATATAGAAGCATTAGAATACAATACGTTAGAACTTAAGTGTGGAGGACACCCTCGCTACGAGCGAGCAAGGAGGGGGCGCTCCTGCTTATATCCTTGGCCTCTCACGTCGTAGGGGCCAGCCCGTTATAGTCCTTTAATTATTGAGCAGTGTGGCATAGCGCTCTAATTCCCATCCAAATTCCCACCGAAACTCACAAAAGTCACCATTTGGAGGCGAGATAACTCGCTGTGACGCGCGTAACAGGATGGCTGGGCGGTGTAGGGGGAGAGATACGTTTTTTTCTTCCTGCGTGAAGCATGGGTTCTCAGCATCAGATCGTTTGTCCTCGAAGTCGGTGTTATGTGGCCGAATAGGAAGATAAACGGCGGTGTCGTCTTCGACCTCGGCACTCGCACGGATCTGACCCAAGTTGAATGCGTCCATCCCGAGTCCGTATGCTACAGAGACACGGTGAAATTGGTCAGGACGGAGTGAAGGTGCCTTCAGATGGTTTGGAAGTGGTAGACGAAGACGCGCAAGCGCTACGCCAGCCGAGGTTGATCGTGCCTGCGTCGCTGCCCGAAGAGAACAACGTTCTCCTCAACCCCAACATCCCGAATTCCCCAAGGTCACGACAGTCTGGCTGTGCCGGTATAGCGGGATTCGCAACTTTTCATCGCCCATAATTCACGCCACTAAAATGGCATGGCAGTAACACTCATTTCTCCCAGCAAACGGATAACAGCCGAGATACGGAATCCCTGTCTGGCATGGGTGCATGAGCTCCACTATCAGAATCGACAAATTGCTGTGGCTGGATTGGTTGGCGCTCTCTGCACGCAAAGAAGTGATTCTCCGATCATGATCACGGCGCAAGGCAATTTCATGTTGAAGCTAAGATTGTTTGAAATCAAAGAATGGACTCAGCTAACACCGCCTAACCCACCGCCTCATTACCAGAGGAAGTGAAGCATATAAATATACAGCCCCGAACAAACGGCTGAGACCGGAGCGCACGATGCTCGCGGCGAGGATGTTTAAATTCATCGAAAATTCGTAGCATTTCTCAGGAGAGATGTCGTAATGATATTTCATCCTTTTTTCTTGACTGACCCTAGTCCTAAAGGGGGGTGGAAACGCGGATGGAGAATCTCAAAGTGTCTGTTCGCAGGAGAGCAGTAACCCTTAGGTGCTACATGCAGAAGGGCAGAAACGGGTTACAGTAGAGTATGAGGCTTTAACCCCATTGCTTATGGTTGTGCGTACTTTATATGGATGATAAAGATGGATTTTTCTTCTCTTCCTCTCTCGTTACATCCCGAATCCGAGCGCTTCCGGTTGCTCGTGGCCAGCGTAACCGATTATGCCCTCTACATGCTAAGTCCGGAGGGTTTTGTGGTCAGTTGGAACGCGGGTGCCGAGCGGTTCAAGGGCTACACGGCCGACGAGATTATCGGGCAACATTTCTCACGGTTTTATATCGAAGAAGATCAGTCCACCAATCTTCCCGCCAGAGCGCTGCAAACGGCGCTTAGCCAGGGCAGGTTCGAGGACGAAGGCTGGCGGCTGCGCAAGGATGGCAGACGGTTCTGGGCCAGCGTGGTCATTGATCCGATTTGGGACGATGAGCGTGCTTTGGTTGGTTTTGCTAAAATCACCCGCGACATCACTGAACGCAAGGAGGCAGCGGAGGCCCTGCATGCCACTGAAGAGCAGTTCCGCCTCCTGGTCCAGAGCGTAACGGACTACGCCATTTACATGCTATCGCCAGACGGCGTTATCACCAACTGGAATGCCGGCGCGGTGCGTATCAAGGGCTACCAGCATGCCGAAGCCGTGGGCACCAATTTCTCGCAGTTCTATACCGAAGAAGACAGGGTCGCGGGCTTGCCAATGGCCGCGTTAAAGACTGCAGCGGAAGTAGGTCGTTTTGAAGGCGAAGGCTGGCGTATACGAAAAGACGGCTCCAGGTTTTGGGCGCATGTAGTTATCGATCCGATTAAAAACGCATTAGGCGTTTTAATTGGTTATGCGAAAGTCACGCGCGATATTACCGAAAGGCGACAGGCAGCGGAGGCACTGGAGCGCGCCAAGGAAGCCTTGTTCCAATCCCAGAAACTGGAAGCGATCGGCACGCTGACCGGGGGTATTGCACATGACTTTAATAATCTGCTCAGTGTCATCATCAACGGCATTGAAATTCTAACTAAGGAAATTCAAACGCCAATTTCTGCCAAGGTTCTTGAGACGATGCGGCGTTCTGCCACTCAGGGGGCCAATTTAACGCAACAGTTATTGACGTTTGCTCGTAAACAACCCTTAAAGCAAGACAAATACAACGTAAACAGCGTAATAGGTTCTTTTGAGGCAGTGCTTCGCAGAGCCAGTAAAGGTTCCATTAATTTTAGGATGCAACTGGATCCGCTTTTGCCTCTAGCAATAATCGATGTGTCGCAGTTCGAGGCCGCGTTATTAAACTTGATTATCAATGCGCGTGATGCCATGCCTGACGGCGGAATCATTACGCTGAGTACCGAGCAGGTCGAGCTTCATGAAAACGCAGTGGAGCAACTACCTGCAGGCAGATATGTGAAAGTCACCGTCAGTGACACCGGGATGGGCATGACGCCTGCGGTGGCGACTCAGGCAGTAGAGCCTTTCTTTACGACGAAAGAGGTCGGCAAAGGGACGGGCATGGGCTTGAGCCAAGTGTACGGTACGATCAAGCAATTCGGTGGGGGCTTGAAAATTGAGACAGCAGTTGGCAAGGGTACCGCTATTTCATTATTCGTCCCCGCGCAGGAAGGGGACGCAAATGAAGGACGGGAGGATTCGACAACCGGCAATGAAACAGCGTTGGTCGTGGACGATCAGCCGGAGGTTCTGGACATGACCCTCCAGCTGTTTCGCAACATGGGTTATAAGGTGCTATCCGCCAATAACGGTGAGGACGCGCTCACCATCCTCGAAAGGATGCCGAATGTCAATGTACTGTTTAGCGATGTGGTCATGCCAGGAATAAGTGGCATTGAACTTGCCAGAAAAGCACGCGGCCTTATTCCCAATATAAAAATCATCCTGGCTTCAGGCTATCATGGCCGTTCTTTGACGACAGAAAATGCCGACGCGGAAGACTATAAATTTATAAAGAAACCTTACCATTTGTCGGAAATAGCCAAGATTCTTCGAATGGCGGGCTAGCGGGAACGCAGTCTGGCTGTTTTTTATCTCGCTAGCCAAGAAAAGCGCGATCAGAATTGTTCTAACCTTCAGTAGCAGCCTGAGCTGTCAGAATGGGTGATGTAAACAGCTGAATAAATGACAACTGAATTCAACCCCCTTCCGACCCGCGGTTTCGCCCGATAAAATGCCTCATCAGCAGCAGCGATGAGAGTAGATGCGTCTTCACGCCCGCTCCCGCTGATCACGACGCCCAAGCTCGAGATCACGGCGATTTTCCCAGAAGACCAGTCCATAGCTCCTTCATCAAAAGAGCACTTCCGCGTGCGGCAATTTGTCACATGCGGCAATATGCCACATTGATTTATACCCCCTATGGGTATATCGTGAGATTCGTCTCCTGCTAGCGGCGCATAGAAACGGTGCTTCAGGAGTTATCTCGATTGTCTTCTTAAAGAATTTTCTTTCAAACCGAAATTGGAATTTTTCATGGAGAATTTAAATGACTACAGGGCGCGTCACTACGTTTCTCTTCAGCGCTGCGTTGGCGAGCATGTCTCTCCTTGCAAGCGCTCATACCGAAGAATTTTTTGATTCCAGAACGTCGCCGCACGGCGGTCAAATGCGCATGACCGGGCCTTATCACTTGGAGCTAGTTTCCAAGGATAACGAGATCGTGGTGTATGTGATGGATCATGCCGATAGCGAGCTCAGCGTCAACGGTGGCTCAGGCAAGGCAATTATTCAAAGCAGCAAGACCAAGACTAAAACCTCGGTAAAACTGGAACAGGCGGGTGACAACATTCTCAAGGGGAGCGGAGATTTTTCTATCACGCCGGAGACCGTCATTACCGTATTCGTTACGCTACCCGAACAGGACGCGCACGCTGCCAGCTTTACCCCTCTTAAGCTCAAGGCCAAACTCTCCAATAAAGCCAAGGTTACCAAACGGCAAGTAGATAGTAGTGAAGGACATTCTCACCATATGCAGCATTAAGTGTCGCAAGGCGGGACGTGGCCTAGGATGAGCTGCGTTCCGCTTGGGCGCATCAACAAGAAATACGCGGTTAAAAAGAACCTGCCCCCACCCACTTGACAAGGGACTTGAGGATAAGCAAACCCCGGCCGGGCTCCTAACCGGTTTTGAGAAGGAATCGAAAAACTAAAGTTAATGTCAGAAAGATTTCGCGAAATAATGGGCCTAAGCATAAGCAGGCCGATAGCACGCGGCTCCAGCACCTGGAGCCGGTGTTGGCAGGACGCGAATGGCTAGCCGGGACCTTCTCCGTCGCCGACATACTCATGGCGGATGTGCTGCGCCTTGTCCATCGGTTCGACGGCTGGCGGGACATCCCGCCTGTCGTGACTATGTCGCCCGCGCCACGGCCCGTCCGTCCTTCGTGAAGGCACACGCAGACCAGATGGCGCATTTTGCTGCGGCAGACTGAGCAACAACAGTATCCGCTTTATTGACGGTGCTCGCCGGAACCTTCGTGCCGCTCTTTCGGTGGACCAGCCCCCATTCCCTCCCCTTCACTGTCGCCTCGCGCACTGAGTACTGGCTGTTTGCATACAACTCGAATAGTTTCGAGATGATTGGCGCGACGATCGGATCAATGTCTACTGTGCGTTGGCGCACCGATAACATCGATATATCGGCGTAATTGTTTATGTGTCTAGCATGTCTGGGTTGTGTGCTGGATTGGATTGCCAAAGCAGAACCATTAAATGAACTATTCTTCCGTTAACATTTTTTGTTCAATAACGAGAATGGAAATCACATTAGATCAAACAGATGAAGTGCTACGTAAGGCGAAAGCGAAGGCGCAGGAAATCGGTGTTGCCGTAAATATCGCCCTTTTGGATACTGGCGGGCATCTCAAATCACTTCAACGGATGGATGATGCCTTTATAGGCTCCATTGATATTGCCATCCGGAAGGCGAAAACAGCCATGCTTTTTCGTATGCCTTCTGAACAATTGGGCGAATTTCTTAAGCCGGAAGTAGCAGCCTATGGCCTCGAATATACAAATGGCGGCCTTGTAGGCTTTGCCGGTGGCTTGCCGATCAAGCAGAACGGTGAAATTGTTGGCTATATAGGAGTCTCTGGCGGCGCAATTTCCCAGGATGCTGCAATCGCTACTGCGGGCAGCGTAATCTAAGATCGAAATTAAACCCACCAAATTATGGAAAACAAAACAATTCTGATTACCGGAGCCGGTTCCGGATTCGGTGAAGGAACAGCCATAGGATTGGCACAATCAGGGTATCAAGTTATAGCCGGGGTACAAATTTCTCCCCAGGTAACGTCACTCCGCAATAAGGCCAAGGAGTTGGGATTGGAAGGTAACCTTCGTGTTGAAAAGCTCGATATCCTTGATCACTTTGATGTCGAATATGCGTTAACCTGGGATATCGACATCCTGTTTAGCAACGCGGGCAAGGGTGAAGCCGGCCCGGTGTTTGAAATCCCAATTGAATTAGTTCGCAGCAATTTTGAAACCAATGTATTTGCCCCACTAGACCTTGCCCAAAAATTCATTGCCAAATGGATCAATGAAAAAAGAGGAGGTAAAGTGGTCTTCACTTCTTCCATGGGCGGATTATTTACGCCTCCTGGATTTGGCATTTATGTTGCCACCAAACATGCATTGGAAGCGATTGCTGAAGCTATGTTGGATGAGCTAAAAAAATATAACATTAAAATTCAGACTATTAATCCTGGTGCATATCTGACCGGATATAACGAAACAATGTCTGACAATGCTTTCCGCTGGCTGGATGATAGTAAAAACTTTACTAAACGTGATGAAATGAAGGCAACTTTCGCATCATTATTAGACAAACCGGAAGGCAGGCTGGATCCCAAGGAAATGATCGACGCAATGATCAAAATTGTTCCTTCCGACACCGGAAAATTCCGCAATGTTGTTCCCAAATTTGTTGAAGATATGATCAAGGAACATCAGATAAAAGCCTGGGATGTTGAAATATAACATTCATTTGTAAATCCTGTGGCAGTGGCCGGATAGAACCGAAAAATGCAGATCGGGTTCATAAATTCTTTCCCGACCGGATCGGTAGGCTCGCTTTACTCAGATCGGAGAGAAGCCATGTCTATGGAGAATCGATACTTCACATCCGACTTCACCAGTCTTTCGTAGGCTTCGTTGACCTTCTGAATCGGGATCACTTCAACATCGGCAGTAATGTTGTGCGTGCCGCAGAAGTCGAGCATTTCCTGGGTTTCCGGAATACCGCCGATGTGCGAGCCGGAGAGGCTGCGTCGGCGCGCGATGAGGCCGAAGGCGACGACACTGAGGGGATTTGAAGGAAGGCCAACAATAGTGAGGTTGCCGTCGAGGCTAAGCAGGTTGATATAGGCGTTAATGTCATGTTCGGCGGAGACCGCGTCGAGGATAAAGTCAAAGCTGCCAGCATGCTTCTTCATCTCGTCCGCATTGCGAGAGATCACGACTTCATCGGCGCCGAGCCGGAGGGCGTCTTCCTTCTTGTGGGGCGACGTGGTGAAGACGACAACGTGGGCTCCGAGCGCATGTGCAATCTTCACGGCCATGTGGCCCAGGCCGCCGAGACCGACGACGCCAACTTTCTTACCCTTTGTGACGCCCCAGTGGCGCATGGGCGAGTATGTCGTGATCCCAGCGCAGAGGAGTGGCGCCGCCCCCGCGAGATCGAGATTGGACGGGACGCGCAGCACGAAATGCTCGTCGACGACAATGCTGTCGGAGTAGCCGCCGTAAGTCCTGCCACCCAGATACCTGTCGGGAGAGTTAAAGGTAAACCTCAGGTTTGGGCAGAAGTTCTCAAGGCCTGCTTTGCACTGGGGGCAGGTGCGGTCAGAATCAACCAGGCACCCGACCGCGACGAGGTCGCCGGTCTTGTATTTAGTGACGGCGGAGCCGGTTGCAGTGACACGGCCCACGATCTCATGGCCAGGAACAATCGGGTAAACAGTCGGCATGAACTCGCTCCACTCGTTGCGGACGGAATGAAGATCGGAGTGGCAGATACCGCAGAAAAGAATTTCGATCTGCACGTCATGTTCGGTTGGGTCGCGCCGCGCAATTGTCGTTCCGGCAAGGGGGGAGGTCGCACTGCCGGCGGCGTAAGCTTTTGAGTTGTGCATGGCTTTATGCTCCTGTTAAGTTGCACATAAGGCTTGAAGCGCGGCAAAAAAGTATTTTTGGTTTCTTATCTCTTCCCTTCTTAATCTTTATCAACACCGTTAATTTCAACGAAGTGATGATGTGTCTTGTTTTTCATTTTATTCTACCCTCCCATAAGAAGTGAATTTCAAGGCTGGCAGTAGCGCTACGAAAGCTATAATTTTTTATAGACTCAAAACGCCGAATAGCAAAGAAAAACGACTCCTTCGTGATAAAGGCGGTTCTCCTTGAGTTATGAGGGCAAAAAGAGTCGCATGAGCTAAGAGCCCTGGTACGGATAATCCCCTTCTGAAGCCGGTACCGGTAAATTGCCGGACGAGGACTGATTCATTGCATGCCGGTTTTTCGGTAAAGAGGATTTTTATCCTGCGCTTCTATAACTGATTGCAGAGGTCTTCACGCCGTGAAAAGCCAGGTGGCGAGCTTCCGATTGGCGCTAAGTTCGCGGCGCTGATGGGTGGCCTCGGTCGCACCATCAACGGTAGCTGTGCTGGATACACCCGTGTATGGGCATCGAACGTTACTTTAATTGAGTCTGACCTATCATGGGCCGAGTTGGCCGCGGCAAAATGGTCGTCGTCCTCGCCTGACCCTTTCACGTATTTTATCAGCCGTTGAATTATCGAATAGTCTGTTATTGATAAGATAACGTTATGCTCCGCCCGTGGAGACGCTACTTATGGGGATGAACGATGAGTCTATGCACTGCTTCCGCATCCGATGAGTCCGCGATCCTGGCCGCGCCAGCCGATGCGCCATGCGCCGAGCAGGTTCGCCCCATGGTGCTGGCGGCGACAATACTCGCTTCCGGTATGGTCTTCATTGACGGCACAGTCGTCAATGTTGCCCTGCCAGCGCTGCAGCATGAATTCGGCGCAAGCGCAGCACAGGTCCAGTGGGTCATCGAATCATATGCGCTGTTTCTGGCGGCCCTGCTGTTGGCAGGAGGCAGCGCTGGCGACCGGTACGGCCGGCGCCGAGTATTTCTGGCCGGCGTCATGCTGTTTGCCGCGGCATCTGTATGGTGTGGCATGGCAGCCAGCATGCAACAGCTCATCTGCGCCAGGGCCATGCAGGGCGTGGGTGGAGCACTGCTGGTTCCCGGCAGCCTTGCGCTCATCAGCGCCTCGTTCCCAACGGATGTTCGCGGCAAAGCCATCGGCACCTGGTCCGGCTATACCGCGATCACCGCCGCGCTGGGACCAGTGACAGGCGGCTTTCTGATAGAGCAGTGGTCGTGGCGCGCCGCCTTTCTAGTCAATATCCCGCTGGCGCTGGCGGTGCTGTTCCTCACTTTGCGCTACGTGCCTGAAAGCCGGGGCAGGGAAAAGGGGCCCCTGGACTGGCTGGGCGCCGCATTGGCAAGCATCAGTCTTGGCTCGCTGGTATTCGCTCTTATCCTGTCCTCTACCGCCGGCTGGCTCAATTTGCGGGTTGCCGGTTCCCTTTTACTGGCTGCCGTCGCTTCGGTAATTTTTGTGCTGCAGGAGCGTCGGCATCCGGCGCCGTTGCTTTCGCTGGAGCTTTTCCGTTCGCACGACTTTTCCGGTGCCAACTTGCTCACTCTGCTTCTATATGCCGCCCTGGGTGGGAGTTTGTATTTTCTGCCGCTCAACCTGATACAGGTGCAGGGCTATACTGCCGTGGAGGCGGGCGCCGCCTTGCTGCCCTTCATACTCACCATGTTCCTGTTGTCGCGCTGGGCAGGCGCGCTGGTGGACCGTTACGGCGCGAAGAAACCGTTGATGATCGGTCCGGCTATTGCTGCGCTGGGGTTTGGCCTGTTCGCATTGCCAGCGACCGGTGGAAGCTATTGGCTTACGTTCTTCCCGGCTGTGATGGTTCTGGGCCTGGGCATGGCGATTAGCGTGTCGCCGCTCACGACCACTGTGATGAATGCCCTGGACAGCAGCCAGGCCGGCGCTGCGTCCGGCATAAACAATGCCGTCTCGCGGCTTGCTGCGCTGCTGGCGATTGCGCTGTTTGGCATCGTGATGAGCGTGGCCTTCCGGCATGCGCTAGTTGATCTCGAACACAAAGTGTCGCCTGTGGTGAGCAGGGAAGTCTTTGCGCATTGGGACAAGCTGGCCGGGATCGATGTGCCGGCCGCAGCGACCCGGGACGAGCAAATTACTGTAAAGGCCGATGTCGGTGATGCTTTCGTCTATGGATTTCGTTGGGTCATGCTTTTGTCGGCCGTGCTGGCGCTGGCAAGTTCCTATAGCGCATGGCGGCTCATAGGGCAGCGTGGTCAACGCCGACCGGAGCAGTTTTATGGCGAATAGCCATCGGCCCGGACTGCACTGATTCACATGGTAGACACGATATCAACCATGGCCCTTGTGCTTCATGCTTGCCGGGGAAAGGAAGGGCCCGGATCCGGCAAGGAGCGGTCTTTCTGGACTGGTCTTGAGGCTCAATACCGGACATTCGAGCGCTAATGAGTCATCGTGGAATGCCAGCAACGCCGAGCTACACGCTGTAAGGCAGACCGATCATGCCGGATTTGAGCAGTTTCGGCTCAAGAAAGGTCAGCACATGTCGCTCCCTTACGTCCTTGAACTGCGCCTTCCGTACCCTCAGACAAGGGGTGCAACGACAAGCCGGAACACATCGATCGAACCTGTGTTCGATGTCTACATAGATACGGCATGGACGGCCGCAGCGCAGTCTGCAAGCAGATTTGCGGGGCCACGAATAGGGGATGTTAAACGACAAGGTGCCATGTGAAATTGGCATTTTGCGATTTATAAAGAGTTAGACTTATAAGGAGAAATACGATGGCAGTGGTCAAACAAAAGATCGTTCCGCACCTGTGGTTCGACAGAGAAGCAAAAGAAGCGGCACACTTCTATTGCTCGGTCTTTCCCGATTCAGGAATCACGAGTATCAATACGCTGCACGACACGCCGTCGGGTGACTGCGATGTTGTTTCGTTTACTCTTTCCGGCCAGCCGTTTATGGCTATCAGCGCTGGACCTTTATTCAGATTCAATGAGTCCATTTCCTTCATGGTCTATTGTGAGGCACAAGAAGAAATAGACTACTACTGGGAAAAGCTTTCTGCTGTTCCGGAGGCCGAACAGTGCGGCTGGCTCAAGGACAAGTATGGTCTCTCATGGCAGATCGTACCCATTGTCATGGACAAAATGATGCAGGATCAGGATCCTGCCAGATTGGCCCGAGTTACCCAGGCATTTCTCAAAATGAAGAAATTTAATCTTGATGCGCTGCAACGGGCATATGATGGGAAATAAGCGAGAAAAGCGAAATCGTGGCTATCAGCTGGTTCAGCGGACGGCACTTCGCGTCGCCGCTGAGCCGGAGCGTTAGGTGGCGCTGTCAAGTTTGCGCCAAAAGGATGGCGATCTCCTAAAGGCTCGTTCGACTACGTGGCTGTAAAACGCGTCCCGGTGAAACCACAGCCGCTATCGACCACCAACCGACAGGGGAAACGATGATGAAAGCTGTCAATATCTACCTTAACTTTGCAGGCAACACCGAAGAGGCATTCAACTTCTACAAATCCGTCTTTGGCGGCGAGTTTATGGGCGGCGTAATGCGCTTCAGGGACTTTCCGCCAATGGAGGGCATGGAGGATATGCCGCCATTAAAGGAGGAGGAAAAGGACCTTGTCGGGCACGTCGCCCTGCCTCTGACAGAACGAGTCACGTTGATGGGAACGGACATCACTTCAAACATGCCGGAGAAGCTAATCGTTGGCAATAATATCCAGATCACTCTTGAGGCCGATAGCGCTGCCGAGGCGGAATCGCTTTTTGGTGAAGTTATCCGAGGGCGGCAGCGTTGTGATGCCGTTGAGCGAGATGTTCTGGGCAGAGAAATACGGCGCGTGCGCGGACAAATTCGGCATACACTGGCAGATCAACTACACCGGCGACAAGGTTCCGGGGTCATGAGCCTAGCCCTTGGCACGTGGAAGCATGTTTGGTCTGGGTTGACTCATCCGGGTGATCACGACCCCAGCCCTGATCCCATGCTCGAGCGATGTCCGAATCGGTATCGATGATAAGGGGCTCAACATAGAGGATGACTCGCCCTCCTTTCTCATGCACCGCTCTGATCGCTTCCTTGAAATCCTCTTCTGTCCCGAGATCCTTTGAATCCTTGCCACAACCTGATGAAATATTTTTGCCCATTCTGAAGCCATCCGATCCGCAAAAACAGCTATGGGTGGTACCGCTTACGGTTTGAGTTGCTAATCAGGTGAGAAGCTTATTCAGCCAGCCAAGTTTGGCTACGCGTTGCCAAGTCAGCGATGCCGATGACCATGCAAAAGAACGGGCGGGAACGAAAACGAGCTGCACACGACTTATCAGTTAACTCGCTACAAGAGTCCGTTATGCTCCGTGGTCTACTGGCATAGCTTCATGCGATGCAAGCCAGGCATGCACCTCGGCGACCACTGCGGCGCCTTCACCCACCGCGGCGGCAACACGTTTGGTTGAGTTGGCACGTGCATCGCCGATCGCGAATACACCTGGTATGGAAGTTTCGAGCTGTAGCGGTTGACGGCCCTTTTTCGAGTTCGCCGACCCAGCATATTCGTCCAGCGATAAGTCGAAGCCGGTACAGACGAATCCCTTATCATTTAACTTTACGCCGCAATTGGCGAGCCAATCGGTGTTCGGATCGGCACCAACGAACAGAAAAATGCGCCGGGTTGATTTCGTCTCCATGCTGCCGTTTTGGCGATGGCGCCAATGAACGGCGCTCACTCCTTCTTCGCAGCCTTCGATTGCAACAATCTCGGATTCCGTATGTAAGGTAACGTTCGCCAGCGCCCCGATGCGGTCGATGAGATATTTCGACATGTTTTTTGTCAGATCGGCTCCTCGAATCAAGTGATGCACGTGCGCCGCGTGGCTCGCCAGGAATACTATGGCCTGGCCGGCCGAATTGCCGCCGCCGACCAGCACCACCTCTTCCTGTCCGCATAGCGAGGCCTCGATCGGCGAAGCCCAGTAATAGACGCCGCGACCTTCGTATTTCTCAAGTTCGGGTATGGCGGGACGCCGATATTTTGCACCGGTGGCGATAATCATGGTTTTTGCAGAAACCCGTACGCCGCAATCAAGTTGGAGCGCGTAGGGAAAGCCAGAGCAATCGAGCGCCGTTACTTCGACGGGGACCACCATTTCGGCACCGAATTTCTGCGCCTGAACATAAGCGCGCCCCGCCAGCGCCTGACCGGAGATACCGGTGGGGAAACCGAGGTAATTTTCGATCCTCGCACTTGCACCCGCCTGGCCGCCGAATGCATGAGTGTCGAGCACCAATACGGAAAGTCCTTCCGATGCAGCATATACCGCAGCAGCAAGACCGGCGGGCCCAGCGCCAACGATCGCAACGTCGTAGACACGGTCCGCGCTTAGATCTATATACAAACCGAGGCGACGCGCGAGCTCCCTTTCGGTGGGGCATTTAAGGACCGTTCCATCGGGACAAACAACCAGGGGCACTTCATTTGGCCGCGGTTGGTGTAGCCTCATCACATCTTCTGCAACGTTATCCAGTGCCGGATTCAGCACCACATAGGGATGACCGTTCCTTGAAAGAAATTCCTGCAATCGCACCATGCCCGCACCGTCCGGAGAGCCAATCAGTAGCGGGCCGCCTCCTCCGATTTCGATCAGTCCTACACGTCGCAAAATCAGGGCCCTCATAATGCGCTCTCCGAGCTCAGCCTCGGCCACGACCACTGCGCGCAACGAGGGAGGGTCTATCACCAACGCTTCGACCACCTCTAGGGCGCGCCCATAGGCAAGGGGAGGACGACCCGAAAGCTGGCCCACTTCGCCCGTGAAGTTGCCCGGTCCGCTTTCAATTATGGGAATCTCGATGCCGAAGCCATCTTTGCGCGTGGTCAGAATGCGTCCACGCAGCAAAACGAACATGCCAGTCCCGGGCCTGTTGGGTTCGAATAATAGTTCACCCGGTTGCCAGGTGTGCACTGTGCCAAAACGCCGTAACCGGGTAACCTCTGCGGGGGCGAGCTTGGGAAACATCTGCTCTCGGCGCGACTCCAGGTCTGGCGGCAATGGAAAGTTTGCCGCGTTGGGTGGAACATCGTCCACTTGACCAGACGCTGGCGAGAGCGAACTGTCAGGGACTTTTTTCATCGTAGCTTGGGATCCCCGAAAGCAACCGATGAAGGGTGGAGGTGTACGGTCGGGCTGCCGGTGAAATCGAGCCTCTCTTCGTCGATGTAGCACCGGTCGCGCGGGTCTGGTGTGCTATCACAGCAACCGACGTGACCACACTGGCGGCCCACGCGGAAGTGTACACATGAGTCTCCGGTCTTAAGACAATCCTCACAGCCATTCGCGGAAGGTATGACGTCGCGAATGCTGTCGAGATGCGTACAAACCATACAACTCCCAGGCTCAATATGTTTAAATCCATCAAACCGTGCATTTCGTGAGGACGATAGCGAAATTCGCTTGACCATGATTTGCGCCTTCTGAAAAACCACGAACCGCTAGTTTTACTGTGTCATCAGAAGCATTATAGGCATCTTCAACTCCCCTTGTTTGAACGATTGTAGTCATAGCCCTTACAGCCTCACGTCCTCGTTTATGCGTTTAGCTGCCCCGTCCGCGTTCCATAAGATAGCCACGCCGAGGATCGCCGATGCTATTGAGGCGGCAAACACCGCGATCTTAGCCACGGCAAAATCGGTCTCTGTCGGGAACGCCTGGCTGGCGATAAACAGCGACATGGTGAAACCGATCCCTGCCAGTGCGCCGGCTCCGATTAGTTGCCGCCAAGAATATTCGTCGGGCTTGGTGGCGATCCCGAGCCGGACAGCGAGGACCGATGCCGACACCAGCCCTAGGGGCTTGCCAATCACCAATCCGAAGAAAATCGCAAGCATGAGGGGTTCGTGGCCGATAAGTACATCCGCAGTAACCGCGACTCCGGCATTGGCCAAGGCGAACAGCGGCAGCACAACGTAGCTTGACGGGGCACCAGCTTTTCGCAGCAGGCGATCCGCCGGTGATTCCAGGCGGTCGTGGATTGCGTCGAGCGCTCGCATCGCCGGAAGCGAAGGGCCGTGCCGCAAGACCTCGCTGCTGCGTCGTGCCTCGGTAGTCAAGATTACATCCGCTTGTGTCATCAATGCTGTTAGGTTTGGAGGAGGCCGCGTCGGAATGAATAGCGCCAGGATTACGCCCGCCATGGTGGCGTGAAGTCCGCTTGCGAGCACACAGGTCCAGAGCAGGACGCCCAGAAGGACGTAGGGCGTGACACTATAGATGCGGAAACGGTTGAGCAGGGCCAGTCCCGCAACAATGGCCATGGCGCCTGCGAGATAGCCGAAGTTCATCGTGCCGGAGTAAAAGATCGCCACTACGATGATCGCGCCAATATCGTCGACGATAGCCGCCGCCGTCAGGAAGATGCGCAGCTCGGCTGGCACACGGTTTCCCATCATCACGATCAGCGCCACGGCGAATGCCGTGTCGGTCGCCATTGGGACCCCCCACCCGTGCGACCAGGCTCCCGCAGGAGTCAGCAGCATATAAAGGGTCGCCGGCACCACCATGCCGCCCGCAGCTGCGGCAACCGGCAGGGCTCCCGATCGTATACTCGCGAGGCGGCCCACTGTAAATTCGCGCTTGATTTCCAGCCCCACGACCAGAAAGAAGATCGTGAGCAGACCATCATTGATCCAGTGGAGTAAGGACATCCTGAACTCGGCGGTACCGAGTGAAACGCCCAGATACAGCTCCCACAGCGCAACGAAGTGGGTGCCCAGGCCGGAATTTGTAAAAGCCACAGCAAGAATCGTCGCCAGTAGGAGCAGGACGCCCGCCGAAGGCGCCCAGTCGGCAAAGTCGAGCGCTACACCCCGCAATCTGTGGCCGGGCGCGCCGAGCATTGCGTCAGCAAAAGAGCTCTCGTCCCAGGGGTCATCATAGCGCCGACCATTAATAAAGAATGTCGGCGTGACCAAGGCGTGGCTGACTTGGGCGCTCTTTACGTCGGCCTGGACGCGCGCCCTGGCACGCTCATCTGCCTCCCTAGCTTCACCAGGATCTGGTAGGGACATTTCCAGATCTCGGGCAACCGCAATCAGATCCTCCTCTGTCAACGTCTCCGAACGCGTCATCAATGCGATATGAGCCTCCCAGAAGCTGTTGGTGTCTTTTGCATGCTCCACCAACTCGGCAGCTCTAAGAGCAATATCGCTTCCTGTTAGAGGGTAATGCCGGAATACATAACGAAGGCGGTCACCCAGTTGATCACGAACCTGCGCGATTCTCTCATTCGCAGCCCGGCAATGCGGGCACGCGTAGCTTCCGTACTCTACCAGCGTTATTTCAGCATTCGCTGGACCGAGCGTGTGGTCGTAGTCGTTATCGACCGGACGGTCGAGCTTGCTGCTTAGTTTCATCTGCGACACTGAATGGCCTCATCCTATGAACAATATCCGCAATCACTTCGTCTTTGGCTGAGTAGCTGATGTAAATATTATAGATAATAGCTCCGGGAAACCTGAGGCCATAGGGTGCTCAATATCATTCAAGGCCAGGGAGAACTGATAATCATGAGTCTCCGGTTTACCGCAAAACTCAGTCCCTCTATCTGTCAGGATGCGGGTCAGGGCAGATGGCCTGTTCTGCGAAGAAAGGTGGCACCTGATCATTTAGCAGATTGGCTGCAGTAAGGGGGCTCTGGTCGTATAGAGCTTGGGCTGCAGCCCCCTTGGAATCGGTATCAACTAACGTTTGCTGATAGACACGCCCGACACTCTTGATCTTCCCACGTAAAAGGCGTCCTGACTGTGAGCTTTGCCGGAAGACATGATGATTTGCTTGAACGATACCGATCGCCCATTTTAGGGCCATTTCGGTCGATGGGCCTTCATTGGGCTTACGCGTTTCCGTCTCCTGCCTCAACCAGAGCTATAGGTTAGTCACTTCTAAAAATAATGATCAGTTGTCTGCTAGCGAACAGATGCAACCTCTTCAATTCTTCATTATTTCTGCCACTGCGCTACTGTGGTGACTACGAGGTGCCAAATAATGAATTCTGATCAATCCATGCTTAAGAAGAACTTAAGAACTGATCAATCCAAGCTTAAGAAGAACTTAAGAAGAACTTTTGGCTTGCAATCCTTAAGGCCTGGACAGGAGCAGGTTATCCAGAACGTATTGGATGGACGCGATACCTTGGTAATCATGCCAACCGGTGGAGGCAAATCTCTGTGTTATCAACTACCGGCCCTGAGTCTGCCCGGCATTACACTTGTCGTCTCCCCTCTAATTTCTTTGATGAAGGACCAGGTGGAGAAACTTGAGGAGATTGGGGTGGAGGCCGGCCAGGTTAATAGCTCTCTGAGTGTGCAGGAAGAGACGGAAGCATTACAGAATATCTCCGAAGCCCAAAGCGACATCGTATATGTAACGCCGGAACGCCTTGCTGATCCGGAATTCATAGCGAGGCTACAGAGCCTTACCGTCAGCCTTTTCGTCGTGGATGAAGCTCATTGCATTTCACAGTGGGGTCATGACTTTCGCCCCGCTTATCTTGAGCTAGGCAATGCCATCAAGGCGTTGGGAAATCCATCCATACTGGCCTTAACCGCGACGGCCACGCCAGAGGTGATGGATGATATAACGAAGCAATTGGGACGCAGATCGGTTGAGCTCATAAATACAGGTGTCTATAGATCGAACCTCCACTTCAAGGTGATACATACCACCAACGCCGAGGAGAAAATCGATGAGCTCAAGAAGTTGATCCGGACGACCGATGGCAGCGGAATTATCTATGCAGCCACGGTAAAAGCGGTGGAAGAACTTGCCGCATCACTTCGTGCAGTGGAGCCAACCGTTACCCTCTATCATGGCCGCCTGCCAAAAAAGAATCGCAGCGAAAATCAGGACCGTTTCATGCAAGGCGAAAGCCGGATCATCGTAGCCACCAACGCTTTTGGGATGGGTATTGACAAGCCGGATATTCGGTT
Source organism: Nitrosospira sp. Is2 (assembly GCF_033095785.1). Classification (GTDB taxonomy): domain Bacteria; phylum Pseudomonadota; class Gammaproteobacteria; order Burkholderiales; family Nitrosomonadaceae; genus Nitrosospira. The sequence goes on along the minus strand of NZ_CP137134.1, from coordinate 266,965 downwards.
TGTGGTCCATTTTCAAATACCAGGAAATCTGGGTGCGTATTATCAAGAATGCGGTCGTGCGGGCCGCGATGGAAAGGATGCGATATGTACGCTCCTTTATGACCTAAACGATAAACGAATCCAGCAATTCTTTTTAGCGCGCCGCTATCCAACCTTTGAGGAATTGAAGGGTGTCTACAGGGGTATCACGGAGCTGTTGGAGCATCACAGTGTTGTTGAGCTAAGCCAGATACAGGAGAGGTTTAGTCAGTTTTCCAAGAGAAAACTGCAAATATTGCTGAAGCTATTACAGGATCGCGGAATAATCGTTCGCAATAAAAACCTAGGCTATCGCCTCGGGAAAAAAGAGAATCCTTCGGAGAAAATTCTCGAGGTCGCAAACACGGCACATGAGAAAGATGTCCACCACCGCAAGGCACTGGAAGACATGGTTTTCTATGCCCAAGCGGGAGCTTGCCGATGGAAGGTATTGCTTAAATATTTTGAGGAAGAGTCGGCCTGGGAGCATTGTAAACACTGCGACAATTGCCTGGAACCTCCGGAGCAAGCGCTGGAACTTGCTCCGCCTGATCAACGCACAAACCTTCATGAAGAACAAGCAAAGGCTCCCTCTCAAGAAGAACTCGCCATCGGGGTTAGCGTTTCGGTTCCAAAGAGAGGGCAAGGTCAGGTTATTGGCTGTACTGCCGATATGGTCACGATAGCTTTCCCCGAAGGGGAAGAGGGGACTTATCTTAGAGATCACGTCGAAGTTGCAGGAAGCTCATCTCAGGAAAACGTTACGGCTTGATCCCATATAACCCGGAACTGCTCAATAATGCAGCATGTTTCGCCAGAGAGTTGCAGAGGAAGCCAAAAGTCGCTCTGGCGAAAGCCATAGCCGGTGGGTGAGAAATTCCATTGCAATACTACATCCGCACTCACACAGTTGAACCTCGGCTTAATACCAGGAGCAGTTGAAGATACAATGAGGGCGTTAAAACATCTAGTGATCTTCTATGAATCTGCAATACGTACAACTTTGCGCAGAGGCCAAAGAATGAAGATGTCTGCACATAGCTGAAAAACAAAAACCCCCAGCCCTTCCGGCTGGAGGTTTCTCTTGGTACTGCGTTCCATGCAACTAAAGGATAGCTGCTGGCTACGGGTTTATGCACTGCCCGAGTGATAAGACCTATTTCCTAACGCACTGAAGCGTGCCATCACTAATATAACACCGAGACCCTTCGAGGTCATCTGTCTTCACTAGCGGTGAAGCTGCACCTGGCCGCAATCCGCCTGGTGTCTGACTGGCTGTTGATCGCTCACGTCCTTGCATGAACCCTGCCTGTGCGGTACACGGACCGAAGCAGTGGGTTAGAAAAGGTAAAACTGCTGTTCTCGGCACGGACGCAAGGAGTGAAACGATCAGGCAACCGTGGCGCGCAAGGTTTTTGCCGCCGCGACGAGGTTGGTCAGCGCCGGGATCACTTCGCTCCACTGGCGGGTCTTCAGGCCGCAGTCCGGATTGACCCACAGGCGCTCGGCGGGAATGCGCTCGGCCGCTTTTTTAATCAGCTCGACGATGTGCTGCTCGCTTGGGATATTGGGCGAATGGATGTCATAGACACCAGGGCCGATCTCGTTCGGATATTTGAAGTTGTCGAAAGCGTCTAGCAGCTCCATGTCGGAACGTGAGGTTTCCATCGTGATCACATCGGCATCCATGTTAGCAATCGACGCGATGATGTCGTTGAACTCCGAATAGCACATGTGGGTGTGGATCTGAGTCTCGTCTTCCACGCCGTTGGCAGTGATGCGGAACGATTCGACGGCCCAGTCGAGGTACTCCTTCCACTGCGACTTTCGTAGCGGAAGGCCTTCGCGCAGGGCGGCTTCGTCGATCTGGATCACGCGCACGCCTGCTTTTTCCAAGTCCAGCACTTCCTCGCGGATCGCTAGCGCAAGCTGGTAGCAGGACACTGAGCGCGGCTGGTCGTCGCGCACAAAGGACCAGTTCAAAATTGTGACCGGACCGGTCAGCATGCCCTTCATGGGTTTGTCGGTGAGGGATTGGGCGTACTTGATCCACTCGACCGTCATGGCCTTGGGGCGGCTGATGTCGCCGAACAGGATGGGCGGCTTCACGCAGCGCGAGCCGTAGGACTGCACCCAGCCGAACTGGCTGAAAGCGTAACCATTAAGCTGCTCGCCGAAGTATTCGACCATGTCGTTGCGCTCGGCCTCGCCGTGCACGAACACGTCCAGTCCCAGCGCTTCCTGCTCGCGCACGCTGCGGGCGATTTCCGCTTGCATCGCTGTCTTGTAAGCTGCCTCGTTAATCTCGCCGGCCTTGAACTGGCTGCGTGCCTGGCGGATTTCCGTTGTCTGCGGGAAGGAGCCAATGGTGGTGGTGGGGAATTTCGGCAGTTTCAGCAGCGCGGACTGCCTGGCGGCGCGCTGGGCATAGCCGTTCTTGCGTTCGCCGAGTTTGCCGTCGATTTTGGCGATGGCCGTCTTGACTGCGGGGTTGTTGACCCGGGGCGAGTTGCGACGCGCTGCGATGGCGGCCCGGTTAACTTCCAGCTCGGTCTGGACCGCGGCGCGTCCCTGATTGAGGGCGGTAGCGAGCACGCGCAATTCATCGAGCTTCTGCTTCGCGAAAGCGAGCCAGGACTTTACCTCGCCGTCGAGCTTTTGCTCGCTGTCCAGATCGACCGGCACGTGCAGCAGCGAGCACGACGGTGCGATCCACAGACGCTCGCCCAGGCGCTCGTGCAGTGGCTGCAGCCAGTCGAGCGCGGCGTTCAAGTCGGTCTTCCAGATGTTGCGGCCGTTAATCACGCCCAGCGAAAGGACCTTATAGGAGGGCAGCAGGTCGAGCAGACTCTGCACTTCGCTGCCGGCATTGATCGCATCGATGTGCAGACCAGCCACCGGCAGGTTGGCGGCCAGAGGCAGGTTCCCCTGCAGGGCGCCGAAGTAGGTGGCCAGCAAAAGCTTCACGCGGCAAGATTTGAGGTGGTGGTACGCCAGGTTGAAGGCTCGCGTCCAAGCGGCATCGAGTTCGGTAACAAGCACAGGTTCGTCGATCTGCACCCACTCAGCGCCTGCGGCGGCCAGCCTCTCTAGCAGTTCGACGTAGACGGGGAGCAACCGCTCCAACAGGGCCAGCTTGTCAGAATCATCCTTGGCTTTGCCCAACCACAAGTAAGTAACCGGACCGACGATCGCCGGCTTGGCCTTGACGCCCTGCGCCTTGGCTTCCGCCAGTTGTTCCAGTAGCCGCGAAGGATCCAGCTTGAACTCGGTAGCGGCGCTGAACTCTGGAACGATGTAGTGATAATTGGTATCGAACCATTTGGTCATTTCGCCGGCTGCGACACCGCCGCAGCAGTGGACATGTTCATCCGCCGACTGGGCCGAACGGCCGCGCGCCACACGGAAGTAGTTGTCCAGGGCATCCCCGTGAAAGCCGCGTACGCGCTCCGGAAGGTTGCCAAGCGTGAAACTCATGTCCAACACCTGATCGTAGAAGGCAAAGTCGCCAACCGGCACCAGATCCAATGCTGCCTGGTCCTGCCAGTGCCGGCGGCGGAGTTCGGTACCTAAGGTCTTCAATTCGTCACGGGAGGATTGTGCTTTCCAATAAGATTCGAGGGCGAATTTCAATTCGCGCTTGGCGCCAATGCGCGGAAAACCGAGGTTGTGCGTGAGTGTCATGATGCTTAGCCTTGAGTGAGTGGAAAACAGCGCCATTCTAGGCCGCATAATTCATGAATAAAAATGGTATTATTTCATCCATTAATTAACCTTGCTCATACATGATGATACGGCATGACCATACTTGAACGCGACCACCTTGAAATCGTTCGCGCGGTCGAGCAACACGGCTCGTTAACCGCCGCAGCGAAAAAACTGCATCTCACGCAATCCGCGTTGAGCCATGCCGTGCGCAAGCTGGAGGACCAGCTCGGCGTAGCCATCTGGCATCGCGAGGGCCGAAGTCTGCGCTCCACACAGGCAGGAGAATATCTGCTTGCGGTGTCCAACCGGCTGGTGCCACAACTCTTGCATGCGGAAGAGCGCCTCGTACAGTTTGCGAAGGGCGAACGCGGCACGTTGCGTATCGGTATGGAATGCCACCCCTGCTATCAGTGGCTGCTCAAGCTCGTGTCGCCCTACCTCGCCGCCTGGCCGGCAGTGGATGTGGATGTCAAGCAAAAATTTCAGTTTGGTGGCCTCGGTGCCCTGTTCGGCTATGAAATCGATATCCTGGTGACACCCGATCCACTCTACAGGACCGGCCTGCATTTCGAGCCCGTGTTCGACTACGAGCAGGTGCTGGGCGTCGGCCCACAGCACCCGCTGCGTCATGCAGCATTCGTACAAGCAGAGCAACTTGCCGACGAGACGCTGATCACCTATCCTGTCGCTATCGAGCGTCTTGATATCTATACGCAGTTCCTGATGCCCGCCGGTATCAGCCCGAAACGGCACAAACCCATCGAGACTACTGACATCATGTTACAAATGGTCGCAAGCGGCCGCGGCGTAGCTGCACTGCCGCGCTGGCTGGTCGAGGAATATGCCGACAAGCTCGACATTGCGCCGGTTAAGCTGGGCCGACAGGGCATTGCCAAGCAGATCTTCCTGGGCATCCGCAATAGCGATGCCGATATCGACTACCTGCGCGCTTTCGTCGAACTGGCGCGCGCGCACCGCAATCAGCCAAGGTGAACGACATGCACGACAAACCAGACTTCAAGCGAAATCCGCTGCCCTTGCTCAATGGTCACGCCAAAGTGCTGTTGCATTCCTGTTGCGCGCCGTGCAGCGGCGAAGTGATGGAAGCCATGCACGCCTCGGGCATCGACTTCACCATTTTCTTCTATAACCCGAACATCCATCCATTGAAGGAATACGAATTGCGCAAGAACGAGAATATCCGCTTTGCGGAACAGTTTGGCGTGCCCTTTATCGACGCGGACTACGACCGCGACAATTGGTTTGCGCGCGCCAAGGGCATGGAAAACGAACCGGAGAGAGGCATCCGTTGCACCATGTGCTTCGACATGCGCTTTGAGCGCACGGCGCTGTACGCGCACGAACACGACTTTCCGGTCATTACCAGCTCGCTCGGCATCTCTCGGTGGAAGAACATGCAGCAAATCAACGACTGCGGGCAGCGAGCCGCCGAACGCTATCCGGGCCTGCTGTACTGGGACTACAACTGGCGAAAGGGCGGCGGTTCGGCACGCATGATCGAGATCAGCAAGCGCGAGAATTTCTACCAGCAGGAGTACTGCGGCTGCGCTTATTCGCTGCGTGACACCAACAGCCATCGCGTCGCAATGGGGCGGGAACGCATCAAGCCAGGCGTACTGTACTATGGACAGGAAATCGGCACTCCGGCGACCCCTGCCACAGCCGAACCCGAGGCCAAGGCAATGCCTGGGGGCGACGATAATTGCTGATTGCGTGCCGATGCCACGCTGGATAGCTGGAGCCCAGACCGTGCGGAATCGCGGGCTTTTTGTTGTTCGTACCTGAGCAAATTCCACACTCGGCGACTTCCCTCGATTCATCTGCCCTTCCGTTTATATATTCTGCAGCTGAGACTAAGTTAACATCCTTGCATGCCATTCCGGATTGCAAACGCTGCTTCAAAAACATTGCGTACGGTCGCGCTTCTTGAAGCGTTCAAAGGCGCGGTGGTATTGCTAGCAGGTTTTGGCGTGCTGTCCTTGGCTCATCACGACGCTCAGCGGGTTGCCGAACAGTTGGTAGCGCACTCCCACCTGAACCCGGCTTCCCGGTATCCGCGTATCTTCCTTGATTTGGCTGGGCAGATAACGGAGCCGCAGATACCCCTGATTGCAGCGGGTGCGGGGCTATATGTCCTTGTCCGGTTTATCGAGGCATATGGTCTCTGGCATTACCAGAAGTGGGCCCAGTGGGTTTCGGCGGCAAGCGGAGCGATTTATGTGCCTTTTGAGCTTCTGGAGCTGCGCGAACATGTTACCTGGCTAGGTCTCGCCGCACTGGCACTAAACGTGCTGGTAGTTATTTTTATGCTTCATTTTGTGCTCCACGGGAAGGAGATAGTGAAATAGAGCCTGCCGTAGCAGTGAATCCATGTTTTACGTTACAGACTTGAGACCAGTAGGAAAAAAAGCCCTCGGTTAAGGGGGAGAAAACGGGCCTCCGCTTCTTCGACATCACCCGAAACGCTGTAAGCGGAATTTGATGCTGCTTTTCTGCTGGTTGAGCAGGAAAAGGTGTGCAGTGCTTGAAACCGGCAGAGTGATATCTGCGCTGGTTGATTTTTTATCATGAAAAAAATTCTGTTGTTGCTATGCTTGCTGACGCTTGCGGCGTGCGCCGCCCAAAAGGCATTGAAGGGATTTGATACCGATTTTGATGGTGACAAACCCTGGGCTGAACTGCAGGTACAACTGCCTGCTTACCCCAAAGCGGAGAATCTGCTGCCATTTGACGCCGGCCCTGCCAGCAATAATCTTTATTACATCGATGCTCCCTCTCTCGTGGTCGGAGAGGAAGGCATAGTGCGCTATACGCTGGTAATCAAATCACCCGAAGGAGCGATGAACGTAAGCTACGAGGGAATGCGGTGTGCAACCGATGGCGTGAGAGAGCAGGCGAGACTGAAAATATTAATACTTAAATTTCAGGTTACCGAAAAAAGGCTCTACGCCATTGGCCGTGACGACAGGACCTGGGTACGGGCACGAGTATCAAAATGGGAGGAACTCGAAGATATCTCTCAGCATTATGCGCAACGGGCGCTTTCCAGATATTTCTTCTGCCCGGCTAATGTTATTGTGAGAAATAAGGAAGAGGCCATTCAAGCGTTGAAGAGAGGCAGCCATCCACGCGTGATTCAGTAGCGAGCGATAAGACTGAACTCACATGTTGAAGAGCCCATCGGGACAGGCAGCTCTATGTCGAGTTGCGACTTTCGTCGTGGCACGGCGCTGCACGCCTTCGTCACCGCTTTACTGCTTCATTCGGTCGATCTCATTTTCCTTTCAGACAAATTATTTACTGCGGGCGTGCTCTGGTAACTCTTTCGAGATCGTGGCAGGAGGCGGATCCAGCGGCTACAAGTAAGTAACTCTTTCGAGATCGTGGCGGGAGGCGGATCCAGCAGCTACAACTAATCCGGCAGCAGCGGGCGCAGTTGTAGGGAATGAGGATTTATACTCGCGATCACGGTGTAATCGATGTTTCCGGTTGTACCCTTTTTAATAGACGCCGGCGGTTGCTGAAAGGCCCACAGTCCCAAGTTGTCGTTGTGCAGGTTCTGGCTGCGGTTGAAAAATGCTCGAACCATAATCGGCCCCGTCATGGGGCCTGTAGTTGAATTAATCCTGATTCTGTAGCTCGGTGTATTCCCGTTGGGCTGTCCGACATCATCTGTATGGACAGAATCGAACATCGGCATTCCTTGATCCAGTGAGGTGGGCGAAATGGGCAGCAGCAGATTTGCCAATGCAGGGCTGTAGGATAACGTCACCACATTCCCACCAGTGAGGAAACGGAGCGCGTCAACATCATGCCGGACATTATCAATATACATGGTGGAAACCTGGAGGAGCCGCACTGACTCGAACTTTTCCGTCTGCACCGGATCGGGAACCACATCCTCTGTTAATTCAAACGTCCCCGCCACATGGAGCGTGGTTGCCAGGTCAGATGGGTCTTCCAGGATCAGCGCCCAAGAGAGATTCATGATCTGATTAGTCGTGGCGCTGTTGGGGGAACTTGAGCGCGAGCTCGTAATCTGGATCAGCAGCCTGCCCGTACCATCCCGACCGAGTTGGGATGTGTCGACAGCGACACGTTGTAACTGGGGATGGAAGAATAAGGTTCTCTTCGGAAATGAGGTCGAGGTACCGGAGATTGCCGGCCCGAGGACAAGGCTCTGGCCGAACGGCAACGTTGGCGTAGGATCAGCCCCGACCTTGAGCCGCAGATAACCCGAAGAGTAGATAACAAGAACCTGAGGGAAACGGTTTGTGTTGGGTACGCGTTTCGCAAAGGACAGGAGTTTGGTCCTCCCCATTGATTTGCCATTGATTAATACTTCGAATGGATCTTCCGGGATCGCCGTCCGCAGTTTTTTTATCACCCACACGTTGTTGTTAAACATCCCTATCTGCTGCAAAGCGTCCTTGTTTTCCGGAATCCAGTTACCGGGATGCTCATCTTTAGCACGAAGAGAGGAAAATCATAGCCCTTTATTTCATTGATGAAGTGAAATACTGCCAGCCTCATATCCAAATTGGCTTAGTTTAATTAATGGATACATGGAATGTGTACATGGTGCGCTGTTCGGATGGCAGCTTATATACTGGGATCGCCCTTGATGTAGGGCGGCGCGTGGCTGAACACAATACCAATGATGTGCTTGCCGCCAGGTATACCCGCTGCCGGCGTCCAGTCATGCTTGTTTACCAGGAAAAATACGATACCCGCTCAGCAGCAGGTAAGCGCGAGTACGAAATCAAGCAGATGGGCAAGAAAGAAAAATTGATGCTGATTAAGGCTGAATTAACCTCGGGAAAATGACGACGACCTGTTCCAAAGACTGCCGTGCATTTGTGCGGTTCTCTGAGAAATCCCGCCCACCCGGCCATCCGGAATCATACTGCAGCTTCAGTATGACAGAAGAGGCTTACCAATCAGTATTGCTGTGGCAAATAAGCCTGCTGCATACCCACGCGCCTGAGCCGTGCTTGGCTGCCAACCCAACCCAAGGTTCAGCAGGCGGTCCAGAAGAAAGAGAAGATAGCCACCAGTCGATGCCAGTCAATTGGCAGCGGATACTGGGGACGTCGTATGGGCGGCCTTTACAACTGTTTTCTCCGATATACGGAAGCTGTTCAATAAACTGGAACTAGCAGGGCTGCCGCCATACCCGTGAACTATGAAGTGGCAACAAGTTTTCCTGTTTTCACAGTGCCAAGTAATTGGAGACCCCAGCCATGAAAATTGGCTGAGCCGTTCGCCTTGTGATGTACCAGGGCGGCTTCTAACCATTCTCGCCTGGCCATTCATATCAGCACCTCCCGGTCTGATAAGTCGTCCTTCTCGGAACATACCCAGGTAAGCAAACCCCGCTCGTTTGGCTCGAAGTACGGGCGCTTCAGTGGGCGTCAACTTGTATCTGCGTCAATATGTCGCATGCGGCAATATGCCACATGCGGCAATATGCCACATTCCTAATTTAAATCATTTGTTTTACAGTTTGTCCCCAGTCATATGACTTTTTGGAATGGCGCAATGACTTTTAGTAGGGGCTCTCCAGCCATTTAGACGTGGCGCCACGAAAACCGAAATGAATATTTCAAGAGTTTCCATGTTCACGGGAAAATGGAAAAAATTAATCGTTTTGCATAGTCTGGATTTATGATGCAGACCAAACGGCAATGACGGGTTTCCATTACCAGCCCGGCACTTCAAACGAACAAGAAAAATGAAAAGAAAGACTTACTCGGCAATTGTGTCATTCGCGATGTTAACAATGGTTTTCCCGGGTTTAGCCATGTCACAAAGTACAACACCCTCTCCAAAAACGCCGCTTTCTCCGGTAGTCGTGACGGCTAATCCAATCATTGATCGCGTCCGTATCGATCCTTTCTCCAGCACGTCCGCGGTGGTCACTGAGAGTCAGCTACGTGACCAGAACGCATTCGATCTGGCGACTGCATTGCGACGTACCCCCGGGGTGCAGATATCACGTTACAACCCGGTCGGCGGTTTTGGTGGCGATCAAGGAGGTGCTGTCTATATTCGCGGGATGGGTGTAAGCCGTCCTGGCAGCGAAATCAAGACTTATATTGATGGCGTTCCGTTCTACATGGGCGTCTGGAACCACCCACTGCTCGACCTGTTGCCGGTCAATGGCATGCAATCGATTACAGTCTACAAAAGCCCTCAGCCGCAAATCAACGGCAACAATTTCGCATCGATCAATCTGGAAACCAAGCGTGCGTCCGAGGATGGCGTTCAGGCTAATGCAAGGATTTCCGGGGGTTACTTCAGTACTTTTATCGAGCAGGTGGATCTCGTTGGTCGCCGCGGAAACGTGGACTTCATGCTGGCACAAGGCCACGCCCAGTCGAATGGACACCGGCCTAATGCAAGCGGGGAACTGAATAATGTAATGGGTCGTGTCGGTGTGCGGCTGAATGACAATTGGGCGGTTGGGACCAGCTTTTTGTATGTCACCAACCAGGCACGAGACCCGGGGGACAACCGTCTCCCATCCCCAGCCATTGCACCGCAATACATTACACAGGCGGGAATGATATCTGCCTTCATATCCCATAAGCATGGCAACTGGCATGGCGATCTCCGTATTTACCACAACAGGGGTGAAGGCAACTGGCTGCATCAGGCCGGATTGGAAGGAAATCAGTTTAATAATTTCCAGATGACCGGCATGCGCTGGAAAGAACAGTTCTCTCTATGGAAAGGAGGGTCTATTGTTACCGGGCTGGACAGCGACTGGGTCTCGGGCGAATCCCGATTCAATCGCGTAGCGCCGGCCCCATCGGGCACCTTTAACTCGCCGACTTTCCGCGTCACATCGCCTTACATAGCGCTGAGCCAAAAGATCGACCTGGGTAACAGCTGGTCGCTCGTCCCGGCGATTGGTATACGCGTTTATGATCATAGTGAATTCCAGACAAAAACCTCGCCCCACGCCGGCCTATCCCTGATATCCGAGAGGATTACGATATTTGGCAATGTCTCGCGTGGCATCAATTATCCGGGTTTGGAAGCTCCCGTCCTGTCGTCTCTGATTCCCCCGCTCGGACAGACCTGGAAGCAGCTCTCCGCGGAAGAGCTCAATCATGCGGAAGTCGGTGTGAAGCTGACCCCCACGGAATCAACGCAAATCGATATCAGCGTATTTATCGATCAGGTGAAGAATCGTTATATCTTCGGCTTCCCGCCGAATGTTCCGCCCCCTCCCCAATTCATAAATCTCGGGACCTACGTTATGCGTGGCGCCGAAATTGCGATCCGACAAAATATTACCTCTAACTGGACGATATTTGGGGGCTTGACGCTGCTTGATCCTAGCATCGACAACTTGCCCTATACACCGAAGAGGGCCGTTACAGCGGGTATAAACGGGCAAATCGGCCCTGTCCGTCTCACGGTTGATACCCAGTATCAATCAAGCGTATTGGCGCTCAGCCGTCCGCGGGCGGCGGGGGCCGTCAATACTGAGCAAGTGGATTCATTTGTGATCATGAATGCACGCGTATCTCATCGATTGCCAATACTCGGTAAAAGAGGGGAGATTTTCGTGGCCATGGAAAACCTCCTGGATGCGAACTATGCCTATCGCCCAGGTTATCCCATGCCCGGGCGCTGGGGGCAGATCGGGCTATCCGCAAGCTTCTGAACTGAGACTGATATGACTGAGCATTTAATTTAAGAGTGAAGGAAAGTACAAAAAATTATTTTTGTCGGAAATGTATTAGTGCCCGATATAAGTGCCGAGCTTTAGTTTTAAAACATGGAGGTTTTAATGCAACTGTTACCGTTAGTACGTCCTTCAGGAGAGCTAAGTAAAGATGAAATTGCTCGTTATAGTCGACATCTCCTCATTCCCGATTTCGGCCTGGAAGGGCAGAAATGTCTCAAGAACAGTAAGGTCCTGGTAATAGGCGCAGGTGGACTTGGCTCGCCCGTACTTCTCTATCTCGCGGCAGCCGGGGTTGGGACATTAGGAATTATTGATTTCGATATCGTCGACGAATCGAACCTGCAAAGACAAATCATCCATGGGCAATCGGATGTCGGCCGTTTCAAATCCAGGAGCGCAAAGGACTCGGTCAATGAATTGAACCCTTATGTTCATGTTCAGCTTCATAACGAACGCCTGGAAGCAACTAATGCCATCGAGATAATTTCGGGCTATGACCTCGTTATAGACGGAACGGACAACTTCGCGACCCGGTATCTTGTGAATGATGCCTGTGTACTTGCAGGAAAGCCGTATGTCTGGGGATCAATCTTTCGGTTCGAGGGACAGGCTTCGGTTTTCTGGGAAAACGCGCCGAGCGGACTGGGCCTTAACTATAGAGACCTGTATCCCGAACCGCCTCCATCTGAAATGGCCCCTTCATGTGCCGAAGGCGGCGTACTAGGCATCCTTTGCGCTTCGATCGGCGCAATTATGGCGACCGAAGCAATCAAATTGATCACCGGCCTAGGTGAAACTTTGCTTGGCCGCCTCGCCGTTTACGATGCGCTGGATATGACGTATAGATTCATTCCCCTGCGGCGGGCGCCGATAAGAACTCCTATAACGGGATTGATCGATTATCAGGAATTTTGCGGATCGGGGAAACCCGCTTCCGACAATAAAACAAATGTTCCGGTAATCAGTGCACTGGACTTGAAACAACTGCGGGAAAGCGGCATGGAGATGCAGCTCATTGACGTCCGAGGAATCGAAGAATGGAACATTGTTCGTATTGAAGGTGCAAACCATATTCCTAAAAACAAGATCATGACGGAAGAAACTTTATCCAGGCTGAATAAAGAGGATCTCATCATCCTTCATTGCAAGATGGGCATGCGTTCCAGGGATGTTCTGACGGAAATGCAAAAACATGGCTTTACAAACGTAAAGAGCCTGGACGGAGGAATTCTGGCGTGGATAAGGGATGTGGACCGCTCATTGCCGAGCTATTAGCTGAGCCGGGAAGCGGTTACGGCCTTCACTTTTACTGACTTAGTCACGCACGCATCACATTTTTTGCATTTCCCGAGAGTCATTCGGTATCGACAATCCGTCATGTTTAAAAAGTCCCGTCTCTCCGACACGAAAATTCTGTTTGTCATTCAATGAACCTACTACTCAGGAGTTGAAAATTATGCTGACCATACACGCCAAACTTGTTGAAGCGATGCTTGCTCAAGCACATAAAGATCACCCTATTGAAACCTGTGGAATCATCGCCGGACCCGCCGGTTCAAATCTTCCGCTTCGCTTGATTCCGATGCGTAATGTAGCCCAGTCGGAAACCTTTTTTAAATTCGACCCGCAGCAGCACCTTCAGGTGTGGAGAACTATGGAGATGCGAGGCGAGGAGCCCATTGTTATCTACCATTCGCACACCCATACGCAAGCCTACCCCAGCCGTACAGATGTCCAGTATGCAACGGAGCCGGCGTCTCATTACGTCATTATTCCTACAGAGCCGGCATATACAGAAGAAATCCGCAGCTTCCGCATCGTGGACGGGACGGTGACCGAAGAACGAGTGAGGATGTTGGGTTCCTATAAAACAGAATGGGAATTGTCGATGGTTGCCTAGTTGTATGACCCGCGCAACAAACCGAGCCGATTTATACGTATCCCCAAGGGAAGGACGAAAAATGAGTAAATCAAGAGCCGTCGCGTTACTTGTCGCTGTTTTACTGTCAGGGATATCAATGTTTGCCGGAGCCCACGATGAAGCATATTTCGATTCCAGGGAATCGGCGCACGGTGGGCAAACGCGAATGGCTGGCCCTTACCACCTGGAGCTCGTCGCCAAGGATAAGGAAATCGTGCTCTATGTAATGGATCATGCAGACCGTCCGTTGAGCACCGAGGGGGGCGGTGGCAAGGCAAACGTTCAAATCGGCAAGGGCAAGGATAAGACCTCTATCAAGCTGGAACCGGCGGGAGAAAACATGCTAAGGGGTAACGGGGATTTTTCTGTTGCTCCCCAGACAGTGGTCACAGTATTCGTTGACCTTCCCGGACAGGAAGTCACGACCGTCCGCTTTATCCCGCTCAAGGCCACGGCCAAGACTGCCAGGAAAGAGAACGCCGCCAAGCCCCAGGCCGGGAGCAAGGACGCACATGACCACCATCACATGTGAGGTTTACCAATCGTAACGGAGCGTCGGCTTGAGTTGAAGCCGGTTTTGCGAGCTCGCCTCCACCGTAGTTTCCGGGTTTTGTGATCATAAAATCGAAAAGGAATAGCTATGCCTATCACAGTAAATGTCCCAACCATACTCAGACCGCTCACCAATAATCAGAAGCGGATTGAAATTTCTGGTGTCAACGTTCTCGAAGTCATTGATCAAATAGAGCACCAGTATCCTGGCGTGAAAGAAAGGCTGATAACCGACGGCACGGCACACAGTTTCATCAATATTTACGTAAACGATGACGACATTCGTTTTGGTAAAGGGTTATCAACAGAATTGCGGGATGGCGATTCGCTGACCATTTTGCCCGCTGTCGCCGGCGGGCAAGCCGAGCCTGTTCGCTTCCCGCATATAAAATGAATATGAACCGTGCCTTAACCGGTTGCGGGATAACCGGTCCATTCGATGGTCATAGTCCGGAGTTCGCTGCTATCGCGTCCTCACTGCTTTACCAGTCCACCGCACTGGGCATGCAAATTGAGTCGAGCAAAAGCCCTGCGGAAAATCGCGCGCTATCTTTTGAATTCAAGACCCCGCATACCCAGCCTATCGTATGCGTCGTCGATAAATGGAGCGACGCATCCAGGCAAGCGTTTATGACTGAAAATATTATGCAGGCGGCATGTGGGCTTATGTCGGTGCATGGTCGAGCAAGTGGCAAATACCGGCCTCTGGGGTTGAACTACGTCTCGACCTTAACGGCCGCGCTGGCGCTTCAAGGTGGAGCTGCGGCTTCAATCGGTCAGCTACGCGGCCTGCCCATACGGCACAGCAGCGTTTCGATGGCAGCGGCAGCGCTATTAAGCCTGGGACAGTATATAGCGGGAGCAACAGTGTGCGAGTCTCCGGAAGTACTGTTGCCGGACAACACCTCCCATACCCCCTGTCTTCCCCTGGTTTCTTCGGACGGTATCATCTTTGAAATCGAAACGCTGGATGTCGGCCCTTGGCAGAAATTCTGGACCGAGGTCGGTGTGAGTTCAGCAGTGGCCGGCAAGGGATGGGCCGCTTTTCTGCTGCGATATGCTAAAGCCATATCTCCTCTGCCTGATGAACTAGTCAGCGCGATATCAGATCTTTCTTACCAGCATATTTCACAAGTATGTGCTCGTACTGGCATGTCAATCTGTCCCATACGATCCATTGACGACAGAGCGAAGGATGACGACTGCAGGCACGTTTGGCTCCAGGGACCCTGGGAGTTCCTTTACGAGAGAAGTCCGGACAGCAGGGCATCAACCCGGGCCAGCGGTGACCTGCCGTTAAGCGGGCTGACCATCATCGAATCCTGTCGGCGAATTCAAGGTCCTCTCGCGGGACATCTTCTCGCACTTCTGGGCGCAACAGTTATCAGGATCGAGCCGCCGGGTGGAGACCCGCTGCGAGGTATGCCGCCAATGGCGGAGGGTTGCTCGGCACGATTCCATGCGCTTAACCGTCTTAAAACTATTGAGGAAGTGGATATCAAGTCTCCCGTTGGACAAGCGAAAATCAAGGAACTGGTGCGGGATGCGGATGTGTTTCTGCATAACTGGGCGCCCGGTAAAGCGGTGCTGTTAAATCTGGATGATGAAGACCTGGCTGCGGTTAATCCTTCCTTGATTTATGCCTACGCCGCGGGTTGGGCGACAGACAGGGCGGCTCATTGCCCCTTGAACTCAAGACCCGGCACGGATTTCATGACTCAAGCCTACTCCGGGGTTGCCAGAAAGATCGCGGACACTTCAGGGAATCATGGCGGCTCTCTATTTACGGTATTGGATGTACTCGGAGGGGTCGTTGCAGCCCAGGGGATTACCATCGCACTGCTCAATCGTTGTATGAATAAGGTTGGTGCGAAAGTCACTTCCTCGCTGATGAGCGCCGCCACGCTTCTGTGTGCGGATGATTTCCGTGAGGTATATAACATGCCCACTACTTTCGAAACCTCAAAAAGTATTATCGACAAAATCTATGACACCAAGCAGGGAAAAATCGCCGTTGAATGTTGCGATGTAGCAACGTTAATGCGATTAGCTGAGGCTCTTGAAATCGACACGGATACTGAAACGGCCGATTTTGAGGCGCACCTGGACTCTTTGTTCCGGTCAAGAACCGCTACTGAATGGGCTGAAGTGCTGGAAGATGCATGCGTTCCTTCAGCTGTGGTTATCGAAAACCTGGCTGACCTGCAGAACATAGCATATCTGCAGCCGGGCTTGAGTCCTGGCTCTTATACGAGCGTGAATTCTCCCTGGAGTTTCAGATGAATCATTCGGGCATCGTAGACATGGTTCCTGCTGAAGTTCGCCGCGAGTGGACCCTAAATGGGATCTATCCAAATAAATCCGTATACCAGCTGTTTTGCGAACATGTATGTCAGAACCCTGACAGCCCTGCGGTCGTATCGTTTGATGAGACGATCACTTACGCAGCACTATTAGACAGGGTGCGTCGTCTTGCAACCAGCTTCAAAGCAGTGGGAGTTGTTTCCGGAGATGTCATCGCTTATGAGCTCCAGAATGGTTGGCATGGTTGCGCGATCGATCTCGCTGCCGCTGCAATAGGAGCGATTGTGGCACCGTTTCCCCCAGGGCGTGGGCGCCTTGAGATTGTGTCATTGCTAAGACGGTGTGCCGCGCGCGTAATTATTGTTGAGCATGAATACGCCGGGGTTGACCTGTGTGAACTTATTGAGTCGATACGGCCGATTCTGTTGTCGCTCCGTGTTCTCATTGTGGATGGGGAAGAGCGAAACGGCTGGCATACGATGGATAGCCTGTTTGGAGCCGAGCCGATTGAATCAAGCCAATTACCCACCGTTTCCCCCGACCTCCCCGTTCGGCTGCTGATCTCGTCCGGAACAGAATCCGAGCCAAAGTGGGTTGCTTATTCCCACAACGCGCTGATTGGTGGACGAGGACGTTTTCTGCAACGAATACACGTCGATGGCAGTGCTTTCAGGGGCCTCTATCTGGTGCCGCTGGGCACGGCATTCGGTTCAACCGCAACATTCGGTGTTTTATCCTGGCTCGGCGGAGCCGTGGTTCTGCTGCGTCAATTCGACGTCGCCGCTGCCATTCAAAGTATCACCGAATTGAAGCCGACCTACATCTTTGGTGTTCCCACCATGTTCCAACGCATCGCCGCTGATCCGGCATTATCAAAAGCGGATACGTCCAGTCTGATCGCTATTATTAGTGGTGGAGCGAAAATTGACGAGACGTCAATCCGACGATGTACCGAGGCGTTTCGATGTGGCTTTATCAGTTTATACGGATCTGCGGACGGTGTTAATTGCCACACTACCCTTCATGATGATTTGGAAACGGTTTCTCGCAAGGCCGGGAGGCCTAACCCGGAGGTTTGCTCTATCCGGATAGTAGATGACGAGAAGAAGGAGGTTCCCCAAGGTTGTGTCGGAGAAATAGCTGCCAGAGGCCCGATAAGTCCTATGCAATATGTGAATGCTCCTGACCTGGATGCGCTATATCGAGACGCGGATGGCTGGGTTTTTACCGGTGACCTTGGTTTTATCGATGATGATGGATATCTGGTGCTATCCGGGCGCAAGAAAGACATCATTATTCGCGGTGGTCTCAATATCAGTCCTGCCCAAATCGAAAACATCGCCGTTTCCCATCCGGCTGTTGTCAGCGCTGCCTGTGTACCTGTAGCCGATCCGGACGTTGGCCATCGGGTTTGCCTTTGCCTGGCATTGAAGGATGGGATTGAACGCCCATCGCTATCCCAATTCACTCGTTACTTGCATGAGAAGGGCCTGGATACGAATAAATTGCCGGAATATTTGCGCTATTACCGCCAACTGCCCCTCAGTCCGGCAGGAAAAATCGATAAGAAGCGGTTATCTGCCGAGGTGGAGTTCAGCAACTACACGGCCAAAGCTGGCCTTGTCCAATTGGCGAATCAGTTGTGAAAACACAACCGCGCTGTATGGAATTGGCGCGATCCCTTTCGGTAGAGGTGAGAGGCTTCGTCGATGAGCAAATCCTTCCCCATGAACCAATGTTGGCCGATGGCGGAGATCTGGCCGCGGGATTGCAATCCGAGCTTACCGAAAAAGCCCGATCTGCCGGGCTGTGGGGCTTGTTTTACCCATTGTCTCATGGCGGAAAGATGGCATCGCTTGAAGAGTACCTTATCGTTGCCGAACAGGAAGGGCGTTCGGAATTCTCTCCGGCAATTCTTGGGAGCCATTCCGCATTGGATGCGCATATGCTCTTGGAATTTGGTACCAACGAAATCCGTAAAAATTTCCTTGAACCAATGGCGGCGGGGAAAGCCATTCCGGCTTACGGGATGACTGAACCGGGACATGGTGGATCGTTCCCCGGCTTGATATCGACGACCGCACAGTTCGAAAACGGGAATTGGACGATCAACGGCAGAAAATGGTTTGTTGGCAACGCAGACCGCGCCACTTTTGTTACGGTCCTGGCACGCACCGCCGGGGAAGATTTGCCACTCGGCAAGTCACACTCCATGATTCTGGTCCCGACAGATACACCCGGATACAAGGTCGAGCGCCAAATCTCGATATTGGGTCGTTTCCTCGGTCAGGGCGAGATGTCTTTCACAGAGGTCGAGGTCCCTGAGAGCAACCTCTTGGGATCCAGTGGCGGCGGGATGGATTTGATGAGCCGACGCCTTCGAAGGGGGAGGCTGCTACGCTCGATGAATTGGATAGGACTGGCCCAACGATGTTTCGATCTCATGGGCGCCCGGATAAATTCCGGCCGTGGCCTCTCCGCGCGACTGCATGAAAAACAGCTGGTCCGCCAACACCTCGTCACGGCGTACCAATCCATAGCAAGTGCGAGGGAATTGATTCGAGTCGCTGCCCGCGGCGTTGACGGGGGATGTCCAAATGATGTCCAGATCAATGTCGCGAAAATCGCCGCGTCGCAAGCACTTTGCATTGCTTCGGACTCGGCAGTGCAAATCTATGGCGCGGAAGGCATTAGCGATCTTACCCCGCTCTCCGGCATTTATAGAATTGCCCGGACGTCACGCATTCTGGACGGAACCGACGAGTCGCTTGTCAGCTCAGTGGGGCGCCGGCTCATCAATTCTTTTAAAGAAGAAGACACCTATCACTTTGCCTGATCCCATGGTTGCCGATCTGTCGAAATTTTTCTTCAAATTGGGGTCTGGCTTCGCGGCTCGGACGAGTGGCACCCGCTTCCCGACGGTATCGGATTATAAGTGCAAGGCATGATGGCTATCTGGTTTCGCGTTGTACTGGTTCTTGCCATGGCCATGCCCATGCTGGTTTTATATGCGATCAGCGCGCTCGGGCCATTCCTCACCCTGGACCTTCACTTCAAGCCCGAGTCGCTCGGCTACCTGCTAATGAACTCGTTCGGTCTGGCAGCCGTTTTATCGCTATGGGCGGGTGCGTTCGTCGATCGGGTTGGTACGCGTTATTCGCTGATCGTACTTTTCTCGACTATCGCATTTGCGTTTACCCTGATCGCAACGGCGCAAAATTTTTATGGTCTGCTGGTCGCCACCGCTATTTGCGGGGTCGCTCAGGCTCTCGCAAATCCGGTAACAAATTTACTGATCACGCAACAAGTTCCCCCGGAGAAAAAAGCAAAAGCTGTGGGGCTGAAACAAGCTGGAGTTCAGCTCGCGGCTCTCTTCGCGGGTCTGGTGCTCCCAGGCATTGCATTACGATATGGCTGGCAGACCGCATTCGGGCTGATTGTTCCGGTGGCAGTGTTACTCGGTATAGCGGCCCCGCTCTTTACGCCCGGGAAACATAGCGGAACAAACAGGGGCTTCTCGCTCTCGCCTCCAAATTCGCTGTTAATGTGGTTAATCGTTACCCAGTTTTGCGTTGGCGTTTCGCTCTCTGCTTTTGTCACGTTTTTACCAACTTTTGCCGCCCGGCAAGGTATGCCGCTATCGCTGGCTGGCTCTCTAATTGCCGTTTTCGGTGTTATGGGAGTGATTTCCCGGATTGTATTGACACCAATAGGGGCAAAACTTAAAGACGAGTCGGCTCTTTTGCTGTTACTGATCGCTATTGCGGCTTGCGCAATAGCAGTGACGATGCACGCCGATCTGGAAAATCATTGGCTGTTATGGATAGGGGCCGCAAGCATGGGGCTTACCGCGGCAGGCACGAACGCAATAGCGATGAGCATGCTGGTAAGGGACCCGAAATTTGGTCCGGTAACGATCACATCCGGATATGTCTCGGTTGGATTCTTCAGCGGTTTTGCACTGGGTCCGCCGCTTTTCGGCGTTTTGTCGAGTTCTTCCCCGGATATGTCGTCTGGGTGGGTCGTGCTCATTGGCGTGCTCATGGCCGCGTGCCTCACGGTACTGGCGCTCGCTTCTGCCCGTCGACGGAAGACTCAGGCGTTAGCAGTTGCAGCCAGCCACGGCCAGCGTACTTCCACCGTGAAGATGTAAAAATGTCAGGATTTCACGAACGAATAAATCGGGTGCGCTTCGCATCGCGCTGTGCTGTTGTCCCTTGAGAACCGCAGTCTGACTGGGAGATAGGGATCGATGAAGCATCTCGGCGATAAGGTGGCGGCGATGTGGGCTTTCGCCGCCAAGGAGGAGCAGGGCCGGAATTCCGAGCGCCGTGAAACGGTTCGGTTCAAAAGTGTAATGGCTGATACTCCGCAATTCGCGATGAATCGTATGAGCAGCGGCCAGGCGTCCTGGCCAGCTCGGTCCCGCTTGCAGGGCAGCAAGCTCATGGGGCGGTGATTTGACGATTTCGCGAAAAAAAAACAGAAGCGCTTCTTCCCGGTTTCCTGAATCGAGCAGGGCTTGCAGGTGTGTGTCGAATTCAGGCGACCAACCGCTGCCAGCAAGCGAAATGGACGGTTCGTAGAGGAGAAGCGAGTCAATGTTGGAGGTCAGAAGTGCCGCTTCCAGGGCACACAGCCCTCCAAAAGAATGTCCGAGAAGATGCACCGGCTGGCCTATGGCGTCAATGACAGCGGCGATATCTTCGCTTTCGCGCTCAAGAGCGTAGTCGTGGCGGTCGCCGCTGCGTCCACGTCCTCGCCGATCAATGGTCCAGACGCAGAAGTGCTGTTCGAGCGCGGCCAATACCGGGGACCACGCAAAGTGATCTCCAGACGTGCCATGCACAAGTAACAAGGG
The DNA here is from genome assembly GCF_033095785.1 of Nitrosospira sp. Is2. Classification (GTDB taxonomy): domain Bacteria; phylum Pseudomonadota; class Gammaproteobacteria; order Burkholderiales; family Nitrosomonadaceae; genus Nitrosospira. Next base: position 245,878 of record NZ_CP137134.1, on the reverse strand, counting down.
TCTACCGGCGCCGCTACGCCAACACGCGATGGGAACCTCATCCTTGGAAGAAATGAATTCCATGATTGCCCAGATTGTAGATTCTTTGCGCGGAAAAACAAGACTCGCTGGAAGGTAAGAATTTAAACGTGGTGAAAGTTAATCATCAGAAATGGTTGCAATCGTTAATTCCGTGGGTGTCAGCCGCCATCATATTTGTATTTCTGACCAGCGATGCCTGGGCCGGGGACGGGAGCAAGCCACTAGGTCATATCAACCCATACCTGCGCATGACTGGCGAGCTTTACGGCAGCTACGAAGCATGGGATTTCTTTCGCCCAAGCCCCGCAATAAACAATGACAATTCCTATGATTTGTGGGCGTTGCGAGCCAGGCTCGGTGCATTGCTCACTACTTCATATGTTGACGGTTATGCGCAAGCCCAATATGTCGGTTTATACGGTCTCCCGAATGATGCGGTTGCGTCCCCCGGCGGCCCGCTTGGCCTCGGCGCCGCCTATTTCCAGGCAAATCAATCCACCAATGTGAGTAATATTTTTTTAAGGCAGGCTCATCTTGACTTCAAATTCAGTTCGCTGGGCGTCCCGGGAGCGTTTCTGAAGATTGGCAGATTCGAATTTATGGATGGCATGGAATACAAGACGGGCAATGAGAAATTCGACAGCCTTAAAAGATCTCGTGTCGCTCAGCGTCTTCTGGCCTCGAATATTGTCCACGTAGGTCGAACCTTCGACGGATTTGCGGCGGTTTATGATCAAGCCGGCTTCAATATGACAATGACCGCTACTCGCCCAACTCAAGGCGGCTTTACTGCCGAAGGGCAAAGCCAGATCAGTGATATCAACCTATTCTATGCAGCGGTAACGAGTAAGAAGGATGTACTGTTGCCCGGAACCGAAGGCCGGATTTTCTATGTGAACTACGATGACAAGCGCAACACGCAGGTTGTGGATAATCGCGCCGCCGCCGATCGGCCCCGTCTTGATAGTCAAAACCTGAATATCCATACCGTTGGTGCACACTTGCTGACGCTTCATCAACTGAAAGGGGGCAGCGCAGACGCTTTACTTTGGGGGGCCTACCAGTTCGGCGATTGGACAAATCAGAAGCATCAAGCCTGGGCCATCGCTGCAGAGGCAGGTTATCAATGGTCTGCTGCAGCCTTCAAGCCATGGCTCCGCGCGCTCTACTTTGTCAGCTCAGGCGACGATGACGCGACGGACGTTAAGCATAAAACTTTCTTTTCCCTCCTTCCAAACGGTCGTGGCTATGTCAAATTCCCTTTCTACAATCTGATGAATATGCAGGATGCGTACATACAGCTGAATTTGTCGCCCACCCCGCAAACCAGGGTAACCATAGACCTGCATCATCTGTCGCTCACCAGTTCCAGCGATCTGTTCTACAAGGGCTTGGGTCCTACGATGAAATCGGGAGCCTTTGGCTATTCGGGGCAGTCTTCCGCGGGCAGTAGCGATGTAGGTCAATCGCTCGACATCAGTTTCACGCATACCCTTACTAAAGCCTTATCGTGGAGATTCTATTACGGGCACGCGTTCGGCGGCACTGTCTTCAGAAGCATTTATCAGGGGAAAAAAGACGCGGACATGGTCTACCTGGATTTCAACCTCGTATTTTGAGAAGCCCTTATGCATCTAATGAAAGAAGGAAGCAGCAACGAACAAGCACAGATGCTGAGCCGCGAAGAAGTGCTAAAGGCGCTTGAGTCGTTAATTCGTCGCATGGACACCATTGACGCTCAGTGCAAGGATGGTTTTCCGCTTTATTCCCCAGGATCCACCGACCAATGGACCGTCTCTCCGGGAGGTTCGTGGGTTGGCGGCTTCTGGAGCGGATGGTGGTGGCTGCGCGCGCGAGTCACGGGGTCAATATCGGATAAATGCAAAGCTGCCGAAATCTGCGCGCGCTTATCGTCCAAGATCGCTGCCGATTCCATCAATCGCTGCCTGATTTTCTGGTATGGCGCGGCGCTCGGGGATCTCTGGTTCGGCGACATCAGCGCACGCTTGACGGTAAAAGAATCCATCGCGGCGATTGGGGCCTCCTACGATCGACAAATCAATTGCGTTCCGCTTGGTACCGGCATGGGTGGAGGCGTGGAAGGAAATCAATGCGTCACGATAGACACCCTTGCGTCCTTGATCCAGCTTCTCAACCGCGGTGAGCACAGCGTCTATCCTCATATCTCGCGCTGTCATGCCGAAACCATACTGGATACCTGCTTTACCAAGAACGGCGCGTTTCATACAGCGGCACACCTCCGCGCAGGGCGTCTAAGAGCAACCGATCGGGCGGGTATGTGGTCTCGCGGTCAAGCGTGGGGAATGTTGGGGTTAAGTCGAGCCGCAGCGCAATGGGGCGAGCCCTACGTGACTTATGCCCAATCCGCATGTCGCTACTGGCGGCAGTCGCGCCATAACCTGCTGGCGCCCAACCGGTTGGATGATCCGTCGGGTCCTCCCGATCATTCGTCTTCCGTGATCGCATCCCTGGCAATGCTTGTCCTGGCCGATCTTGTCCCTGCTGGGTATGAATGGCGTCTTTACGCCCATCAGCAGATTACCGCGGTCACTCTCAGCACGTACTTCATAGGCTTCGAGGAAAATCACGGCCGGGAAAAATATAAAGAGGGGAAAGCCCAGGGAATATTTTGGGGCTGCTGTTACAAAACCAATCGTGGACACGATGAACTGGTCGAGTCGGCATGGGGCAGTTTTTTGCTCATGGAGGCGCTCTGTGTTCTGGCCGATATCATTGAGCCAAGCGATTGCTAGCAATGGTCACTATTCAAACGGTGGATTCGTAAGTGTAAGTAGTCGTTTAAGGAGTTAGTTGAAATGCTAAAGCATATACCCTGCAAATCTGTCACACAGACGCTTTTCTGCTTGTATTTGATTCTGAGTTTCGTTGCCTCCGCCCCCGTTGCCGCCAAAGAGCCCCCCGATGCACCCATTCTCCTGCATGCGGCGCGGGTTTTTGACGGCAGCAACATGAGAGCGAATACTTCGGTATTGGTGATAAATGGAAAGGTCGCAGAAATCAACACCCGCAACTCGTTCAAGTCCAACCCCGCGCGCACCATTGATCTAGGCGATGCAACCATACTGCCTGGCTTTATCGAATTGCACGCGCATCTCGCATTTCAGAATATTCCGGCCATCACCGTTCTGAAGCATGGAATTACAACTCTTCGCGATATGGGTGGGCCGGTGCATATGCCGTACGGGGGAGATGGAAGCTTGCGTGTTCTCACTTCGGGACCGATTATTACGGCACCCGGCGGATATCCCATCCCCATGATGGGAGAAAAAAATATCGCCAGGGCAGTTTCCACGGAGAAAGAAGCCAGGGATACAGTTCGCGATCTGATCAATGGCGGTGCGGTCGTCATCAAGATCGCGCTTGAGCCCGGCGGCGAACAGGGCGCCCCTTGGTCGTCCAGTCACGGTCATAGTCATGGTGCTGCCCACAACCACCACTCCGGTCATTCGCACCATGACATATCGGATGCACAACAGACGCACATCCATGATAAGCCCGCCCGCGATGCTTCCCAATCAAAGAAAACCTGGCCGCTGCTGCCTGAAAATATTGTAAAGGCAATTGTGGATGAAGCACATAAGAACAACCGTAAGGTAACTGCACATATTGCCGAAGAACAAGGTGCGCAAATTGCCATCAATGCAGGCATCGATGAATGGGCTCACGTGCCTTGTGACATCATTCCCGAAACATTATTGAAAAAGGCAGTGGAGCAAAACGTAAAAATAGTCACGACATTGGACACCTTATCGAAATGTTCGGGTATTGCTGCTAATGCCAGTACCTGGGCGGCACTGGGGGGTGAATTTTTATACGGCGCAGAAGTGGCGCATCCGGACATCCCCTGGGGTATCGATGTGCAGGAGCTTATATATATGAGGCAAATGGCGAGGATGGACCTTACAGATATTCTGCGTGCCGCGACATCGAAGGCAGGCGAGCACCTGAATTTCCCACTATTGGGTACCCTACAACAGGGTGCGCCCGCCGACATTATTGCAGTGAAAGGCAATCCTGCTCATAACCTGAAAATTCTGGAATACCCTGATCTTGTTCTTTCGGGCGGCAAGATCATAGTTAACAACTTTGACTAAACATTGGCCCGTTCAGGATATTCCGCCGATGCGCTGTTGCGACGACAGCTGCAGCGTCGGAATTTTCCCCCTGGGGGGGCTTCATTAAGATCTTTACATGTTAAAGACAACTCTGAACCACAGCGCTCGTCCGGGCTCATGAACCCGGCCGAAATTGACAAACCCTGGCGGGGCGTCCCTGATCCTTTGGCTAAGGTGTTCGTAGTATGTGCGATCGAAGATATTTTCAATCCCCATGCTCAGCTGAGCCTTCTTGATGGGTTTCCAGGTCATGGACATATTCGCCGTTTCAAATCCCGGTGTAGGCGTGGGGTTATCAATGCCAAGCGAATTACCATAGCCGGTGTCGATACGGTCCTGTTTCATCACGGCACGTCCGGTCAAGGTAAGGGAGAAGGTTCCCTGCTGAAAAATGAGGCCAAACCTGCTATCGAGAGGTGGCGTTTGCGCAAGCGGCACAGAGCCCTACCCATAATGGCCAGATTCTCAGCCCTTATCCAGGCAAGATTGCCAAACAGCCTCCACTGAGGCGTAATCAGCTTGGTCACATCAAACTCGGTGCCAACGCGGTCTACATCCACGTTTTGTGAGTTAATGCCCTGGCTAACCAGAATGTAATCATCGATGCGGCTGCCGAACACCGTGACTGATCCTTGCCATGCGGATTTAGTTACAGTTAGCCCTATATTTATTTCGCGGTTTTTTTCTTTTTTGAGATTGAATCCATTAAAACTCGAGCGTTCCAGATTGCTGGCCGGACGCTCCCCGTCTGCCAGAGAGATGAAAGCGGTGGCGCCGGACAGGATCTCCTTTTCAATGCGAATGAAGTCGCTATTGGTTATATCATCGCGCTGGCTATTTGAAGTAGGCAGCGGCGCGCCAAGGAAGGTGGTCAGCTCTCCCGAGTGGGTATTAAAATAGTCTCGCCGCGCACCCGCCTTAATAGTGGTAGTGGGATTCACGGTATACGTCACCTCTGAGAATGCGGAATTGGTGATTGTGTGAAGATCATAGAAAGGAACAAATATTCTACTGGTAGTGCAGGAGGTGATGATGCACAGCGTTCCCGCCGTCTGGTTATCACCGGCGAATTTTTCATCCTTGTGTTCGTAGCCAATCACGCCCTCTGTTTTAGCGTTCAGATCGAATGTGTCAACAGTTCGCGCGGAGCGTCCCCTGAAAGTCTGCACCAAGGTTCTGCGATTGGTATTGGTGATGAGTGGTCCAGATGGAACTGGATTAAGTATGTCCACTGTTACCGGTCGGAGGGTAAAGTTGTCCATATGGTGATCGAGATTCCGGTCATAAATCTGCAATTCCAGTTTCCTGAATTTCTCTGAAATATTTGCCACCGTAAAACGGCTTCCCAAGATTGCTCGTTTGAAGTGAATCCCATCGCCCATCAGTGAAAATGCGGGGAACGCAACCTGAGCGTCACCCTGTTCCGCACTGAACTCGGCAGTAATGTCTTTTGTGGGTGTAAATGTCGCGATCAGCTTATTTGAGTTGCGTTTGAAGAAAGAAAAGAATTTCTGACCCGAGCCGTCCTTGTAGTTGTCGCCCCGGTTAAAACTCGAGATACCTCGCAACTGGACCAAGGAAGCCCCGATCGTTACGTCCGCCGTCAAATCGCGGCGGCCGAAACTGCCCAAGCCACCCACCAATCGAGCGCGTACATCAGGCTTCTCAAACTTTTTCGGTGTCTCATTGAATATGATAAGCCCGCCCATGCTGGAGCCGTACAGGACGCTATTGGGTCCTTTCACTACCGTGACGTGGTCGCGGGCGTCCGGCTGGATATAGGACGTGGCCGGGTCAGTCCCGTGGTTGGCGCCCGCCTCCTCCAGGCTGTCGTTCATGACGATACCCAGGCGAGGCCCACCCAGACCTCGCAGGTATATAGTCCCGGCGGTACCGCCGATTTTGGCCGCGGAAAACCCTGGCTTCTGTCATAGAAATTCTGCCGCATCACTACTTGGACGCGGTGTCCATTTGAGAGACTCCTTCTCGATCAAGGGCTCCTTCACCCGAGTGGTCGAGACATTTACCTCGCGTAAAACCTCCTGCCCCATTGCCTGGCCTGACAAAGCAGCAAGAACGAACCAGCCACAGGAGAGGCCACGTCGTTGAGAGAAAAGATGCACGGTAGTTATCCAATGAATAGCTGATTGATTACCAGAAGTGATCACAAAAAGGCCGCCCCTCCGTGAGGAGAGCGGCCTCTAGTGCCAAACTGCAACAATCGATCGCTAGCTATTTTTCAATGGACGGCGTCTGCGTAAAACTGCGCCCATCAGCCCCAGGCCGGCGAGCAGCATGGCGTAGGTTTCTGGTTCGGGTACTACGCCAGCCACCAATGTGCCACTAACGCCGTACTTGGTTAGAATATTAGGATTCGAGATCTCCTGAGCCAGATAGTCCGACCCGCCCACAAATACCGAGTAATCCCCGGCTGCCAGATTCGAGAAGGTGTGGGAGACCTTGCCATCAGCGACACCGTCAAAACCGGAGACCGACCCACTCGCAGCACCATCATAGGCATGGCCGATATATTTCAGAAAGCTCAGGGCTGCCGGAATCCCATTGGCGGTGTCCGGGTCATTGCCGATCTTAATATCGTCCAATGCTCTGAATGCACCTTCCGTGTTAGCCGGCCGGTTTGCCTTGGAGATAGCGGATGTGTCTGTATCCGCGTTCAGTGGGGCAAGATGAGCGAGCCCCTGATAGAGCGAAAAGCCGGGTATCAGCCCTAGCTGGGACGTCGAGGTGTTTCCGCTATGATCCGTAACTGTGGATGTCGCTTGTTGAAACGTAAGTGTTACATCCGTGGGGTTGAGCAACGTGAACCGGTAGGGCAGCGTTTTATGGGCATCGCCATAGTCCGCGTCGGTGCCGTCGATCCAGCCATAATTCCCGGTAACACCTTGCCCGGATAGGGTGGAGGTCGCCGAAGTACCATCGAACGTACCGAAGTTACGCCCCGAATAACCCACGTGAGCCATTGCCGGCAATGAAGTCATGCCGGCGAGAAGCAATGCGTACTTTAAAGTTTTTTTCATATCGTTCGTTAAACTCCCATTTGACAATCAAGATTGAAATACACGTCACATTGGTGTGAGCATTGACGCGCGTAACGGAGTATAACGAGCCATGGCAATTAATCTATGCGGCATATTGCCGCATGTGACAATATACCGCAGGCAAGGAAGTGCTTGAATGGAAAACGAGGCTCGGCTGCTTCCAGGAAGCAGGGTGGATAGATGTGATAAGTGATTGTTCTGTATCACCTTCTGCTGTCTTTCTCCGATGGCACTATACTACTTTCAAAGCAGCCAACTCCATGGTGTGACATATTGTCGCGCGGCAATATGTCACATTCCCAAGCTGGTATCCCCCCTCTATAATCGGGCTGCTTCTTGTTGCTAAGCATTAGTACGAGTAAGCGTTGGTATCTGTACTTTCATTGTTTTCCCCCCTTAGGTTTCATTACCTATTTAGGCTCGTGACATTCGCCCAAGGATGTTACGAGCCTGTTCTTTTCCCCTTTGGTCACGATCAAAACCCGGGGCTATCAAAACCGCTGGGCAACCACAGTTAGAGAACCGTTTGGAAAGCGAATCCAAGTAGAGACGGGTCTTAGCCATGTTGTTTCGAGCAAATAAATAGGAATACAGGCTTTATATTTTCGGTTTCACTTTGAAACGGGATGAGTCCTTATGCCTGATCTGCCTGCAGCTCGGTCCCATAAGACCAAGTATTCGCCAAGGGGAGCAATAACAAAGCGAGCGGCTTATTTTGTTGAGGGCATGGTGCCCATGCTCGGCCGAATGAAGTCAGCCTCTCGACGACTTGATCTCAATATTCAGCACGATATTGCTCGCTACACCTGTCAGCTGGGACAGAAGGATTAGGAATTTTCTTCGCCTGCTAATGCAAGCCCTCCAGCCCCGTCCGGTCAAAGGCTTCTCAACTCGCGCGCATATCCATGGTTTCTTCTTCCCAGCTGCTTCGTTCGGAGTTCGATAGCCCCAGGTCGTGTCGATCAAGAGCAGTTCGCCAGTGTGGAGCATGATCATCCATGGAGATTGCCCAGGGGCGACGTTATAGGAAGGGCTATTGTCTCCCGGCCTTGTGAGGTGTTCCTTAATATGGACGCGAAGCGATTATTGGCGTAATGCCGGGGCGTCTCCGATTGTTCAAGTCTGCCGCACATTGCTGTTCTTTCGCCATTGCCAAGGCGGAGTAGGGGAAGAATCCGCCCATAGTCCCCGCTTTCCTACTTTTGCCCCGTGCTCCAGCACATACAGATCGTGGTCCTTTGCGTAGCGCCGATACACCCAGGCCATGCCGCGATTAACCTGTTCTGCATTGGCATCAACGCCAGCACATTTGACACGGGCTACGATTCGCTGATGACGGTCTTTTACACGTGGGGGGACTTCCGCCTCCTTGCCGAAACATAGATCAGAGAGGGACTGCCTCGACTTTGCCCCGAACGGCTGGACATTATCTGGGGCATCTATCTCAGCCAGGCGTATCTCGTGTTGCCGCTTTGATGCGGTCAGGACTGTTAAGGTGTCCCCATCTGTTATGCCCACGACCCTTCCACTGAACGTTGCAGCTTGTGCGGCTGAAAGACAAAAGCCAAACATTGCGATGATTACTAACCTCGATGCTGGGTCAAAGTGTGGCATTTTGAGCAGGGATAAGGTATGGCTGACCTATCGACATTGAACAATACTACAAGCCGGCTAACTTTCTAATCGTGCGCAATTAATATTATTGTGAACGTTCGCCCGTCATGGCTGTTCGATGAAGTGCTGGTTATTCATTTTCCTCTCCTTTTGCGTGATTAACATTGTCTGGAAAAGCCGTCCGCATCCGCGAAACCCCTTGGCCTCAACTCCCTCAAGTTCAGCCTCCGGGCAGATAGGGCAGAAAAGGGCTTGCCTGTTTGGCGGAATGGGTTTGGGCCTTACAGGTCTGGGGAAGGTTTGCGGATATAGGGAACCGCCCCTATAGCGCCATCAGCTTGCTCCGTTAACTCAAATCCATGTTCTAAAGCAATTTCTCTCACCTGTTCATTGTTCACGTGTTTTCCTCATGTCCCTTTCTTTAAGATCCACCTTCTTTCTCTTGATTATTTCATTTCGCATTTCGTTGAACTGCTCCCGCATCTCATGCTGGATGAAGACCTTTCCCACTGCCGCAGGAATCCAGATTTTCGGGATCGCATTAGTGCGATGGATCACACGGGTTTGTCCGCCTTCGTCAATCAGATAAGTAGCACCGTCCAATTTGCGCATATTGCCACTGATCAGGTGCGACCGTATTTCATGGTAAGGAATCAATCTTACTTCCCGCGTTGACTCGAACGGATAGCTCAGAGGGCCGTAGGTCCCAGCGCCGCGCTGAAAAATCGTAAGCCTGGCTTCAGAAACACTGACCACCTTGCTCTCCTTCAAGTTGGAGACAAAATCAGCCATGCGGTCGAAGTCGGTCAGCACGTCCCAGACCTCCTGCTGGGTTGCCGCCACCGCAAAATTAAGGTCAATAATAATGTTTTCTCCAGCTATGTTTACCTCAACTTCAATGTCCTTACCCTTTAGGGAATCTGCGGACAACCCCGACGCAAATAGCATTGACCACATGAATAGCAAGAAGGAAGCGTTTCTCATTTGCACACACAAGAGAGGGAGCCGGGTTACTTGCTCGTGGAATGGGAGGGAATTCTAAGCCTGCTACAAAATTATAAACAGATCACTTGGGCTGTGGTAAGTGAACGCCGTTACAGAGTTCAGCGAAGGCTAGTCATGGGCGCACGTGGCGGCAGAAGGGAAGGGTCAGGTCCGAAGAAATGCATGAGTCCGTACGGGGAGAAAACATCCGTGCTACGGGTACCGTGAGCCTCAAGTCGGACATTCTGCTCTATCTCGAACCGTTTAGAAAAGCATCAAAGCAGGGGAATGCGGATGATACGATCGCTTTCCCATTGCAAGCCCGGATCCCACGTCCCTGCCTCGTCCCATCTACAGCGGCAAGATACTGGCAGGCCAATGCGGCTTTCCTTCTCCGGCCCAGGAATATGAATAGAAAACCCTGGACCTGAATGACCACTTCATTGCCAACCCCCTGCCACGTTCTTCTTCAACGTCAAGGGCGACTCCTGATAGCGCTGGCATCTTCGATGGCGCCACATTGATCGTCGACCGCTCCATCAAGCCCAAGTCCTCCGATATCATCATAGCCGATGTGGATGGCGAATGGATGGTCAAGCGGGGAACTGGTCTTCTTCGGCGTGGTGACCTATATCATCAAAGAGCCAAATAGACCGGTCTTTGCGCTGGCTGATGCCAACTCCTTCTATGCATCCTGCGAAAAAGTTTCAGTCCCGATCTCAGCAATTCAATGAGCGATTGACCCTTTGCACGTCCGGAGCCTCCCAGACCCGCGTAAGATCCCCGCTGCGATTGGGCTTGCTCTGATGGGGTAAAATGGACGCAGGATCTGGGGTGTTACGCCGATCTGAAAGGAATGATGAAACCGGTACTCAGGCGATGCATCGACCTGAAACAGTGAAAAAATCTGAATCAAACCCAATCAATATAAAGGAGTCATCATGGAAATCAACGAACAACATAATGCCGCCCTGGCGAAAGTGGCTGAAATGGTGGGCGATGCCAGATTCGCGATGTTGACTACCCTGGAAAAAGACGGGGTCTTACGTAGCCGCCCTATGGCGACCATGCAACTCGACGGCGAAGGCAATCTTTGGTTTTTTACATCGCTGTCATCGTCAAAAATTGCGAAAGCGCAGCCGGATCAGCAAGTCAACCTCTGCTATGTTCGCGCAGATAAACATGATTATCTGTCCGTATCCGGTGCTGCTGAGCTGGTCGATGACAAGGAGAAAATGCAGGCCTTATGGTCTCCTTGGATCAGACCCTGGTTTCCAAAGGGGCTGGATGATCCAGACCTCGCGTTGCTCAAAGTCAGCATTATGGAAGCCGAATACTGGGATGCGCCTGATAGCGCTACCGCGCGTGCATACGGACTTGTCAAAGCGCTTGCGACAGGGGATACCGATGCGCTGGGTGAACATCGCAAGATAGATGTGAAAGAGGAATAATCGGTACAGCCTTTTAACAACGTCTCCCGGGCGCCCGGTCAAGACGAGGTGGCAGGAAGTTTCGCCGTTTGCTGCTTCAACTCTCTCGTACATGGATCCTGGCCTTCTTCATCGCCCAGATAGCCGATGCTGATTTTCAGCTCGTTTTTGCTTCGAAGTATATTTAACGGCGTTGCCGATCAAATTTACAAATACCTGTTCAAGCGTCGCCAGGTCACCCATCACCTACTGCGGCAAGGACCCGAGGTTTCATGAGACCTGCCGGTCTCTAACCGTCGTTTCGAGCTTCCCGACGATTTCTCTGACTACGTGGTCCAGGTAGAAGGAGGAAATAAGCAGAAGCACTGGCTGCGGGCATTCAAAATAACCCGGATGCTCTCCCGGTGACAGCGCCGTTTTCAGGTAGGCGGCCGGAATTTCCACTTTTGACCGATGCTGACTTTGGCGGCGGGTCCGGGGTCGGGTTTTCCGTTTCGGCCCCAGTACTGATTCTGGGGCGGGCCAGGTTAATGATTCGACCGCGAACGGTTGGCGCTCCGTGTGGTCAACTTCGTTTGCCTGTGAGCGCAAGCGAAAGATTTTCTATTGTCCAGTACGGCACATTAACCGCTACCTTCGTCACCTTTTCTCATCCCGTTGCCCGCCTTGGGCTCACTCCCCACTTCCGCAAGTTCTAGCGGGGACGGATGCAAACCTACATTATCGATGGAAATAACATGGCTCTCTCACCTGCCTTACTATCATGTCGCGGAGAACTGGCATCCCTCATACAGGCATTCGACTGGGCGGCCACGCCGCTGGGGCCAACTGAGCAATGGCCTGTCTCTCTTAAGACGATACTAAATGTAGTGCTGGACTCCAACCATCCCATGTTTGTCTGGTGGGGGCCGGATTTAATCCAGTTTTATAATGATGCGTATCGAAAGACCCTTGGGCCTGAGCGCCACCCGAGTGCGCTAGGCCAGCCTGGCCGGGAGTGCTGGGAGGAAATCTGGCCCATTATTGGACCACAGATCGAATCCATCATGGCCGGCGGTCCACCGACTTGGAATGAAGACCAGCTCGTACCCGTAACGCGGAACGGCACGCGGGAAGATGCCTGGTGGACGTACGGCTACAGCCCAATCCGTGACGCTATGGGTGTACGCGGGGTGCTGGTCGTATGCAATGACGTCACCAAAGAACATTTAGCCACCGACGAGCTAAAACGTGTGAATGAGCGCCTTGCGGAGGAAATTCTGCGCCGCCGGCATGAAGCCGACCGCCTGAAAGTCTTGTTCCAGCAGGCCCCCGGCTTCATGTGCGTCTTGCGCGGCCCGCAGCATGTTTTCGAGTTTGCGAACAACGCATACATGCGGCTGGTCGGGCATCGTGAAATCCTGGGCCGCCAAGTCCGCGATGCCATCCCGGAAGCCGACGCACAGGGTTTTTGTAAACTTCTCGACGAGGTTTTCGCGACAGGGCAGCCCTACTTTGCAAATGAGGTCCCGATTCTGCTTCAACTGGGTTCAGGATCGGCTTTAACGCAACTGTTTATCGACTTCATCTATCAGCCCATCGTCGAGTCCGATGGCTCTATCTCGGGTATTTTCGTCGAGGGATCGGATATCACCGAGAAAAAACATGCCCAGGATGCACTTCGAGTAAGTCAGGGACGTTTGGAGGAGGGGATGCTGGCAGTCCGCATGGTAGTTTGGGACTGGAAACTGGCTAGCGGAGAGCTGAGCTTTTCTGGAAACGCTTCGGAAATATTTAGCGCCGATTTGGAAAGAGTGGCGCGGCCCTGGGAGTTGCTGCATCCGGAGGATCAGTCGGTCATGAAGAATGCGTGCGAGGAGGCAATCGCGGAACGGGGGAAATTTCAAGTCGTGGTACGAATTATTCATCCCCAAAACGGTGGGATTTTTTGGTCGGATGTCCGCGGAAAAATCATCGTCGACGAGGCAGGCCAGGCCCTTGCGATACGAGGTATCGCCCTGGATGTCACGGAACGCAAACGTGCAGAAGAAAAGCTGCAGGAAGCCGACCGGCGTAAAGACGAGTTCCTGGCGATGCTGGCGCATGAGCTGCGCAATCCGCTGGCGCCCATCAGGGCAGCGGCCCAACTTCTAAAGATCGACACTGTTGACGAGCAACGTCTAAGGCAGGCCAGTGAAATTATTGGCCGCCAGGTCGAGCATATCACGAGCCTCGTTGATGACCTGCTCGATGTAGCCCGCGTTACTCGTGGGCAGGTATCTCTGGAAAAACATCCGGTGGATATCAGGAGCCTGATATCCGATGCTGTCGAGCAAGCAGGCACGGCAATCGAGAGCCGGGGACATCGGCTCGTATTACCTCAGGCGACGGAATCGTTCCAAGTTCTTGGAGATCGCAAGCGGCTGGTGCAGGTGATAGTGAATCTTTTAGACAATGCTGCCAAATACACTCCGGAGGGCGGGAACATCGTGGTTCACCTCGACGCGCATCGTGAGCAACTGATGCTCGTCGTTCAGGATGATGGGATCGGCATCGAGCAAGAGCTTCTTCCGCGCGTGTTCGAACTGTTTGCCCAGGCAAGACGCTCTGCCGACCGGTCACAGGGGGGGCTGGGAATCGGTCTTTCTCTAGTCAAGAGTCTTGTAGAGTCTCACGGGGGCAGCGTAACAGCAGACAGCAAAGGGACTGGTACCGGGACCAAATTTACCGTCTTGCTTCCCCGTTATATTGAACCGCAAGCTCCTGCCCTTCAAAACGAAGATGTGGCTATTTCTTCGCCGGGTAAAGCACTACGCATAATGATCGTTGATGACAACCAGGATGCGGCGCTTATGCTGTCCATGTTACTGCAAGCCGCAGGGCACGAGACAGTCATAGAGCACAATCCCTACCGCGCTCTTGAACGAGCACCTCTGGAATTACCGGATGTATGCCTGCTTGATATTGGCCTGCCCGACATGGACGGAAATGAACTCGCGCGCCGGCTTCGGTCGATTCAAGCCCTGGCGCAAACGGTCTTGATAGCAATAACCGGATATAGCCAGTACGAGGATCGTAAAAATTCACTTGAAGCGGGCTTTAACCATTACCTTGTGAAGCCTGTCAATGTGGAAGAGCTTGTCGCCTTGCTGGCTGAGCTTCGGACTTAGTGAAGCGTTGGCTTTGCAAGTTCGAAGGCAAGGGGGTAGCCTTACATACATTGATGCCGCCTCTTGTCTGATCCTGCTTCGATCCCCGAGATTTAATGGTTACAAGCGTCGGCCGGCAGCAGGTTGTTATATTCCTCCCTAAGCATTAAGTAGCCCTCGTGTACTCGGTCTTCCATCAGCTTTCGATTCACTACCGTGATATGTCCCCGTCGGTATTGTATTGCACCCTCCACCTGTAGCATATGGGCCGCCATGCTCACACTCTCACGACGCACGCCGAGCATCTTGCTTACGAACTCATGAGTCATCGTCATGGAGTCAGTTGGTAAACGGTCCAGAATCATCAGGAAAAAGCAGCATAGTCTTTGCTCAATCGTCAGGTAGACTTCTAACGCGCTCTGCTCCGTTTGAAGAAGCAAAGTTCGACTGAAACGTAACAACAACTGCTGTAGAGCGCCTCCCGACTCAAATTCCCTTTTCAAGGCATTTGCTTTAATACGGTACCCATAGCCCGCGCTTTGTACCAGCACGGTGGCCGGGGTGCCATCCCAGCCGAACAGTAAAAACATATCGGTCACTCCTTCATTGCCGGTCATGGAAACGAGTCTGCTGATACCCGACCTAAGCTCGTAGACGCGCGCAGCGATGAAAGTTGTAGGAAAATAAAGCTGCGTTATCCGGCTGCTTCGTTCGTGGATGACGTAACCCAGGGGCAGGTGGACCAATTCAAGAAATGGTAGTAAGCGCCTGTATTCTTCATCGGGTAAAGCCCCGAGAATCTTGTTTTGCGTTGGGCTCTGTAACAAGTGAGTCACGATGGAAGGTCGATCTTCAAATAATGCAATCCAATGCTGCTCCGGGCTCGTTCGCGATCAGTTCAAGCGTATCTAATAACCCGTCAATAATATCAAGCGTTAATCGGAGCTACTACTGGACTTCAGTCCAATGGCTACCCCTCCATTAGCCGACATATCACTGATAACGCGCAGGCGAACAGCAAGTTCGTGTCGCGAGGACCACCCGTTGCCCTTCCGCATGCTCCAGCATCAAATTGAATCTTTCCAATTGAATCAAAGTAGACGGCGTGCCCTGTCGCGAGTGCCGAAAAATCCTCCGCTCGTCACGCACTCTTCCCTGTAAGGTTTTACAGTATTCATATCCCTGATCACGTGATGTAATCCTCCTACGAACTTCCACTCAGCGATTGCCGGACAGGCTGCCTGTTAACGCCATGCCCATCGGGGTCTTTTCCCGGCCAGATTAACGGCGACGTTTCGCCGAAGATGTGCGACAGGGACAGCCGTTGTAATTGAGGCGTAAGAAAAGCCAATTAAGTAAGGAAGCTGGATGATGATAACCCTTCACCAGATATCCCAATCGTATAAAACCTGGAAGAGGGGTTCATATGAAAGAACACGTGTGGGAAATTGCTATATGCGGGACCTTCGATGTCCAGAACTACGGAGATTTGCTCTTTCCTATCGTTGCCGAGGCAGAATTGACGAAGCGGCTGGGCGCGGTGAAGCTTCACCGATTTTCCTATCACGCTAAATCTACGCCGGAGTGGCCCTATACCGTTACATCGGTGGCGCAATTGCCCAACCTCGCGATGCGCCTGGACGGTGTCCTCATCGGTGGCGGATTTATTATCCGGTTTGACAAAGACGTTGCCCCCGCCTATGGTCCGCCAACTCCCGAAATACATCACCCCACCGGGTATTGGCTAACCCCGGCCCTGATTGCCTTGCAGCACGGCATTCCACTGATCTGGAATGCACCGGGCATGCATTGCAACATTATCCCCAAATGGGCAGAACCATTAATGAGGCTGGTCCTTCAAAACAGCCGCCACATCCGGGTGCGTGACAAACCTTCGCAAGAGGCGCTGACGTATTTTTGCAATGACCCGCAGATAGGGGTGGTGCCCGATACCGCGTTCGGAATTTCCCGAATGGTCAACCCCCAGTCGTCAGCAGAACTTAAAATTCTGAGGGAGCTTTCGGGATTGACGGGGCCCTACATTATTGTCCAGGCAATCCATTGCATTGCCCCCTTCATTCGCTTCGTACAAAAACATCCGCAAATATTTGAAGGCTTACGCGTCCTGCTCCTCCCTGTCGGGCCAGTACTGGGGGATCACGAGGCCGTGATAGAGAGCGGGTTTCCGAATGCTGTGCGGCTGCCGTCATGGCCACCGCCACTTCTACTTGCAGAGTTAATCAGTCACGCGGAAGCCGTGGTTGGTCACAGCTACCATCTGGCGATCACAGCGCTTGCGTGCGGAGTGCCGGTCTTCAGTTCGGCTAACCTTTCGGAGGGCAAATACACGGCCCTGTTGGAGTTTGAAACCATCTTCCCCCTTCCCCGGGAAAATGAGGATGAACCGCAGTGGTTTTTGTCACGGCTTGGAAAAAGCCGTCCCTCGTCAGCTGCTCTAAAGGCTTTGGCGCAACTCGATGAACATTGGGATCTCATTGCAAACATTATCAGAGAGGGGAAAGTTCACACTCAACCAATGCTGGGACGATTTTTGCAGGATCTTCCCAATTTACTCGAAGCTGGCACAGTACAGCCTGTTGCGTCTGTCCCGGATCAGCGTCAAGTTGATCAACTCAAGCGTGACCTGTTTCTCGCTCACTCCCAGATCACGGCGTTATACAGTTCGCGTTCATTCAGAATCACGGCGCCGCTGCGGCATATCGTTCGCAGGTTAAGCACTTATAAAACAAGGGAATTGGATGATTAATTTCACTGAAATCTCAAGAAAAGAGCTAAATGTTCAACCTTTTGCCTGGACCGAGATAGGAAATCTCTATTCCCCGGCGAACGCAACCGCGCTGGCATCGTCCTTTCCCTGTGATAACTTCAAGACAATCGAGGCTTACGGCGGTGAGAAAAGTTATTTTTATGAGGCGCGTGCATTGATCGGGATGGGCTCGAACTCGGTCGCGAATCCAGAGCAGCTAAGCGGAGCATGGCTGGAGCTTGCACACGATTTGCTCTCTGATAGTTACCGCGAAGCTATGTCCTCACTGACTGGACTTGATCTCAATACCCGGCAGATGGAGGTCAATGTCTTTCACTACGGGCCAGGAGCTCATCTCGGACCGCACCGTGATCTTCCGGAGAAAATCGCCACGCATGTATTTTATTTCAATGACGAATGGAATCTCGCAGATGGAGGCTGCCTGGCCATCCTGAATTCATCCGACGCCGCAAATGTCGCGGCACACGTCCTGCCGATTGTCGGAAACTCGGCAGCTTTCATACGATCGGAACATTCCTGGCACGAAGTAACGCGCGTCAGGGATGGTTGTAAGCAGTCGCGGCGCAGCATGACGGTTACGTTCTATCCCACGAGTTCTATAAGTTCGATGTGGCCGCCCGACGAAGTTCCCCAATTACACAGTTACGGGAGCGCCGGTGACTGATCGGAATTCTCCATTAGCCGAGTGCGATCCGGCGGTAATTGAGCGAGATGCGGCCCTGGCGCACCTCGATTTCCTGAAAAATACCCGGTCATGGCGAATCACGAGTCCTTTGCGTTTTCTCATGCGCCTGATGCGATGGGGCCTAACGTCGGAAGATCGAAGCCGCATCATCGGATGGTGGAAAGATCGCAACCGGAAGCAGCGCATCGCCGCAAATGTTAAAAGTAAACCCAACGCACCTGTAAAGGGCGGGTGGGTTCGATCTTTCGCCGACCTGCCTGCTCTGCGTCCCCTGCGTGGTCGTAAACCTGCTGCCGCCGTGAATAACAAATTCGACGTTATCTGCTTCGCCAACATCGAATGGTCGGCGCGATTCCAGCGGCCGCAACAAATGATGCGTCAGTTCGCGGAACACGGCTATCGGGTTTTTTACGTCGTCCCCTCCCGTGTTTCATCGGGTAGGCAGGCTTATAGCGTCAACCAGGTTTTGCCAGGGATATTTGAGGTTGCGCTGTCGAGGCATGCGGTACAGGATTTTTATACCGAAGGCATGAGCGACGAGAACGTCGACGCCTGCTTGCTATCTCTGGAAAAGATGTCTGAGGCCTTTCGTATCAAGACCGCAATCTCCGTCATTCATCTATCATATTGGACACCTCTTGTCTTGCGGCTCAGAATGGATTTGGGATGGCGCATCCAATATGACTGCATGGATGACTGGGTGGATTTTCCGCATATCGGAACAGCATTATTACGGCAGGAGGAGGTGCTTGTAGCGGAGGCCGATCTGATAACCGTCACTGCCTCCGTGTTGAACAAGAAGTGGTCTGCGCATAACCCGATTTGTTCGCTAATCAGAAACGGCGTGGACTTTTCATTCTTCACGCGCCACTGCGTTCCAAATAATCTGCTGCCGGAAATCAATCGACCGATCATCGGATTTTATGGCGCGCTGGCAGAATGGGTGGACTATCAACTGCTCGCCGATGTAGCAATGAGGCGACGCGACTGGAATTTCGTGCTCGTCGGAGACATTTTTGTATCCGATCTCGCGGGGCTTGAATCCATGCCCAACGTGCACTTGATCGGAAGAAAGCCCTATGCCGAGATGCCGCATTACCTTTATCGTTTCGACGTTTGCCTGATTCCGTTCCGTGTTTACAACGTTACCCACGCGGTTGATCCGGTCAAGTTTTACGAATTTATGAGTGCAGGAAAACCGGTCGTGTCGGTGCCGCTGGAAGAAATGAAGGTCTATGAAGAATTCGTCTATTTTGCCAATAGTCCCGAAGAATTCATCGAAAAAATTGAACTGGGATTAGATGAGCGAGCGCTTGAGCTCGTAACAAGCCGTGTAGAGCTTGCCCGCGCAAATGACTGGAAGAACCGGTTCGACGACACGCTCCGCGCCATAACCGATGTATATCCAGGGGTTTCGATTATCATCGTCACCTACAACAATCTCGAGCTTACGCAGCGATGTGTCGAGAGTGTTTTCCGGAATACAACTTATCCAAACTACGAAGTGATCATCATCGACAATGCGTCAGTTGATGACACGCGCAACTATTTGCGCTATCTGGCTCGCAGCAAACCTGCGGTAAAGGTCGTTCTCAATGACGAAAACAGCGGATTCGCGGCTGCAAATAACCAGGGGTTGCGTATGGCCCAGGGAGATTACCTGGTATTGCTCAATAACGATACCGTAGTGCCGAAGGGATGGGTCGAGCCCATGCTGCGTCATCTCGATTTGCCGCATGTCGGGCTGGTCGGCCCGGTTACGAATTCGGTCGGCAACGAAGCGAAAATTGAGGTTGAGTATTCAAGCCTGGATCAGATGGAGGATTTTTCGGATCGCTATACGGCGCAACATCGCGGTCATGTCTTCGATATATCCATGTTGGCCATGTTTTGCATAGCGATGCGTCGCGAAGTATTTGAAAAAATCGGTTTTCTCGATGAAAAATTTGGTGTCGGGATGTTCGAGGACGACGACTATAGCCGCCGCGCCCACAATCTGGGGTACAGAACCGTGTGCGCCGAAGATGCGTTCGTTCATCACTATGGCCAAGCGTCATTCAAGAAGCTTATTGCCAGCGGCAAATATCAGGAATTGTGGGACAGAAACCAGGCCTATTTCGAAAGCAAATGGGGCGCATGGAAGCCGCACCTGCAACGCGGGAGCCATTGATGCTCAAGAAATTATTCAACCGTTGGGGCGGGCACGCCACTTCGGCTTACGAAGACCCGAAGGAAATTACCGCGAACCATTGGTCGGAGAATATGGCGGGCTCGGATGCGTTCTCGCCGCAAGTGTACTGGCTGGCGGTACCGGAGATCCAGAAACGCTTTTGCCAACGGGCCTGCCGCGGAAGTGATTACCCTACATGGGTGGAATACTGTGTCGGCACCTTTCTAAATAGCGATGGCGCGGTATTCAATATGTTGAGTATTGGTTGCGGTAGCGGCGCGCTTGAAAGGGATCTGTTCCGGCTCAACGCCTTTCATCACTGCGATGGGATTGATATTGCACCAGCGGCGATCGAAACCGCGATAAGGGAAGCCGTCGCGATAGGTGCACGATCCATTGATTACCGCGTTGAAGACGTCGAAAAAACAGACCTGCCCGCAGGGCGATACGATGCCGTGTGGTTCAATGGATCACTGCACCACATTCGCGAACTGGAAGTGGTGTGCGAACGGGTACGCCGTTCGCTAAAGCCGACCGGCTGGCTGTTTTTCAATGAATATGTCGGCGCTAATCACTTCGGGTTCGGGCCGCCGCAGGTCGCCGCGATCACGCACGCTTTTGCCCTGATCCCGGAGCGCTATCGCGTGTCGTTTGCCCGTGGTTCGTTTGGCCAGATTCAGCACGTGGTACCGTTGCCTGACCCAATCGAAGTCGTGCGCACCGATCCTTCGGAAGCAGTGCGTTCGCAAGACATATTGAATGTCGTGAACGATTACTTCGACATTAAGACGATCAATCCCTGCGGGGGCTCGCTATTGCAGTTTCTTCTGCATGGCATAGCAGGAAATTTCAGACAGGAAGACCCGCACTCCATGCGCCTACTCCAGATGCTGTTTGACATCGAGGATGGGCTGATCGAATCCGAGGCATTGAAGAGCGACTTTGTCGTGGTCGCTGCTAAACCACTATAAATGCTGAAGGCTGAGCCCGTACGATTTTACAGCGAAGGCTAACGTGCTTTCACTTTCACGTTGTTGCGTTGTCGCGCTGACGATAATTGCGCGAACGGCGGAAATCATTAAGTTGCCAGCCCCTTATTCCTCGTAAAATTCACCGCATACAGCAATTCGCCGAAAACTCAAAAGCCGGCTGACATGTGGATCAAGGCCGGCAGTGCCGTGCTCGTGCTGGGCGCGAGGCGAGGGCTCGCCGAGCTTCAGCCAGTTTTTAGTTTAACCGCGAAATCCGCGATCCCGATCTTGAAAAGGAACCTGGCCGCGGTATCGAGGGTTTTGAATTGGCGAGTCTCGCGTCGGGAAGTTTCCAACGGATATCCGTCGGCTACGATCATGTAGCCGTTTGTCATGACAGCATAGCTCACCTGGATACGCTTGAGCGCGCCGGCATTCAGCAGAAGTTTAAGTTCTCGCTCGGTCATTTTTTTCTCATTTTTATTATCGTCCAACCAACGTTTCTTTCGCGGCATACGTATACAGAAAATAGTTTGGCGATGGTACGGCCAGGTGCGACCGCGGGGCATTACTGAAAGTCCGCATCCACGTCGAATAGCTTGCCTTGCTTCACGACTACCAGCAAATCGCCAGGTTTGACTTGAAGAAAATCGCACAGCTTGGACAGTACTTGGCGGTCAAAACTGTTCACCTTGTCGTAGTAATAGCGATCAATAGTGGCACGTGCGATACCTGTCGCCCGACACACGTCGGAGACTTTGAGGCGCTTGGCTCCCAGGATCGTGGAAAGGCGGCAGCTGATCATTACGAAGCAATCATTAATCGATATCGATTAATATAAGCTATGTAAAGATTAATGTCGAGCGAGCAGAGCACGGACGGGGTGAGTCCAACCGGAGTACTGGCTCCCCATCGATTCTGTGTGTTCTGCGAGAGCGGTTTTTCATTCCGCATCCCCCAAAATCAGCCCCTATACGCTCTATGAAAAGTTTCCTGGAAGTATTGATCCCGTTATTTCAGCGCCTTCTGCTTCTTGATCCCATTCCGTGAAAATTAATAAATTATTAAAAGATAGATTTGAAAAATCCAGCTTATTAGCTATGTTGAATGAGACACACGTCGTGCCAGGAATAGTGACACCCGACTCAACCTCTTCCATGTTGATGATTTTGTTACAAGAAATAGAAGAGGCTCAGAAACGGAAACGGGGGGACAGAATAGCGGCGCCGAACAGAAATGGATTTAGAAGCGGCATAGCGTGGTCACGGTGTAATCGAAGATGCTCAACTTATCTGAGGAAAGCTGTCATGCGAAAAGTCCGATACTGTTTGTATTCACTCACTGCAGGCGTGGTGTTATCTACCTCCATCCATGCCTGGGCTGTTCCTTTCAATCAAACCAACCTGGTTAGCAGTGATCTGGTGGCGCACCCAGCGCCAATTGGGGATCCCGATATTAAAAACGCATGGGGTATGTCATTTGGTCCATCTAACCCATTCTGGATCTCCGGAAACGGTTCTGGAAAATCGGTGATATATAGCGTGGACCCGGTGACCCAGGTTCCCACCCAACAGCCACTGAAGGTAACGATTCCCGGCAATGGCAGTGTGACAGGCCAGGTCTTCAACAGCAATGCGGCATCATTCAATGGTAATCAGTTTCTCTTCGTGAGCGAAGACGGCACGGTTTCCGGCTGGCGGCCAGCGCTGGGCAGCACGGCTGAAGCTATCGCCCCGGCGTCCTCGGCCAACGTTTACAAGGGTGTTGCCCTGGGCAGCGTCGGGGGTAATGATTATATGTACGCGGCGAACTTCAGGGCGGGCACGATCGATGTCCATAAGGGCGTTAACGGAGCTCCGTCCCTACCGGGCTCGTTTAGCGATCCCACTCTCCCTGCGGGATATGCGCCCTTCAACATTCAGAATCTCGACGGCTCGCTCTACGTTGCTTATGCTAAACAGGACGCGGACAAATCGGATGAGGTCTCCGGGCCGGGAACTGGCTTTGTCGATAAATTCAGCCTGAGTGGCGACTTTATCGGTCGAGTGGCTTCCGGGGGGGCACTGGATGCGCCATGGGGCATGGCGATTGCGCCATCCTCGTTCGGTAACATGGCGGGTGACTTGCTGGTGGGTAATTTCGGCGACGGCCACATCAATGTTTATGACGCCACCACCCACGCATTTCTTGGGCAAGTAACTGGTGCTAACAATAGCCCGCTTGCGGTCGACGGATTATGGGCCATTTCGCCAGGAAATGATGGATCGGCAGGAAGCAGCCATCTGCTGTACTTCACTGCAGGGCCCGACTCAGAGGCTAACGGTCTGTTTGGCGTTCTAACCCCCGTTCCGGAGCCCTCGGAATATGCGATGATGCTGGCTGGTCTTGGGGTATTAGCGCTTCTGATCAGGCGCCGCACTCCCACTCCCAGCTGAAGACCGCGACATATTTCAATCGGCTTCTCATGAAAAACCCGAGCCTCCCCGCCGAGGCTCGGTCCTCATCACTCCAGGCGGTGCTACGGTTCGAATCAAAATGCTTGCCTCTCAAGAGGTGTGGAGGAGCCTCACGCCGGTTGTACGAAATGGCGGGATAAGGTCCGTGTCGATAATAAACGAGTCTGCAACCCGAATGGATCGTTCATTCCGGCGTTAATATTTTGCACAGCTCAACTTCACTCATCGGCGCAAAATCGCCAGCCAACGCGCCATGTTGAGAAGTGTCATCAGGGAAGCGGCAACGTAAGTCCACGCCGCGGCGCTGAGCAGGCGCCGGGCGTGCGGTAGGTCCCCATCTATCAGATAATGCCCTCGCTCCAGATTCGGCAAGGCGCGGGCAAAACTGGCATTCAACTCCATCGGCAAGGTGAGTGCGTGCACAAGCGCGGTGCTTCCCAGGGTCAGAAGGCCGCCGGCAACGAACAGCAATCCTGCCGCCGGAGACCGTGATAACGTCATAATCACAGGAGCCAGCATCAGGATACCCGCGCCCAGCTTCTCCACGGGCGCAACCCATTGGACCAGTCTGGTACGCAAGGCAAGGGGGGCGTAATTATCATGGTCCTGGATCGCATGCCCTACTTCATGCGCCGCGACCGCTACGGCGGTCAAGGAGCGACCGTTGAACTTATCCGGCGTGAGACGGACTTTTTTTGCCAGGGGATCATAATGGTCGCCTGATTCCGTTACCTCCACGCCGATATGTTGCAAATTGGCCTGGTCCAGCAGGTCGCGGGCGAGTTGGGCGCCGGTAAACGAATAGCGATTCGCCGGTTCGCTATACTTTTCCATGGTATGTTTGACCCAATAGGAAGGTCCGACAATCAGGAGAATGACGAAACAGATCAATATCAGATAAAGCATGGCAGGAAATATAGTAAAAAAACAACTGGATCTGGATAGGCTAAATGACGGCTTATCAACGTTGGATCGTCAGGGTTTCAAATAATTTCTTAATTTTAAATTGTGCCAGACTGAATGCGTCAACAATACCATTTAGCGTAGGAGAAAAAGAGGCCTGCACCCGGCCTGTGTAACACGCCCTCGATATTGGAAGTTCATGTTTGTGTTCCCTCAGCGCGACGGGGCGGGCAACGTTGATTTTGTCATCCAGGTACGTTTCTCGGTCAGGCCTATAGATTGCATTGCATTTTTGGTCCCTTTGCTCACTTTTCGAATTTTTCGCGCTCTTCTGCTGTATTCATTTTCGTTCATCTTTAACGTCTTGGTTTTCAATTCGTCGAGCAGCTTCCTGCCACCGCCTGGCGCTTCAAGATTTCTTTAGGGCCGTGCCCCATTTCCGTAAGTAAAATCCGATGAGGTTCTTCAATCTTAAGGAGAGTCGAATGAAGACAAAATTACCCTGTCTTGGGTTAGTTGCCGCAACCATTTTATTGGGTGGCGTAAATCAGACTCAGGCCAGCACTTATGCTGTCACTGTACTCAAGAGCCCGCCGGGGGCATTTTATGATTCTCCCAGTTCCCTTAATAACTCAGGACAAGTCGTTGGAGACAGCCTTGTTGCGACTGCGACCGTACACGCAATGCTATGGGAGGCCGGCAAGGTAACCGATCTTGGGACATTCGGCGGAAATTATAGTTACGCCGAGGCCATTAACGATGCCGGAGTAATTGTTGGTTTTAGTGTAACTTCTGCCGGCATTAACCGCGCCACGCTCTGGAATGGCAGTGCGGGTATTGATCTTGAACCATCGAGCAAACTGGGCGGCTACGCTTCCGATATCAATCACCTGGGGCAGGTTGTGATAAATAGACCTGCTGATGCCGGGTCTACGCATGCTGTGCTTTGGAGTAACAATACCGTCACAGATCTGCCTGTTTTTCCCGGTAGCAGAATTTATAGTAACGCCAGCGCGATCAATGACGCCGGAGAAATTGTCGGATCCATCACTGACCTTGATTCCCTTCTAACGCGTGCCGTCCTATGGCACGGGAATACCGTCACGGATTTGGGTACATTGTATGAGAACTTCAATTCAGCCAATGACATCAGCAATACTGGAGAGATTGTCGGGGATAGCGTGGTAGCCAACGGAATACGGCATGCCACTCTCTGGTCCGGGTCCACCATTACCGATCTTGGTGCGCTGACTCCAATCTCGGGCTCCGACAGCGAAAGTGTTGCTAACGCTATCAACGATGCGGGGCAAATCGTTGGCTATAGCATACTGGACCATAATCCGCGCGCAACCGTGCAACATGCGACATTGTGGGACCATGGCGAAATGATAGATCTTAATGGTGTCCTCGATCCTGCTTCCGCGAGGATGGGATGGGAAATTGTCAATGCTTCCGATATTAACAATAACGGAGCCATAGTAGCGGATGCATGGCAGCACGGGTTCCAACACGCCATATTGCTGACCCCTGTACCCGAACCGGAAGCTTTCATGCTGCTGCTGGCGGGGCTTGGATTGCTGGGATTCAAGATGCGTCGTCGCATGATGGATTTCCCGAGGCAATACGGGTCCGTCAGGCATGAAGGCGGTTTACCTGGCAGTCAGGCTCAAGCTGCAACTTTCTAGCTGCTGGTTCAATTAACTAAAGAAATAGGCTCGCTCGACCGCTGGAGTGAGACCAACTCAACAGTTCGATCGATTCCCCAATTATCGTTTTACTGATTGTAGCGCCCTGACCATTTAACTGGAGCAGCGCGGCGTTCCAACTCTCTCCTCCCTACCTGTCGAATCTTACAGGTACCTCATATTATCGCTTCATCGCGCCCCGATTCTGCCGTAGGATCAGTAGGTGAAACTTCCCATGGGTGGTGGCGCTCGCGCAGAAATCGTCTCGCTGCGCGATGATTTGACATTGCACTTGCTGATACCTGCGATACACGTTGCGGACGAGGCACACAAACCCGGAGACGTCATCGGTAAGGCAATTCGTCGTCCGTATAACCGCGGATATGGCTGTGCCCCAGGCATGTGCGTGCAATGGCCGCCGCTGCTTCGCTCTTTGTCTGACTCACTGAAGGTATCGTCGCTGGCAATGGGATTGCTTGAAGTCCGGGCAATTACCACGCCATAGCTGGTCATGCATTGGTAGACCAGCATCACGCGATTGCTCGATATGCCTGAATTCAACTAAAAATTTTTATTGGGAGCGAGGTAATGTTAAGAAAAATCGGCAAGCTCGTCCTTGATGAAATGCCCGACGGAATTGTCATCACCACTATTGATGGAATTGTCATTTACTGGAACAAGGGTGCTGAATCGGTATTCGGCTATACGGAGGCCGAGGTACTGCAGCGCTCGCTTGACGAGTTGATCGGGACGCCGAATCAGCAGACGTGGAAGATTGAAAATAATCTCAAGGATATTAGGCGGAAGGAGGTCTACGTCCAGGAAGCATTATGCCGGAGAAAGGACGGGGGGCTCATCCATGCGGACATATCGAGCAAAGTCCTGTCGATTGAACAGCAACCAAATGATCTTGTACTGTTCAGCTGCAAGGACATAACTCATCTTAAAGCGTTGCGCGACGCCAAGTTGATCGGTACCAAATTTGGCAACTTGCTGGATTCGACGCCTGACGGGATTGTCATCGTGAACTCGACAGGCCGCATTGTGCTGGTCAACACCCAGGCGGACAAGCTGTTCGGATATCGAACGGGCGAACTAATTGGCCAACCGGTGGAGGCGCTGCTACCGCACCGCTATCGCTGCCTTCACGTTGGTCATCGAGCCAATTACTTCGCCCAGTCCCACACCCGAACAATGGGCGCCGGACTGGACTTGTATGGTCTCCGAAAGGATGGCGTCGAGTTTCCACTCGAGATCAGCCTGAGTCCCATTCAGACAGACGAAGGGATGTTCAGCATGAGCGCGATCCGTGACACCAGCGAGCGGAAAAAAGCGGAACA
Source organism: Nitrosospira sp. Is2 (assembly GCF_033095785.1). Lineage (GTDB taxonomy): Bacteria > Pseudomonadota > Gammaproteobacteria > Burkholderiales > Nitrosomonadaceae > Nitrosospira. Next base: position 218,487 of record NZ_CP137134.1, on the reverse strand, counting down.
GAAATTCCGCGATCTGCTGGAGTCGGCGCCGGATGCGATCGTGATCGTCAATGATCAGGGCGAAATCGTATTGGTCAATTCGCAGACCGAAAAGCTTTTTGGTTATCCACGCGAGCAACTTCTTGGCAACAAGATCGAGATGCTCATACCTGCACGTTTCAGAATGCATCATCCCCGTATGCGGAGCAGCTTTGCCGCTGCCCCGCGCCCGCGGCCTATGGGGGCCGGGCTGGAACTGTATGGTTTGCGAAAAGACGGGAGCGAGTTTCCTGTTGAAATCAGTCTCAGTCCGATTCAAACCGAAGAGGGCACGCTGATATCCGGTGCCATCCGGGATATCTCGGAGAGAAACCGTATCAAGGAAATACACACTCAACTCCGGCGCGATCTTTCTGAGCGCGAGATTGCGGAAAAGGCGCTTTTTGAAGAGAAGGAACGCCTCCGGGTCACGCTAAGCTGCATCGGGGATGCCGTCATTACGACTGATGTGGCGGGAAAGGTGACCTATCTCAACCCGGTTGCGGAAGCCATGACAGGCTGGGTTTCCCAAGAAGCGTATGGCCTCCCGCTGCCCGAGGTATTTCAGATAGTCAATGCGCTTACAAATGAACCCGTTCCCAACCCGATCGAGAAAGTGCTTCGCGAAAAGGAAAACGTCAGCCTCACGCCGCATACGCTGCTGATACAGCGAGGCGGCAAAACTTTTCCGATTGAAGACTCGGCAGCGCCGATACGTGACCAGCATGGCGAAATCATGGGCGCGGTGCTCGTGTTCCACGATGTCACCCACGCGCAGAAAATGGCGCTGGAGATGACGTATCAGGCCACCCATGATGCGCTGACCGGCCTTATTAACCGGCATGAATTCGAGCGGCGCCTTGAGCACGCATTGCAGACGGGCAAGCAGGACGGGAAGGAGCATACATTGCTTTATCTCGATCTCGATCAGTTCAAGGTGGTCAATGACACCTGCGGCCATACCGCCGGCGACGAACTGTTGAAACAATTGACGGGCGTGCTCCAGGCCAAGCTGCGCAGTAGCGATACGCTGGCGCGTCTGGGCGGCGACGAGTTTGGCGTGCTGCTCGAAAGCTGCCCGACGGCCCCCGCCCTTCGGATAGCCGATCTGTTGAGGCAGACAGTGCATGAATTTCGCTTCGTGTGGGACGGCAAGATCTTTCCACTGGGTGCCAGCATCGGGCTGGTGACGTTCAGCGACGGAGAGGAAACCCTTTCCGATGTTATGCGCATGGCTGACGCCGTCTGTTTCCTTGCCAAGGACAACGGGCGCAACCGGGTTCAAGTCTATACCTCCGAAGACAAGGGCCTGGCCAAACGCCGTGGCGAGATGGGATGGGTAGGGCGCATCCAGAAAGCGCTGGAGGAGGATCGGTTTGTGCTCTACACGCAAAAAATACTGCGGCTCTCCGATCATCCCGAGGGTGGCGATCACTATGAAGTGCTCCTGCGCATGAAAGGCGAGGACGGGATGCTGGTGCCGCCGATGGCTTTCATCCCTGCTGCGGAGCGCTATGGGCTGATGCCCCAGCTCGACCGATGGGTGATCGTTACCGCGTTTGCGCAATACGCGGACCGCCACCCGCCCGGCAGCCCGCTTGGCACATGCTCAATTAATCTTTCAGGTACGTCGATTTGCGACGAGAGTTTATATGAGTTCCTGATCGAGCAATTTGATCTGCATAAGGTTCCACCCGCCGGAATCTGCTTCGAAATTACAGAAACCTCGGCAATCGCGAACCTGATCCAGGCGAACATGCTGATCGGAAAATTGAAGGATCTCGGCTGCCGCCTTTCCCTGGATGACTTCGGCAGCGGAATGTCCTCCTTTACCTACCTCAAGCATTTGCCGGTGGACTACCTAAAAATTGATGGCGGGTTCGTTAAGGACATGGTCACTGACCCGATTGACCGCGCTATGGTCGAGGCCATCAATAATATAGGGCACGTGATGAAAATCGAGACGATTGCGGAGTTTGTGGAGAACGACGCAATTCTTGAGGCGTTGCGAGGAATTGGCGTTGACTACGCGCAAGGGTATGGAATCGAAAGACCGCGCCCGGAGAGTCGGCAACGGCCTGATTCAGAATTGGCCTTCGCCACGAACAGATCTCAGCGCCGGAACTGTTCACAATAATTCATCGTGCTGAAACGTCATTAGTGCAATCATCCGGGTCGGCCTGATCCACGGATGAGCGGTTAGGGCGGCGGCAAGAGGACGACCGAATGGTTATTGCGCTTGCCGGCTTGAAGAAAAAAGATCCCAGGCTGCCATAAACAAAGCGGCGATCACGGGGCCGATGACAAACCCGGTTAGCCCGAAAAGAACCATTCCTCCAAGGGTGGAGATAAGAACCATGTAATCGGGAATTTGAGTGTCAGCGCCGACGAGTATGGGCCGCAGGATATTATCCACCAAGCCTATAACGAATATTCCAAAGACGATAAGAACTGTTCCTTCGAAGATCGCTCCGGTAAGAAGGAAGTAGATTGCGACGGGTCCCCAGATTAACCCCGCCCCAATCGCCGGCAAAAGGGAAAGAAAAGCCATTACTGTCCCCCACAACACGGCCCCCGGAATTCCGAGAAACGCGAACATCACGCCTCCCAGCGCGCCCTGCAATGCGGCCACGGCAATGTTGCCCTTTACAGTGGCACGGACAACGGTGGTGAATTTGCTGAACAGGTGCCGCTTGTGTTCGGGGTGTAGCGGGATAGCAAGTCTTATTTTCTCAAACAAGATGTTTCCATCTCGCAACAGGAAGAACAGCAGATAGAGCATGACGCTAAAGCTTACGATGAACTCGAATGTATTTTGTCCGATCTTTAGCCCTTCCACGGCGATGAGCTGAGTTTCCTGGGCGGCGCCGTTTGATAACGTATCTTTTGCTTCTGAAAATTTTGCCAACCCGGCGCCATCGAGGAGATTGACGATCCATGGGGGGAGCATGCTGATAGCCTGGTGAAAATATGTGCTAAATTTCAGCTCTCCGGAGCTGATTTTCTGATAAAACGCGTGGCCCTCATGCAGCAGTGACGTTGTAATGAATGTCGCGGGGAGGATCACAATGACCAAGCAGAGCAGCAGCGTTGCAAGCGCGGCGAGGTTCTCTCGTTTAGGCATCCTGACCAGCAGACGCCGATAAAACGGCGTGAACATGATGGCCAGCACGCACGCCCAGAAAACGGCACCGTAAAACGGTAGCAGTATGGTGCCGAATGCCACGGACACGGCAACTAACAGGAGCAGGAAAGCTTTATGCTGAAGCTCGGTCGAATTCATGAAATCCCGATTAAAATGAGAATATTTCCGGCTGCGCCACTTGCCTGTTTCGGTGCTGAGCTTTCAGAGCCAACCCATCGATCAAATCCAGCGGGCGAGCAGGCGCGCGCCGAACTCTTTCAAGCGCGTGACAACGGAGCGCTGCCGCCAGTGTTCTAGCGTGACAAGATGGGAGGCCTCCATGTCTTTGTCATACATGGCTTTCATCTGCTCGCCGAACTCTTGACCTACAACGATGGCGTTGATCTCCTGGTTATGCGCGAAGCTGAGCCAATCGAGATTACTCGAGCCTATGGTGGACCAGACACCGTCGATAAGCGCTGTCTTGGCATGCAACATGGCATCCTTGCGTTCATAAATCTTTACTCCGGCGCTTAATAATTCGTCGTAGTACGAATGCGAGGCATAAAAAACAAGATTGGAGTCGGTCTCGTCCGGGAGCAGCAGTCGGACGTCGACATTGCGCCGCGCCGCGTTCCGCAAGGCCGCCAGTAAACGCGCGTCAGGCACAAAGTATGCGTTTGTCACATACGCATAGGTTTTCGCGCTGTCGATCGCCGACAGGAGCGTCACGTAAATCGGGTTATGCGGCTGATCAGGGGAACTGCCGAGGACCCTGACTATTTCGGTGCCCTTCTTGTCGATCGGGGGGAAATAGGACGCCCAATCGAGAGATTTTCCGTTCTGCTTGAGCCAGGTGGCCGCGAACAGTTTCTGGAACTCCCGGACGACGGGACCCTCGATACGCATATGCGTATCGCGCCAGGGCTTGGCCCCTTTCTCAGGCGGCTTCGATCTGAACGATCCGCTGGAATACACGCTGCTGATGTTTACGCCCCCTACGAACGCCACCTGGCCGTCCACTAGGAGTAACTTGCGGTGATCGCGTCCCATCTCCCACTTCTTGCGTATCAGCAGAGGATTGAGCGGATTGAACTCCAGCACGTTCGCTCCGGCATCGATGAGAGACCTGAAGAATTCTTCAGGCGTACTTGCAGAGCCGACGCTGTCATAAACGAGATTCACTTGCACCCCTTTCTTTTGCTTCTCCACCAGGGCGTCGGCGAAGCGCCGTCCAACTTCGTCATTCTCGATGCTATAGGTTTCCATGTTGATGTTGCTTTTTGCGTCCCGTATTGCTGCATACATGGATTTGTAAGTAGCGGGCCCGTCAAGCAGCAATGTCACCTTGTTCCCGGCCGTGAGAGGGCTTTCGGAGATTTCCTCTACCTGCGCAAGGTGTTTGGTAAAAATGTCTGTTTCTGCGCTCCCGTTTTTACGGGCCAGCATAAGCTTGCTTTGCCCGACGGAAAGCGCGCCGCGCGTCCCTTCGACGCGCACGGCAGGGCTCGTGTCCTGAGTATTGTGGGGTACTGGCAGGGAACCACAACCGACCAGCAGAACCCCGCAAACAACTGCTACATATTGTCCTCGCATGATCCGGTCTCCCTCCAGGCATAGGTTCATCTGATGAGCGAGAAGTCTTCCAACCGCATAAAAGGACGTGGTATTACCATGTAGCCGGGTTGGCGTTGTTCCACCTTGAACAGAGGCGCGTGGCGGTGTTCGATCGCAATGAAAAAGCCCGGAGCGGAAATCGCGCCACCGGTTTTTTTCAGGTATTTTTTCGTCTTTCATCCGTGAAATCTCTCATGCCCAGGCGTACGTGAGCAGCGTATAGACCATAGATGGGCGCACATCCTGCGGCATCACGGATCAAGCAAGCATTATGCCAGATAAAAGAAGTATAAATCTCAATGAGTTACGGTCCCCGATTTGCTAACCCGGGAATTGTTGTCAAGAATTGCGTCAGTGCTGCCGTTACCGACTGCATTCTCCCAGCGGGTGCGTCGCACGGCGGCGGGGGAAAGCGCATAAAGCCGCCGCGACAGGAATCAAGTTGGGCGGAAGGATCCCGGCTCCCCCAATGCCGAACTTGGTTGGTTTCAAACAGTGGTTGCTATCTAGAGGGGGACGGTCGAGCGGCGGTTGGAAGGGCACCCTTTTCCGGATGTACGCAGAGGTGCGGGACAGGGTGAACTATAACGGCGGTTGCGCGGCCTCTCTTCGCATGGATGCAATGCTCACAACAGCAAGACCCGCCAGCAGAAGGGCATAGGATTCGGGCTCAGGAACGGAAGATACCGGGGCGCTATGCGAACTGCCGAGCGAGGCGCCCTCGACATTCAGCACATCCAGTGCCCAATGTGAATCCCTGCCGTTGAAACCAGTGTGACCCGTGCCCTGGAAGCCATCGGTCAATGACCCCCTAGGAAAGTTGCTGTATTGGGTTACGGTGGCGGTATAACTGCCAGGGGAGAGAAGGTGCGTAAGGAACGAGTCCCAGGTGTGGCCGCTGACAGGGTCTCTTGCACTTAGCGCACCGCCGTCATCGCTGAAACCGATACGGGCGCCCGAGGAAGCGGCGAAAAGCGTGACCATCGGGTCAAATCCGCCGCGGGCTATGACTGTCCCTTCGGAATTGCTTCCACCCGCGTAGGACCATGTGCGCAGCGTAACCTCTCTAGCTGCGCCTGTGACGGCGAAATTAAATTCCTGTACCTCGTTAGCATTGCCGAAATTCCCGATAAAGGAAAAATCGGCAGCGTTTGCGCTTCCGCTGATCAGGCTGATCGCAACCAGCGCCTTGTACGTTTTCATGCCCGCTCCCTGAAGAATACATCCACCAAGAAAGCCCCTCGCCGCGCATTACATAGTAGATACGCATGGTGATGATATTGCCCGTCACCGGTTGCCACAATAGTAAAGCTGGGCTAGTGCTGGAGTTTTCCCCTGATCATACGTGCTATTAAAACGACAGCGGATTTTCTACCCCGTTGTTGCTAATACCACCGTTTCTGGGTTAGTCCGAGGCGTTGAAGTCAGGGTCATACTGCGGATTCTGGTGCGGCTTGCAGCTTGTCGGATCGTTATTTCGCCGGCTTGCGGCCCCTTTCCCTATAGATAAAGGATGGAGCGATTCGCTTTTAATAATCAACGGGGGACTGCGGGATGCCAGCAGGGCGATCCGCCAGGGGTTGGTATCAGGCGATGGATTGGAAAATGGGGCAGGGAAATCGAAGCAGATAGATCAATTCAGGCCTCATAGGCGCAGGAGAGGGTGTCGGAGCAATTGCGGAACGCGGGCATCCGCCAGCTCAACAAAAAAAGATAGTTGAGGTAGATCAGTCTGGAGAAGAAGCTGGCAGCGGCGCGATGCCCAGGCTGGGCCCCGTTTTCTTCGCCCAGAAAACTCGTGGCTCAGGCCAACCGACCAGGTTTTGCTTATGAATATACGGTTCCAGGGAGTCGCCCGAGGCCTCGTAGATTCCGTCACTGATGCGCTGGATGGCTCCGTCTGCGGTTCGGATATAAGGGACTAACCGGTTCATGGTCAGATCTCACGGAAAAACGGTGAGTTAGTATTTTAACGATGAGTTGTGAAAAATTTAACATTTTTTTGTGAACCATCGCTCATTTTGCCGTAACCGACGGATGCGGCTTGACGGGCGGTAAGTTTGCCCTGCTTCCAGCGAGGGGCGAGCAGTCTTCTCTATGAGTTTGCCACCCTGTTGTCATTCTGGAGAGTCGACAATGGAAAGACTTCATATTGGTGAGTGTTTTACCGCTCGTTAGGCGCGAAACCGCACAGACCTTGCGAGCGGCAAAACATAGTGTCTGGATCGCGTATCGAGCCGATTTGCGTGAAAAGGACTACCATCGTGAACCCCCTTCCCAGCTCAGTTCCCAGTTCAGTTTATAGCTCGGTTTACAGCAGTGGCACCTACACCAGGATCGGCCCTGCGCCTACCGGGAACAGTGAAGTCAACGCTTTGATTGTCGGCACCAAGTGGGGTAGCACCGGCCTCGGTGGAGGCGGGAAGGTTACGTTCAGTTTCCCGGTTTCCTTTGCTGTGGGCAGCAGCGGCCCGGCAAGTAGCGGCGCTTTCGGATACGCCGGTGAGCCGGACGACAGCGGGGAAGCCCTTAACGTTTCACAGATGCAGGCCGCGCGCGAAGCGGTGCAAAAGTGGGCCCGGGTTGCAAACCTCAACGTTAAGGAGGTGGCCGACACCGCCGACAGCCAGTTGGACGCTGGGGATAATAGCTCGGTAGGCGATATCCGCTTCGCGATGTCGAATTCGCCACCTACGGCCTGGGCCTACTATCCTGGGCAGGATAACAAGCCTTACGGCGGAGATGTGTGGCTCAACAAGAATGACTTTAACAGCCCGGCTGTTGGGGACTACGCGTACTACGCGATCATGCATGAAGTCGGCCACGCCCTGGGGCTGGAGCATCCGCACGAGAATAATGATAACGACATCATGAGCCTGTCCGTCGATGCGCTCAAGTACACCATCATGAGCTATCGGGATTACGTCGGAGACGAGATTGATGGTGTCGGTCCGAATTTTTTCCCTACCACCCCCATGCTCTACGATGTGCTCGCGTTGCAAATGATATACGGCCCCAACTCGAACTATCGGAACGGGAACGATACCTACAGCTGGGCGGCGGGCGCAAAGGTCTACGAGACGATCTGGGATGGCGGGGGCGTGGATACGCTGAGCGCGGCGAATCAGCCGCGGAATGTTGAGCTCCACCTGACTCCCGGAGTGTACAGCAAGATCGGGGAGGCCATATGGAATGAGCATGCATGGGTGCGGGACAATCTAGCGATTGCCTTCGGCGCCAACATTGAGAACGCAACCGGCAGCAGTTATGACGATACCATTTTCGGCAGCGTCGCGGGCAACATTCTTTCAGGGGGGGCGGGAAACGACACTATGCGCGGGTCCGAGTGGGCGGACCGTAACGTATTTGATAACGATAAGATGTACGGCGGGAGCGGCGGCGACTTCATGACGGGCCATAACGGCAATGATGTGATGAACGGCGGCGAAGGCAATGACTTTGTCATCGGGGACGATGGGAACGACATTCTGTCCGGCGACAGCGGCAATGATATCCTGAACGGCGGGGCGGGGAACGATCTCCTCATCGGGGGCTTGGGGAGCGATACGCTGAACGGTGGGGGAGGGTGGGATGAGGTCTCATACGCGACTGCGACCGCTCCGGTCGACGCAGACCTTTCCCTGGCGGGTGGCCGCGCAACGGCAGGTGATGGCGTTGACAAGTTAAAGGGCATCGAACAGCTGACCGGTTCTGCCTTTGACGATAGGCTTATTGGCGACGCGGGTGCAAACGCGCTGAATGGCAGGTTGGGCAATGACACGCTGCACGGTGGGGCTGGCAATGACAAGCTTACCGGCGGTGGCGGCGATGACCGGTTTGGATGGACTGCAACCTCCTTCAATAGCGGCGATATTCGTGCCGGCGAGCTGGACACGGTATCGGACTTCAGCAGCGATGATGCACTTGATTTCAGCGCCGCTCTTGAGGCGCTGCTGATAGCGAACGGTGCCCGCCTGAGCACGGCGACATCCGACATCACCTTAACGGAAGTGATGAGCGCATCGACCAACGTTTGTTTGAAGAATGGCCGCGACCTGTACATCGATTTGGACAGCAGTCACAGCATCACGGCAAATGATTACCATGTCCAGTTGACCGGATTGACCGCCAGCCTGAAGTATGACGCGGCAGCGGATATGTTTAACGTCTGATGCGACCGGCAGGTTTGATGCCGCTGACCTAGATCGCGTAATTGCCCCCTTTGACCCATGCGGCAGGTACGCCGTTATTGCTGGCGTAATCGGCGCCATCGCGAGGCAATGGTTTCCTGCCTCCTCGTTTGGTTGGACGCAAGCCGCGTAACAGCCGTCGCCAAATCAGGTATATTGCGGGGTTCCATAAAAGCATCCGGCCCGCATTCATGTCCTACCCCAATCCTGCCGCGATTTTCACCCGCTCATGGTCGCTCTACGATTTGCTGACTGAGCATAACTATATGTTTCATCGAGAGATCTACGCTGGGGTCGATGAGCTTCTGAGTCTGCGCGATGATTCACCCTACCGACTGCTGGATCTTGGCTGCGGCAATGCTCGCTATCTGGCGCCCTGCCTGATGCGCATACCGCCAACGTTGTACCGGGGCGTGGATTTGTCCGAGACGGCGCTGGCAGAGGCGCATGAGTACCTGGCGGAACTCCCCGGCGAGGTCGTTTTAACCCAGGGGGATCTTCTGGATGCGGTCGAATCGACCGCGGAAAGCTGGGATGTTCTTTTCACCGGATTTGCGCTTCATCATCTGATGACCGATCAGAAGGCGCGCTTTTTCCGCGCCGCCGGGCGATCCCTGTCGGAGAAGGGCTGGCTGATCCTGGTGGATGTCGTACGCGAGGAAAACCAGGACCGGGAAACCTATCTGGAGGGTTATCTGCGATTCATGCACGAGAAATGGACGGAGGTGCCTCGGGACCAACTGGAGGAAGCCTGTGCTCATGTGCGTGAACATGATTACCCCGAACCCCTTTCCACCCTGCAGGAAATGGCCCGGCAAGCGGGGTTGAGCCACATGCGACTGACCGGCCGCCACGCACAGCATCACACGCTGCTATTCACTCGTTCTGCCACGTCCGCAATGAAAAAGGGTTGACGCCGGGCACTCGCCTCATGTTACACAAACTGGCTCTCTTATTCCCGTTCTGGATGATTCTCTCCGGAGCAATGGCGCTTTGCTGGCCCGAATGGTTCATAGCCCTGAACCAGGGTTCCATCATGGTGCTGGTGCTCGCGTTTGTCATGCTGTGCATGGGGTTGACACTGACTCTTGACGATTTTCGCAGAATTGCCCGCATGCCCCGGGCAGTGGGGATCGGTTTTGCGGCACAGTACTCGGTCATGCCGCTGCTGGGGTGGGGCGTGGCTCATGCCCTGAACCTGCCGCCCCATTTCGCCGTTGGCCTGATCCTGGTTGGATGCTGTCCAGGCGGCACTGCATCGAACCTGGTCACGTACATCGCTGGGGCGGATGTGGCGCTGTCGGTGGTAATGACAGTCTGTTCCACCATGGCTGCGATCATTTTAACGCCGTTGCTCACCCAGTTGCTTGTCGGGGCGATGGTTCCGGTGGATACCTGGATGCTTTTCAAGCAAACCCTGCAGGTGGTGATCATTCCCGTTGTGCTGGGCGTGCTGCTCAACCGGTGGGTTCCCCGAGCGGTTGCGGGGGTAATGCCTGTGGCGCCGCTGTTATCTGTCATCGGCGTCTGTTTCATTTGCGCCGTCGTCTTTGCCGCGAATGCAGAGGCGATACTTGCCTACGGAGGGGAACTGGTCCTCGCTACCGCACTGCTGCATGGGGGCGGCTTCCTGATGGGCTATAGCTTCGCCCAAATGCTGGGTTATCAGGGACAGAGCGCAAGGACGATCTCGATCGAGGTGGGGATGCAAAACTCGGGTCTTGCCATCGTGCTCGCGAAGCAGGCGTTTCCATTGTTGCCGCTGGCGCCCGTGGTTGGCGCGGTTTCGGCGGTCATGCACTCGTTGCTTGGGAGCCTGCTGGCGGTCATATGGCGCACTCGAGTGCCGCGACTGCCGCAGGTGAAGGTGCCGGCGCCGTGACGGATTGACAGCGTCTACGGTGGACGCCCGGCAGCGCGTCAAGACTCTTTCGCGCCTGGTTGTCATCAGTCGCGCTTGGGATGCCTGCTTGCAATGCACGGAGGCTGCGGTAACATGTTTGCCAACGAGAGACTTCGATGGAACTGCGCAGTCATAGCTCGCAGTTATATCTATTGGCAGCAGTGAACAAGTTCGTAAACAGTCGTCCATGACGGATTTTAGTCTTGTGCTCATCATTTCCGCCGCAGTGATTGGCCTGGTGTGGCTTCTCGCCTGGTTTTTCATCAGAGTACTGCAGGGGGAGATAGACATTGGCGTCAACACTGCCTTGCTGATATTGCTGGCGGCCATCCTCGTGGTGCCATTCGCGATGAACTTTTCCGCGCACATGATCGCCAACTCGATGCACAGCGCCGGGGATGCGGAAAACCCGGATGCCGAGCGGAAGAGCCGCTGACCCCGGTTGCGCTAGTTGCTGCAGAGGTCGCGGTAGCAGTCGAGGGGGTGTCATCTCGTTTTATCGCAATAGCTGGAAGAGGACATGCCGAAGGGAGTAAAAGCGAAGGGAGTGAAAGTCTGGCCGCTGCTTACCGGGACAATACGCTATGAAAAAAAGATTTCCACTCACGGCCGGGGTCATGGGGAGTTCATCGACGCGCCCATACTCGCCTATCTGATAGCAACACCCAATGGCAGGATTCTGTACGACGTGGGATGCGATTACCGCAAGGTCTCCAACCCTGGCTTGCAGGCGCAATATTTTTATCCGATGCGCCCGACAGTCGAGCCGCCGAAGATGGGTGACGAGCAGCGTATTCCGCGTTATCTGGCACGCCTGGGACTGTGCTCGTCCGATATAGACGTCGTGTTTGTCGGGCACCTGCATTTCGACCATGTTGGCGGTCTCTGCGAGCTTCCGGACTGCGAAGTGCACGTTCATGCGGATGAGTTGGCTGCCGCGCATACTGGAATGGACGGCAGTGTATTTAAGGATGAGCTGGCGGATGCGACCCGCTGGCACCTCACGACCGGTGAATATACCGTAACAACGGGAATTCGTGCTGTCGCCAGTCCGGGTCATACCGCCGGGCATATGTCGCTGTTCATCGAGTTGCAAAAAGGGTCACCTATCATCCTCTGCGGCGATGCGGCGGATCTGAGCGAAAATCTCTCCGAGGAAATAGCCCCAGGATGCTGCTGGCAGGATAACCAGGCGTTGGCACTGACCAGTATACGTAAGCTCAAGTCTCTGGCCGCAAGGGAAAAGGCCGAGCTCTGGCCCAACCACGATATGGCGTTTTACCGGGGCTTACCGCAATTTCCGGCGTGGAGGGATTGAGATTCAGGCGTCCGCCCCTAAGCAGGCCGCGAAACAGGACTTCAGGCCCGGAGCCCGGGGTCCGTAGAAGCTTCAGTCGTTCAAATTCAGCCAATTTTTGCTGTTCGTCTGATCGCTCCCGATCTAACGGCCGGCCCTTCGGATACTGGGGCGGTGACGGGACTGAATGTGCCCGCTCTTTGAGCAATTTGCGGATGTTGATGTAAATTTGAAGGCTGGACGCCGACAAACCGGGGCTAAACCCGCGAATTTCCTTGTTATCATCCGGGTTTTTCCCTTAGAATCATAGGCAATCTGAGGGAATAAATGGCACCGTTGCTGAACAGATGAATTAATGCGACAGGGTACAGTTCGCTCCACATAATCGGTCAGGTTGCGGAGAAAAAGAAATATTTAACAATTGTGACAATTTGTCAACTATAGTATGGTAAAAGTGTCTAAAAGATAGTTGCAGCAGATAAACGAGACCGATTCTATAATGAAAGCGTGCGTTTTCTAATCTGAGTGTGGAGAGGAGGGTAGCCTAATGCTTAATACCATGGGAGAGCGGCAAAAGCAGTTGCTTAAACTGCTACGAGGAAAAAGGCCCGGCATGAGTGTCGATGAGCTGGCGAAGAGCCTGGAAATCACGCGTAATGCCGTCAGGCAACATCTCGCCTCTCTTGAGGGAGCAGGGCTGATAACGGCCGGGAATACCCGTCCATCCGGCGGGGGACGGCCGCAGCAACTTTACGTCCTGACCGAGCTTGGTAGAGAAAGTTTTCCGCGCCAGTATTCGTGGCTTGCGCAGTTGGTGGTGGCATCGGTGCAGCAGGAGGAAGGCTCCGAGAACATGGGCAAGCGTTTGAACGACATCGGCGTCGGCGTCGCTCAGCAGATGCGCAGCCAATATCCTAATCTAAAGACGCATGAGGAAAAGGTCGACAAGCTGGCTGAGGTTATGGACCAACTCGGCTACAACGCAAAAAAGACTACCATGCCCGACGGCGAGACGGTGATTGAAGCGGATAACTGCGTGTTTCACAGGATGGCGATAAAAGACCGCGAGATTTGCCATCTGGACAAGGGCATGATGGAGACTTTTACCGATAGCCAGGTCAAGCACGATGAATGCATGGCCGAAGGCGGAGATTTATGTCGATTCAGATTCTCCCCGAAAAAGGAGTAGGTTCTACTCCTTTTTTTTGTCCTCATTTTTTGCCATCATTTGCTGCGATATTTGCAGCGGCTATTTTCCTCAGCTTATTTTCCTCCGCTCAGTTCACCTGCTTAAGTATTCGCCGGCTGTAATAATCGCGATTCCACCAGCACATCAGCCCCCGCTTCACCCACGATGACTCGTGCAGGAATATGTTCTCCAGCGCGCCAACGTGCAACGGCTTTGCGCTTCGATTCTCCACTCACCAGAAATAAAATCTGCCGTGAGCGGTTGAGCCGTGCCGCACTAAGGGATACGCGCTGAGGCGGCCGTATCGGCGCATTGAATACCGCCAGCGTATCGGGCGAATCTTGTTCCACCCCCCAGTCATTGTGAGGGAAGAGACTCGCGGTGTGCCCATCCTTTCCAAGCCCGAGCAGCGTGAAATCGAAAACACCAACCGGCCGCAACGTGTTTGCATAGGCCTCAGCCGCTATATCCGCGCGCGGCCCATTCGGAATCTCGTGGATTTGCGCGCGAGGAATAGGCACGTGGTCGAGCCACGCTTCTCCGGCCATTCGCGCATTCAGTTCTTCTTCGGTTGGCGGCATGCAACGCTCGTCACCGAAATAGATATGCCAGAGCGACCAATCGGTCGGCGCTTCCCGTAACCGTTGATAAATTGGGCGCGGGGTTTCGCCCCCCGCGAGCACCAGGAGAAAACGGCCGCGTTCCTCGATGGAGCGAGCGGCGCTGTCGAGAATGGCGTCTACGGCGGCGTCCTGGAGCGCCTGGAGATCGTCAAACGCGTGCCAGCGGGATTGTTCGGATTGGGGTGAGTTCATGAGTTTTAATTAACCTTGTTGTGTTATTTCGAGTTAAGCGCCTGCTCCGGTCGGCCGCCCGTACATCCTGCGAAGGCAACCGGCAGTCGCCGGGGAATAATACCGCAAGGCTGGATAACAAGTAAAACTCCCGCAACTCCCAGCGCACATACACCCGTGCTGGCAGCTCAGTTCACTCTCAGTTAGCAATATGCCAGCCATGTCGCAGCAAAATCGGTCGGGTGGCAGCAGTTCGGAGAGTCAGGATGAAGCAGGCTAATTGATGGGTCGAGGATGCACGCAAAGCCTGGGGGGATTTAAGGCAGGCTTGAGCTCCAGAGACCGGATGAGAAACGTTGCAAGCAGGTATTAACGTCGACGCTTTCCGTTAGCTTATCAGGCGTCGCGAGCGAGAGGAGGGGTCTTGGAATTTAGTGCCGGGCGCAGCGAGGCCGTGATACATCGCCGTGTTGCCTTAGTTATCGCCGGGACGCATTAGCAGTGTTGAGTTTGGATTCCGTATCGGAGTTTTCCTTGAGTCGGGACCCAATTCTACGATGGGTATCTGCTTTTTTGGCATCTGCCTCCGCGGCCTGCTCGTACTTGCGTATCAATGCCGATGCGTGTGATTGAAGATCCTGCGCTTTTTTACCGTAAAGATAGCTCTTGTTTTCGTATTGCTCCAGTAACAGCTTGTGCTCCTCAGCCTTTGCCCGCAGCTCCGCAGCGGAATCCTCGTAATACTTGGCTACAGTCTCATGATTCTTGCTGGCCTCAGCTTCAAATTGCGTCGGTGAAACTATTGCATGGCTGCTTTGCGCGAGGTCAATACGTTTGGCGGCATGAGCACCCAAATCCTCCGCACCTGCAACCGGGAGTGGACCTGCAATCACCAAGCCCAGCATGAATAATATCTTAAGGGTTTCAGGATTTTGTCGCGCTTTATTCATAAGGAGGTGCCCTTCGCCATATTCTGGTTCGCGTGAAATGGGATGCGAGCGCAAAATGGCAGGGGGCTAGCCATCTGTTGACTGTTTGCTAACTAGGGTTTGCGGAGCTGATTATCTGCTTACTAAGGCGGCTACAGGCAATGCTGTATCCCGCCTTAGATAGTATGAAACAAATCGGGTTCAAATGCCAGTTATCTGACGCTCAACCGCTGTCCTGAAGGGTTTTGTTCCTCAAGTTGCAAGGCCATCTGGTGATGCAACTCAGCTTCTTTCATGCTGGCTTGTGCTTCTTTTTCGTACTTGCGCGCCAAGGCCTCGGTATGGGCTTGCAGATCCTGAGCCTGCCTGCCATAGAGATAACTATGGTTTTCGTACTCATTCAACAACTCTTTCTGTTCCCGCTGTTTTGCCTGCATCTCCTTGGCTACTTCCTGATAGTACTTTGCGACTACCTCATGCTCATGCGCTGTTGACGCATTTTGAAGGGCGGAGTTAACGTCAAAGGAGAACGCAGGTGAACTCAGCGCGGCTAGCAGGCCGAGCAAAGATAAACTGGTAACAATTTTTCCGGCTTTCATGATCACACCTCTCTCTGACTTTGGTTTCTCTGACGGAATTGCTGCATGTCTGTTCTTTCTGTCTTTTCGAGCTACCATGGTGCGAAGAATACACAAATACCCACACTTTGTCAACTTACTTATGTATAAAGTATGGATAAGGGGGCCGTCATCGATATCGCTGTAACACAGGCGTGAGGTTTATTTTCAGGCGAAAAAATAGGAGGATCAGCCGAGGGTGCCCCCTATCTTCCCGTGTCGTTGTTCGATCGTTTGACTGTATTGCTGAGCTGGCTTGCTTACCCGTTACTGCGGCAGGCTGTTCTCACGGGGAGGCTCATTCGCAACATTAAAAGCCTTTGCGCCGTGTTCACCGGAGCTGTCGCCGAGCTGGGCAGCCATCTGCCGGTGCATGGCCGCCTCTTTGCTGCTGGACTGTGCTGCTTTCTCGTATTTACGCAGTGCCGCGCTGGCTCGGGACTTCATATCTTCGGCATTCCTGCCATAGAGGTAGCCCTTGCTCTCATACTCTTCAAGCAACGATTGCTGTTCCGATGCCTTTACCTGCGCCTCTTTGGCCGCATCTTCATAATACTTTGCCACCGCCTCATGATCGCTTCTGGTTTTGGCGCTCTTAACGACTGCGTCGATATCGAAGTTTTCCGCTGCGCCTGCAAGCGGGCTCGCCGCAGCAAAAACGGCAAGCAGGGAAAAAGTAGCGACAAATCTGGGGAGGTTCATATCAAGTCTCGCGGACAGTGATCGAACAGGAACGGGAAACCTGCGCCCGGGCGTTTATGGAAAGGGTTTGGAATCGATTACAACAGAGCGTGAAGAATATCGGAAGGAGGGTATTTCGTCAAGTTGCGCATGTCTAAAGTATCTTATTGACGGGAAACACACTCCCCAATAAGTCCTATTCTGGCGATTCCAACAGTAACTACCGGTCGTTCAAAATTAGGAGAATGCGGCGATCAAAAAAGTACCAAACTACACCGATATAATGATCTGCCGCCCGTTTTGCTGTTATGTCCAGCTTATTCCTTCTTCATCTCATGGCCGCCGAACTGGTTCCGCAGGGCGGATAGAAGCTTGTTGGAGAACGATTCCTGATCGCGCGACTGCAACCTTTGCAACAGCGCCAGCGTGATGACCGGTGCGGCGACATTAAGGTCGATCGCCTCGGCAACGGTCCAGCGGCCCTCGCCCGAATCCGACACATAGGGGGCGATGCCGTCGAGATCGGGATTTTTCGCCAGCGCGGCCGCGGTCAGGTCGAGCAGCCACGATTGCACCACGCTGCCGTCACGCCAGATTTCGGCCACCTGGTGCAGGTCCAGATTGAATTCCGTTTTATGGCGCATGATCGCGAAGCCTTCGCCATAAGCCTGCATCATGCCGTACTCGATGCCGTTGTGAACCATCTTGGTGAAGTGGCCCGCGCCACTCGGGCCAACGTGACCCCAGCCTTTGTCCGCGGCCGGAGCGAGGGTTTCGAAGATCGGGCGCAGCCGTGCAACGACCGGCTCATCGCCACCCACCATGATGCTATAGCCGTTCTGCAGGCCCCAGATGCCGCCGCTGGTACCGGTGTCCACATAATGGATGCGGCTAGACTTAAGCATCTGCGCACGGCGTTGCGTATCCTTGTAGTTCGAATTGCCGCCGTCGATAATGACATCGTCGGGTTCGAGCAGTGGCAGCAACGCGGCTATATTCTCGTCCACCGGCGTGCCCGCGGGAATCATCAGCCAGATAATGCGTGGAGGTTTGAGCGAACTGACGAGCTCTTCAAACGATGTTGCCGGCAAGACATTTATTTCCTCCAGCTGCTTTACCGCCTCCGAGTGGCGGGCGAAACCGGCGACGCGGTGGCCTCCGCGTATCAACCGTTGTGCCATCGGGCCGCCCATGCGCCCCAGGCCGATCATTCCGAGCTCCATCGTTTTCTCCCTGTGAATGTGATGGACAGATGCTGTCCGTTCAAGCTGCGATACTCTGGCGCTTGCCGTTCAGCGCGGCCAGCAACTTGTCATACGAGGCGGCAAAAGCGGCCACGCCGTCCTCCTGAAGTTGTCGGGTAACGGCGTCCAGGTCAATGCCCAGTTCGCGCAGCTTCGCCACATCCGCATCGGCCTGCTCGATCCCTTCCTGGAGCGTTGGGCGCACGCGGCCGTGATCGCGAAACGCTGCCATCGTTTTCGGCGGAAGCGTATTGACGGTGTCTGGGCCGATCAGTTGTTCAACGTACATCACGTCGGAATAAGCGGGATTTTTCGTGCCGGTGCTGCCCCAAAGCGGGCGTTGTACAGGCGCACCCTGAGCACGCAGCCCGGCGAAAGGCTCGCCATAGAATGTTTCCCGGAAGCGCTGATAAGCAAGCCTGGCGTTGGCGATGGCGATCTTTCCCCTCAGGCTCAGCGCCTCGGTAGTGCCTATTTTATCCAGCAACGGGTCTACCGCGCTATCCACGCGGCTGACAAAAAACGATGCAACCGAAGCCGGCCACGGCGCAGCCGAATCCGGCTTCGTATCGGCGCGGTGGCCGAGCCCACGAATGTAGGCTTGCGAGACATCGGCATAATTCTGCAGCGAAAACATCAGGGTCACATTGATATTGATACCCGCGGCGATGCACTGGGTAATCGCGGGAATGCCCGCCGGGGTTGCGGGAATCTTGATCATCAGATTGGGGCGCTGCACGGCATTCCATAGCCGGTGCACGTCCGCCACGGTTGCTTCCATATCGTTGGCGAGATGCGGCGAAACTTCAAGGCTGACATAGCCGTCGCCGCCCTGCGTCGCGTCGTAGACCGGCCGCAGCACATCCGCCGCCATGCGAATGTCCTCGAACGCAAGCGCTTCAAATAAATCCTTGTCGCTTAGTTGCCGATTCGACCGTAGCAGCTGGCGCATTGCGTGGTCATAGCTTTGGCCGTGGGCCATCGCCTGCTCGAAAATCGTGGGATTGCTGGTTACGCCGCGCAGCTTGTCTTCATTCACCATGCGTTGCAATTCGCCGCTATTGATGAGATCGCGGCTGATCGAGTCCAGCCAGATAGACTGGCCGAGTTGTAATAACGGTTCAAAAGGATTCATGTCTTTCCTCCTTGGCAACGCCGCTTCATTCACGGATGGGAGGGCAATATCGGTAGCGGGGCGCCGCGGTTCAAACTGCCGCCAGCTGCCCGCCAACTGCCCTTTCGGTATTTCGACAACTGTAACAATCGGTTTGATCCGCTAGCTGTGCAGTATCGTCTCCGAGGTCTTTCTGAAGTAAAGCATAATCATGGGACAATGCAAGCGCTCAAGCATTCACCGCCTGTTCGTTTTATTCGGTCCAACTAAAAATTGTCCTTCCATTCGCGGATAGCGGCGAATACGTCGACGCGGTCGGTCAATGCCCTCCCGGCATGTCGACTCGCGGCCTGAATGACTTCAGGCTGATTACAGCGCAGGAACGGGTTGGTGGCTTTTTCCAGCCCAATGGTCGAGGGCAGGGTAGGGGCATTAAGCTTCCGCAGGTTTTCGACGGTTTTTTCGCGTTTTATCAGGGTCTGGTTGCCAGGCTCCACCACGCGGGCAAAGCGAATGTTGTCGAGCGTGTATTCGTGGCCGCAATAGACCTGTGTTTCATTGGGCAGGTCGGAGAGTTTTTCCAAAGACTGAACCATTTGTTGCGGCGTGCCCTCAAATAATCGTCCACAGCCACAGGCAAACAGGGTGTCACCACAAAATAGCAGGTTTGCGCCATAATAGGCGATATGCCCGGCGGTATGGCCGGGAATATCCAGCACACTGAGGGTAATAGAAAATTCCGGAAGGTATACGTTGCCTTCTTCGTTTTCTTTTTCGTCGCATTCCCTGAGGCGATGGGTGAGTGTTGAAATCGGCTCTCTGATGGGCCCGTAGACCGGCACGTTAAACTCTTGCAGCAGCGCGGCATTGCCTCCCACATGGTCATTATGGTGGTGCGTGTTGAGAATCGCGATGAGCTTTAGCTTCTCGCGGCTCAGGTAATCCAGCACGGGTGCGGCGTCGCCGGGATCAACCACGGCAGCGTCGGAATGGTCCCGGATCACCCAGATATAATTGTCCTTGAAAGCGCGGAGCGGGAGGATGTGGGGAACGGCCATAATCAAGGGTAACTAGCGAGTGAGCGGATCAAAATCGGATTGGACAGAGTCAAACCCGGCATATTGATTACGATGTCAAATGTAATGACAATTCGCGGCTGCCCGAAATTCAACGCGAGCGAATCGAGCGAATATAGCCGCGTATGGATGGATTTCCAAACTGCCGTCATCCCTGCACCATTACTATATGCCAACGAATAACAAACTGGAATGGTTTGGAACCTGTTTGGGCCAGTATTTGCTGGAGAGGGAACAAAATCATTTTGACAGGGCCGTAGCCGATGTTTTCGGTTACCACGCCGTGCAGATCGGTTTTCCACAGTACGATTTCCTGCGCGCCAACCGCATGCCGCTCCAGTTCGGCATATCGACGGAAGAGGGAGGCGCAGTGCGTGCGGCTCCGGATTTTCTACCGATCGAATCGAATAGCATCGATCTGGTGCTGTTGCCTCATATACTCGAGTTCAGTGCCAATCCGCACCAGATCCTGCGCGAGGTGCAACGGGTGTTGGTGCCGGAAGGGCATGCAATCGTTTGCGGCTTCAACCCCCGCAGTCTTTGGGGCGTACGGGGGCTTTTCGGTTCAATGAACGATGACTATCCCTGGCGAGGCAATTTCATCGCGCGGCCGAGGCTCAAGGATTGGCTGACATTGCTGGATTTTGAGATTACCGAAGACCGCTTATGCTGCTACGTGCCCCCATTCAGCCAGGAGAAGTGGCTGAAGCGATTCGGATTCATGGAAGGGGTCGGCGATCGGTGGTGGCAGTCTTCCGGCGGCGTATATTTTCTGACGGCGGTCAAGCGCGTGCACGGCATGCGCGTTATCAAGCCCGAGTGGAAGGAAGTTCGCGCACGAAGAAGGGCGATGGCGCCGGTCGCGCAAAAGCTCACGGGCAACGCGACGGGGAAAGAACCCCGCAGGGCTGCGCGCAGCAAGACTGAGGCGCGCGTCAAGGAGTGAAAGCGCCGCGCACGGCAGTAGTGGACATATTTACCGACGGGGCCTGCAAAGGGAACCCGGGAGTGGGCGGCTGGGGCGCGCTGCTGCGATATAACGGACGTACGCGCGAGTTATGCGGCGGCGAAAAACTGACGACCAACAACCGCATGGAGCTGCTCGCGGTCATTCGCGCGCTGGAAGCGCTAACAAAGCCCTGCGAGGTTCGGGTCCACACCGACTCCACGTATGTCCAGAAGGGCATCAGCGAATGGATCCATTCGTGGAAAAAGCGCGATTGGCGCACAGCGGACAAAAAACCGGTCAAAAACGACGACCTGTGGAAAGAACTGGATCGCCTGACACAACGGCACAAAATAGAATGGCTTTGGGTGCGCGGTCATTCCGGCCACGACGGCAACGAACAGGCCGACAGACTGGCTAATCAGGGCGTTCAGTCGGTGCTTGAGAACGCAGCTCTCACCGCCTCCCCAACCCCGGACCGATTTGTTGCGGAGAATTTGGCGGGTAAGACGACGAACAAGACGTCAAGGATCGAAGAGGCGGACCCGCCGAACGCGGGACAGCAGGAAAGAGGAAACCAATAAGATGCGCCAGATTTTTATCGACACGGAAACAACCGGCCTTGAACCCAAGCTCGGTCATCGTATTATCGAAATCGCCGCAGTGGAGATGAAGAGCCGCAGGCTGACGGGCCGCCGCTTTCATTATTATCTGAATCCCGAGCGGGAGATCGAGGAGGGTGCACTGCAGGTCCATGGATTAACCACGGAATTTCTTCAGGACAAGCACAAGTTTGGCGATATTGTGCACGAGCTGATCGAGTTTCTCGATGGTGCTGAGCTGATCATGCACAACGCGCCCTTCGACGTCGCCTTCCTTGACCATGAACTGGGCCTCGCGGCGTTGCCTCAGCTGTGCGAATGCTGCCATTCAGTGACGGACACGCTGAAAATCGCGAAAGAGCTGTATCCGGGGAAGAGGAACAACCTGGATGCGCTCTGTGAACGGTATGAGGTGGATAATTCACGGCGTGCCTTACACGGCGCGCTGCTGGATGCCGAGTTGCTGGCGGAGGTCTACCTCGGCATGACGCGCGGACAGGAAAGCCTGCTAATGGAACTGGAGGCTGAGCCCACGCTCGACCTTGCCGCGAATCTGCATGAGTTGCACTTGATCGTGCTGCCGCCGACACCGGACGAACTCGAGGCTCACACCCGGCAACTGGAGATGATTGAAAAAGAAAGCAAGGGAAAGTGCTTGTGGAGGCGGCTGGAATCCGAAGCTGCCGACGCCGCCGAGGAAGTTGCCAAGGACGTTGCCGCGGGCTTGGTTAAAGTGGAGTTGAAGTTCGCGTAGTTGCTTGGCCTGCCAATTCCTCTAACCCTGAACCTGGGTTCCGCGTAGCGCGGGGAAGGCGACGAGGGGAACCCTAGCTTCCCCGAAAGTGCTGCGGGCTGACAGGACAAGCCGTGATAACCCATCCGTCGGGGATACGCATCACCTCAAGTAACGCAGTCGTACCTGTTTTTACGGCAACCGCTGGACAGTTCGATTAAAA
The DNA here is from genome assembly GCF_033095785.1 of Nitrosospira sp. Is2. Classification (GTDB taxonomy): domain Bacteria; phylum Pseudomonadota; class Gammaproteobacteria; order Burkholderiales; family Nitrosomonadaceae; genus Nitrosospira. The sequence goes on along the minus strand of NZ_CP137134.1, from coordinate 196,190 downwards.
CAGCTCGAACTGCCCCCCGGCGTCTCGCGCCTTGCCCGATTTTTTCTTTCCCGCGCCCTCGCCCGTGTTCCGTTCAAGCGCTGGGGTGATTGAAGGTCGCTGGAAAAGGGAGGTATCCAGTCCTTTAAAACGGCCAGAACGTATACCCAAGCCGAGACGCGCCACGGTTTTCTCGAAGCGCTGCCGGATCAGGTCCGCCCAGATTCCTTGGCCGTGCATGCGCTTGCCGAAGCTTGAGTCATAGTCCTTGCCCCCGTGGATGTCGCGCACCCGGTTCATCACCCGCGCCGCCCTATCCGGAAAATGGGCTTCAAGCCATTGCCGGAATAGCGGACTGACTTCCCAAGGCAGGCGCAGCGTGACGTAGCCCGCATTAATGGCGCCGGCTTCCGCTGCCGCCACCAATATGCGTTCGAGGTCAGGCTCTGTCACGAAGGGGATGACTGGCGCGATGCTGACCCCAACCGGAATGCCCGCGTCGGTCAAGGTGCGGATCGTGCGCAGGCGGCGCATGGGCGCGGTCGCGCGGGGTTCCAGAGTGCGCGCCACCTCCGCGTCGAGGGTGGTCAAAGTCACCGCTGTCATCGCGAGCCGTCGCGATGCCATTTCCGCCAGTAAGTCGATGTCGCGCTCGATAAGGGAAGATTTCGTGATCAGCGCCACCGGGTGCTGGCACTCGCGCAGCACCTCCAGCACCCGGCGGGTCAGCCGCAACTCGCGTTCGCACGGTTGATATGCATCGGTATTGACGCCGAGCGCGATGGGCTCCGGTACATGGGAGGCTCTCGACAATTCCTGCCTCAGCAAGTCCGGAGCATTTATCTTGGCGAAAATTTTGCTCTCGAAATCCAGCCCCGGGGAGAGCCCGAGATAACTGTGGGTGGGGCGCGCGAAACAGTAAATGCAGCCATGCTCGCAGCCGCGATAAGGATTGAGCGAAATGCTGAACGGAACATCAGGGGACTTGTTGCGGCTGAGGATGCTCTTGGCCTGCTCCTCGATGATTTGCGTCTTCCACGCCGCTGCCCCGTCCGGTCCGGGTACCTGGTCCATTTCTGCGGCGGGCTGGGCGCCGGCCTGAGCGCCGACTGCTGCGCTTCGCTCGCAATCGCCGAGGCTTTCGCCGGTCCAGCCATCGTCGATATCCTCGCGTATCAGAGTCTCGTAACGCCCTTGCAAGTTCGATACCGCGCCGCGTCCCTTTTTTGCTTTCAGTGGGGCTTGCATGAATGGCGGTTCAGCGTCGCGGTATGGCTCGTCTGAATCGCGTGGATCGGATATCGACATGATATGTATCTTGCAGGTGCGAGATTGGGCTGAATCTTACGGCGGTTGCTGGCTGTTCGCCTAGGGCCGCTTGTAGCTGGTAGCTTGCAGGGTGTAGCTGGAATACGCCAATTCGAGTCTTACGCCGCAATTTTGGTTCAAAATGGAATGTGTGTCTCAATTTCAGCACGGTAGGCAAGAGCGTAACTTCGCAGGGTGTTTATCTGTTTCGCGCGGTATGTGATGATACGTCCTGGCCACGATGAAAAGTTAAGGTGAGGGACGAGTTATGAAACCGACGATATTCGCTATATTTCTGCTCAGCTGGTGCCTGGCAGGCGTCGCCACCGCGCAGACCGCGCCGAACATTGAACGCAAAGTGGATCCGCGCATCGCACAGCTGGAGATGGCGCTGAACCTGGTGAACCAGGAACAGCAGTCGGTATACCAGCAATTTCAGATGCTGCAGGAGATGCGTCGGAGTGAAGTACAGAATATAAACCCGCTCGTTATGCAGGACATGGGGGGTGTAAAGGACATGCCCCCAATAAGTTATGACGAAAGTGTACGGGTGCAGCGCGAACGGAAGGATCGCATCCAGCAACACGCACGCGAACTCGACCGCCTGTATGCGCGCTATTCTGAATTAGGTGAACAGAAGAACGCGATACTGGAACAGCTCAGGGAGATCGCAAAAGAGACAGTGCGGTGACAGGGTTGCTCGATCACAGGCCGCTCCAGTTGACTATTGACCGATGCATACCTCGTCATATCCGCCGTGGGATGTGGAATGCGAAACAACTTCATCGTCTTTCGTGAACCAGGTTTGCTGATCTGGGCTGCCGCGAGGCGACCAGCTTGCAGCGGCTCCTCAGATGATGCCTGCAAATTTAAGGATGGCGAGGACAATAACAATCAAGCCGACCAGATAGATTACGTTGTTCATGGCATTCTCCGTTAGAAATTTAACCGGCTAAGTTTATAAAAAGTGACTCTACGCACTCACTTTAGCTCTACATGCGGTTGAGTTCCGTACGCCAAGGCACACATGGAACAGGCTGGACAGTAAATCCTTGGAGGAAATGTTCATTGAGTTGCGGCTGCTTTGTTTTGCTCCTATTTGCGAACTCACGCAGCGGGTTTTGCTCTAGGGCTTGAGAAGCTGTCGGAGGGATATCGGAGCGATATGGTTGTGAAGAGACAAATCGTACGAAGCGTACAGTGGGAGAAGCATGGCGATGAGCAGAATTAACGCCGCCAACGTCAAACTGAAACGGGCTTATGATCCGCCGGAGGCCGCGGACGGCACGCGGATACTGGTGGACAGGCTCTGGCCACGTGGAGTCAAAAAGACCGAGGCAGCGATCGAGCAATGGGCAAAAGATCTTGCGCCCAGCGCAGCTTTACGAAAGTGGTTCGGCCATGACCCCGGCCGTTGGGAAGAGTTTTGTGAGCGCTATGCGGCAGAGGTGAGCCAGCACCCCGACCAATTGAAGCAACTGCGGGTGTTGGCGCGCGAGGATTCCATTACGCTGGTTTATTCCGCCCACGATGAGCTGCACAATAATGCCGTTGCGCTACGGCGTCTTATTCTGGGGTAGAACAAATGCTGTTCAAGCTTGCAGTGGATGCAAGCTCGGCGCGGTTTTAGGACGCCGCCCCGGGGACTAGGGCTGCGCCGGCTCGCGTTTCATGATACTCATCACTTTCAGGTAAGTGATCAGTTCTTCCGTAACCTGTTCCGCGTTGGCGATGCCTCGCGGAAGACCTGGCATCCGTGCGTTGTAGCGGATGCTTTGCGGGCTCAAGATCCAGCGCCGCAGATATTCCGGCTTGATGTACTCCACAACGCTGGTCGGATAGTTGAGTTCCGGCGCCTTGCCTCCGCCTTCGCCATTGATGGTGTGGCAGGAGACGCAGTATTGCCGAAAGTGCGTGTACCCGCGTTTCACCTCCTCCGAGGCATTGGCCGGGGGCAAAATATTCGGGAATGGCGCGTCCGGTCTGAGCGTGATGCGCATCACCTGGTAAGGGAAATCGGAATCGCCGGACGCCAGAAGGTCCTTCGAATTCAGGTTATCCCACACCAGGTAGAGCGGCCCGAGTTGTACCACTTCGTTGTTCTGCACCGGGTTCGTCGTGGTAAAGGGGGCATTGTCCGGGCTCGCAAAGGCGAAGTAGGCGGAATGGGCGAGGAATTTCTCCACCGGGATGCTTGGCTGGAACCCGTCGATGGAAGTGAAGACAATCTCCCGCGCCTGCTCCCACTCCTTGCCGAAGACGTGATCCAGCACAGGCCGGGCTGGAAGTGCCTGATAGATCCGTTCCCTGTTTTCGTGCGGTTCAAAAATCTTTAGTGAAACCGCTGGCACGATGCCGCGCATGGCCTCCAGGGAAAGGGCCTTCACCAGCTTATCTCCCCGTTTGAATTCGATCGTTGCCGGGTCGTTTGACGCCGCGCCAGCATGGAAGGCAAAGGCGAGCAGGCCGCCAAGCATGAACAGGAAATACAGAGAGACTTTCAAGGTTTTCACTCTTCGTTATGGAGAGAATGTAGGCGGACGGTATAGCCGCTAATAGCGGCTGACAATAAGCGAACAAAACGTCTGGCCGGCTTCGTGAAGCGCGACACTCGGGATTATATCCAAGAAACTATTCAGGGAAACGTGGTTTGTAAGCACGCCGATGTGCGAACGATGCCGAGGGTCGGGGTGAGTTTCCGCCCGCTGACTGTAATCTTCCGACATTGCCCATACATGCCACGAAACCGCGGCCCGTCCCTATTACACCATTACACGCTTGCCTCTAATGTACTTTAACGCACGGATGAGATAAACGAAAAGGAAAATCATGTATCCCCCATCGGGACAATTATTGCTTGTTTTCGTCGTCCTGCTTGCACATCAGTTCGCGGCGACACGCTTTCAAGCTGCGCTTCCGGCCCGATTTCCGTGTTGCCCGGATCGCGATCGGGAGGGCTCACTTTTACCAATATTCTTAGGAGAACAGGTATGAAACCAGAAGACGACGCCATTGCCTCACGACGCCAGTTTGTTGGCGGAGTGACTGCCGGCCTTGCCACGGCATTCATCCCCCCCGCCTTTGGGCAGCAAGGGCGCCAGGAAAGCGGCGCCGCCGGTTCGCGGCAAGGGGCCAGCCAGTTCCTTAAACAGGATCCGAGGACGCAGTATCCAGCTCCCCCCTTCCCCCAGCAGAAGCAGGAGCCGCCCGGCCTTGTGGGCAAGATGACACCGCGGCCTGATCACGGCGAAACAAGCTACAAGGGCTCGAGCCGGCTGGTGGGTAGAAAGGCACTCGTGACCGGCGGCGATTCCGGCATTGGCCGTGCCGCCGTCATCGCCTTTGCGCGTGAGGGCGCCGATGTCGCGATCAACTATCTCCCTGTTGAGGAGCCCGACGCTCGGGAGGTTGTGGAACTGATCCGGGCGGAAGGGCGTAAGGCAGTCGCGATCCCCGGCGACATCCGGGACGAGGATTTTTGCTCGAGGCTCGTTGCCCAAGCCGTCCGGGATCTGGACGGACTGGACATCCTTGTCAACAATGCGGCCATGCAGGCCGCGCAGCCCTCCATCGTCGATCTCACGACCGAGCAGTTCGACTCGATATTCAAATGCAACGTCTATGCGATGTTCTGGATCACCAGGGCGGCCATCCCGCACTTGAAGCCCGGCGCCGCGATTATCAATACGAGTTCAATCGAGGCTTACACTCCATCCGACGCGTTTATCGATTACGCGCAGACGAAGGCGTGCAGCGTTGCTTTCACAAAATCGCTGGCGAAGCAGGTGGCCAAGCAGGGCATACGGGTCAATGCGGTGGCGCCGGGACCTTTCTGGACACCGATGCAAACGACAGGATGGGCAGACCTCAGCAGGTTCGGCAAGGAAGTTCCGCTCGGCCGGCCCGGCCAACCAGCGGAACTGGGTCCCCTGTATGTCTTTCTTGCGTCGCAGGAATCGAGCTACGCAACCGGACAAGTGTACAGTGCCTCGGGCGGGGAAGGACACCCCTAGCGCCACGAGGGGCATTGTCACAAGCGGATGGGGTCTGCCCGATGCACCTGTCGATGAGTATGAATATCTCGATCTCAGGCGGCCTATTGGAGCGAAGCAGCGGGTATCAACCAAGCGGGGCAGGTGGCGGGACGATCTCTCACGGATGCGGACACTGAACATGCTTTTATCACCGGTCCTGATGGGATGGGCATGAGAGACTTTGGCGCTTTTAGGCGGAGCCTACAGCTTTGCTTATGGCATCAACAATGCCGTCAGATGGTGAAAGGTTCCTCCATTTCCGAAGGCGCGGTGCACGCGTTCATGACCGGGCCCAAATGGGCGGACATAAGGTGGGAAGGGCGAAAAGTGTCAGATATGTTTGTCAGGTCACGATGTACTTCAGGATGACATATCGGGGAAATGAGTTTGCCTATGCGCTCCTTTTAGTGAAACACACCGGCAGCAGAATTGGAGCTAAGCTATCTCCAGCCGTTGGTGTACTCCTTTGGTCGATTTGCCTGTTTCCATAAACGAGGTCCTTGATGTTGATGCAGTAATTGTCACCCATATTCATCCGGATCACTGGGACGAGGCAGCGATAAATCTGGCGCCCAAGGATGTGCTGATTTTTGCGCAAAACGAGAAAGATGCGGGGGAGATCAAGGCGCAAGGATTCAGCAATATTCGAGTTCTGGCGGAGAATACTGTTTTTGATGGTATCACTCTCATCAAACCCCCGGGCAAGCATGGCAGAGGAAAAACTCTTGAAGACCTGGGGATCTATTGGGGCACGTCTCGGGTGTTGTATTTAAGCATCCCGATGAAAAGACGTTCTATATCGCAGGGGATACGGATCGCAGGGGATACGGTCCGGTATGAGGGAGTCGAAGAAAATCTGAAGAAATATGATCCTGACGTCATTATCCTGAACAGCGGAGACGGTCAGGTACTGGACTACGACCCGATTATCATGGACAAAAAGGATGTTTATGAGGTTTATAAAGCAGCTCCCAGGGCAACCATTATTGCCAGTCACATGGAATCCGTGAATCACGCCATGCTGTCGAGAAAAGAACTGCGAGAGTTCCTCAGTGAAAAGAATATGACGCAACGAGTATTAATGCCTGAGGATGGTGAAACCTGTAGTTTTTAATGGGATCGCAATTTGAACGGTAGTGTCGCATTTATCAGCCCAGTGGAGAGGTCATGGGCATCACAGACGGCAAGGGTAAAGCTGCAAATTATAATGAAAAAAATGGCCCCGTTCCCTGCTTCGCCCGTTGTTTGCCACTGCACAGATTTCCTGAAACAACCCCATATAATCCTCAAACGGCTTGATGACCTGATTTCCTCGCCGATGCTAATCGTGCCGTGACGGCATGAAATTCCTTTTGCTACTCCAGCGCTTAATATTGCGCATTCTTCTCTTTCACCACAAACTCCTCAAATTGATCTAATGGAAGAGGTGGGCTGAACAGGTAGCCCTGATAAGCAGTGCATCCATGCATAGCGAGAAAGTCCTTTTGTGCTACGGTTTCCACCCCCTCGGCGATTACCGCCAACCCCATGCTTTTTGCCAAGAGCAGAATGGCGCGGACAATTGTTGCGTCGTTATTATCAGTGAGCACGTCCCTTACAAATGACTGATCGATTTTTACCCAATCCATCGGCAGGCGTTTCAGATAGTAGAGCGAGGAATAACCGACACCAAAGTCATCCAGGGCGAAGCCCACACCCTTGGCCTTGAGTGCAGCCATCTTCTCAATGGTGTCGTCCATGTTGTGGACCAGTATGCTTTCCGTAAGCTCAAGCTTGAGTCTTTGCGGATCGGCGCCGGTTCGATCGAGCGTCGAAACTACCTGCTCGACAAAGTCTGGCTGACAGAACTGGCGAGGGCTTATATTCACCGCCAGATTAAGCCCAGCTGCCTCCGGTCGCTCCGACCAGATTGCAAGCTGGGTACACGCGGTTTCCAGCACCCAGGCACCCAAAGGAAGAATGAGGCGGGTTTCCTCCGTTTGAGGAATGAATTCGTGTGGAGGCAAAAGGCCGCGTCGAGGGTGCTGCCACCGTATCAGCGCTTCGGCACCCGTGATCCCGCAATCATCTACCTGCGGCTGGTAGTGAAGAACAAACTCGTTTCTCTCCCAGCTTTTGTGCAAATCCGACTCCAGAGCAGCGCGGGCATTCATTGCCGCTTGCATATCCGGATCGAAAAAACACATTGCATTGCGGCCTGATGCTTTTGCCTGATACATCGCCAGATCCGCTTGCTTGAGCAACTCGTCTGTTGTGTGTGACTGATCGTTAAATACTGCGACCCCTATGCTCGCGGTGGTGTGGTGTTTATGGGCACCTAGACTGAATGGTTGATTGAACGTACAGTGAATCCTTTCGCAGATGACTTTTACCTGAGCAACGGCTGCGTCATAATCTTCGCTAAGTCTGTTACCAGTATTATTACAAACTCGTCGCCCCCCAAGCGGGCGACAGTGTCCCCTTCGCGCACACAGGAGATCAGGCGGGGAGCAAGCTGCCGAAGCAACAGGTCACCGGAATCATGGCCGAACGTATCATTGAGCAATTTAAAATTATCGAGGTCGATGAACAGTAACGCACCCGTGCGGTGGTTACGGGCCCTTGCTGCGAGTGCCTGCCGCAACCGGTCCAGCAAGAGTTGCCTGTTGGGCAACCCCGTCAACGAATCGTAGAATGCCAAGTATTGGATTTTGTTCTCAGCGCTCTTGCGTTGCGTAATATCTGTGTTGATTGCAAAGACCGACTGTGGCTGTCCCTCCTCATTTCTGACCAACGTCCAATGTGCTTCAACAAACAATATGCCTCCGTCCTTGCGCCGCTGCGCGATCTCGCCTCTCCATTCCCCAGAGTTCAACAATAGGCTGGTTGCTTCCTTGAAGGCCAGGATGTCCTCATACAACATCTCTATCGATTTGCCCGATACCTCTTCGGAAGTCCATCCATAGAGCCGCTCAGCACCCTCGTTCCAAAACTGAATGCGATGATCGATGCCATGCACAATAATCGCGTCGGTTGCCTTGTCGAGCAAGGAAGCCTGCTGGTGGATGCGAGCACCGGCTTCCTGGCGGGCATGTTCAGACTGCTTGCGCTCGCTAATGTCGTTGAAATAAACTGCCAGGCCTTCTTCTGACGGATAGGCGTGCACCTCGAACCAGCCCTCCAGAGGCGCGTAGAAGGTTTCAAATTTCACTGTGGTGTTTTCCGCGAGCGCCCGATGGTATTCACGATCAAAGATTGTTCCTATCGCCTCCTTAAATTCCTTCCAGAGCACTTTCCCCAGAAGATCGCCACGGGGGCGCCGTAACAGATTTTCCGCTTCCTTATTCACATAGGTGAAGCGCCATTCCCGATCCACTGTGTAAAAAGCCTCGGTAATACTTTCCAAAATCCTCTCTGTGCGAAGTTTCGCATTTGAAAGTTCGAGCGTTGTCGCCTGCTGTTCCCTTATGGCCAGCAGCAGTTTTTTATTTAAACGTTCTAGTGCTACAGCTTTTTCTTTTTTCACTGACAGAAGTTGGTTGTGAACGAGTTCCCGCGTGGCTGGCGTGCTGAAGGTCGCGTCAGGCATGAACAATATAATTGCATTGCACCCCTGATTTTAGTTCAGAGCAACTGTGGTGGTTGGAGCGCCAGCCAAAAACGGCACGGTATAACGTTTAGTGGCCTTCTTTGGTTTTCTTCGGACTATCTGTTGGTGGGCGGTACTGGGATCGAACCAGTGGCTTCCACCGTGTGAAGGTGGCACTCTACCGCTGAGTTAACCGCCCCGTTGCGTTAGTTATCGTAATTAATTGATAACCGCTGAGGAGGCGCAATTAGATCATAAATGGCGGATTACGGTCAACGCGTGGGCTGTTCGCAATATCACTTTCGCTGACCCTTGTTATTCGTTCGGCTTTTCGGCATCCCTGCCGACAAGTAGTGACTTCAGCCCCAGGTAACGCGGGGGCTCTTCCGGGATTGGCTCAGGGCTGATCCTCGTCAGTTCCGCTTCCAGTTGCGCGACGCGCCGTTCCAGCGTGTCTTTCTCCGCCTCCAGTCTGCTGATATGGCGTCGCAGGCGCGCACTTGTCCACATGCTCTTTACCATGCTGGGCCAGGAGAGCAGCACCGCGATAACCGCACCTATGCCTGTCGCAATTAGCAGCACCATGGCCAGTGAGCTGTCGAAGCTCCAAAGGCCTAACGTTACTGTTGCCGTTGAATTGTTCTGCAGAGCGAACGCCACGGCGGCAATGGCGAGGGCAATGCCGAGAATTAACAATAGCTGCATGGCTGTCTCCTGCTGTCAATTGTCCACGAAAGACGCGTAGTCGGGAAGATGGAATAGTATGCACCCGGTAACAATTGCTGGAAAGGAAACGGGATAATAAGGGCGGGGAACGGCAGGGTGGTGAGCAGGAGCAAGTACGTAGGGCCCACGCGCTTGGGCAGTTATTAAGAAAACCCCCCGGGTCTCCCGGGTTACGCGATGGTTTCAATCGTGTTCTCACTTCCAAATGATGCGAATGACCCGGCATGATACGGCCGGGTCGCGTAAAATAGCGCGTTCTGTAGATTCAAATCTTACCCAACCGTAAGCCTATTCTCTCCACACCCACTTCCATGATCCGTACCCGCTTCGCTCCCAGCCCAACCGGCTACCTCCACATTGGCGGCGCCCGAACCGCTCTGTTTTCGTGGGCTTATGCCCGCAGGCACGGCGGCAAATTCGTTTTGCGAATAGAAGATACGGATCTTGAACGCTCGACGGCGGAATCAACCCAGGCAATACTGGACGGGATGGCATGGCTGGGGCTGGATTACGACGAGGGGCCGTTTTATCAGATGCAGAGGCTGGCGCGCTACCATGAGGTGGCTGAGCAGCTCCTTCGCTCCGGCAAGGCGTATTACTGCTATTGCACAAAGGAAGAGCTGGATGCCATGCGCGAGCAGCAGCGCTCGGCCGGGCTGAAGCCCCGGTACGATGGGCGCTGGCGTGATTCGACACAGACGCCGCCGCCCGGTGTTAAGCCGGTGGTGCGCCTGAAAAATCCACAGGACGGCGTCGTTGTCTTCAATGATCTGGTCAAGGGCCAGATTGCCGTTGCCAACGGCGAACTGGACGATCTGGTGCTGCTGCGCGGCGATGGCGTGCCGACTTACAACTTCGGCGTGGTGATCGACGATCTGGACATGAATATTACTCACGTGATCCGGGGCGACGATCATGTCAACAACACTCCGCGCCAGATCAATATTCTTAAAGCACTAGGCGCGTCATTGCCGCAGTATGCGCATGTGCCGATGATTCTGGGCGCGGATGGTGAGCGGCTGTCCAAGCGGCATGGGGCTGTTTCCGTGATGCAATACCGCGAGGATGGCTACCTGCCCGAGGCGCTGGTCAATTATCTGGCGCGGCTGGGCTGGTCGCATGGAGACGAGGAAATTTTCAGCCGGGAACAGCTGGTCGAGTGGTTCGACCTTTCAGCCATCAACCGTTCGCCTGCGAAGTTCAATCCCGAGAAACTGCGATGGCTCAACCAGCATTATCTTAAAGGTGCCGACGATGGGCGGTTGGCAGCGCTGGTGCGGCCTTTTCTCGAGGCGGATGGTTGCGACCCTGCCGCTGCGCCGGGGCTGCCGAATTTGGCGAGCGTGGCGAATCTGCTCAAAGAGCGTGTCACCACCGTGGCTGAGCTGGCCGACGCGGCGGTATATTTCTACCGTTCGCTGGACCCTTCGCCCGAACTTAAGGCGCAGCATTTCACTGCCGAGGCGAAGCCGGGCATTTCCAACCTGCGGCAGAAGCTCGCGGTTGTCGAATGGGAAAGCCACGCCATACATGACGCCATCAAGAGCTGCGCCACGGCGCACGGCATGAAACTGCCTAAGGTCGCCATGCCACTGCGGGTGATGGTGACGGGCGAGACGCAGACGCCCTCGATCAATGCGGTGCTGGAGCTGCTCGGCAGGGAGGAAACGCTCAAGCGCATGGATGAGCAGCTGGAAAACTTTCCCAACGAACGCGAGTAGGGCGTTAATGCCGTCGTGCTGCTTTACATTGACTGCAACAGGACGGCTCAGTATAATTCGCGTTCATTTTGCCGGGGGTATAGCTCAGCTGGGAGAGCGCTTGCATGGCATGCAAGAGGTCAGCGGTTCGATCCCGCTTACCTCCACCAGCAATCTGGCAAGTAACAGACTGAAGACGGTCAAAAGTCCCTCAGTCCCCATCGTCTAGTGGCCTAGGACATCACCCTTTCACGGTGAGTACAGGGGTTCGAATCCCCTTGGGGACGCCACTAATTCCTCTGTTAGAAGCTTAATTTTGTAATGAATACAATAGGCTAACTCGGAAAGGTCGAGCGTGATCCGCTCGATAAGACCGCGCAGAAGATCCTTCAACGCATCACGCTCAAGCTCCGACAAATTGTCGGCAATCTCCGCAAGCATGTCCTTCACGTCCGATTCCCTAATCTGGCTCATAGCCTTAGACTGCCTTCGCGCTATTTCCAGAGCGGCAAGCTAATTGTTAAGCGTATCACGCTGATTTGCGAATTCTTCAATTTTATTGATAAGAGTTTCGGCGGCAGTAGTTTCCGATAGCACATCCGATAAGCGACTGATCTTTGCGTCAAGGCGTTTTAGTTCCGATCGTAGTGTTTCCCCTTCTGCATCATCATCAGTTAGCCTTGCTGATTTCCTTGCGCTCGCAGTCACAGACTTGATAAATGCCTCGGATTGCAGATTGGCACAGACATGAGCCAGCACTTCCGAGTCAGTTCGCTTGGCTTTGATGCTGCGTTTACCGTGAATAGACACGGTTATGCGTGACATTGGAATAGCCGGCTTAGAATTAACCCGCCGCCGAGCGGGTTTTTTTTATGGATGTTTAGGGAGGATGGAGCCAGAAATAAGCTCAGCCTTAGTTAGGCTGTGGATTGCTGGTAACGTGGCGCGATGCCTACGCTGAGACCGATCTTTTTTTCCCAAAAAACTTTTGGCTCTGGCCAACCGACGAGTTCTTCTTCGTGCACATATCGGTTTATGTCGTTATCGGGGCATGAAAACGGATCAGGTGCATCGGCTGCGCAGTGGGGGCATTTATAAACCATAGCAGGTAATCGCTCGATTTGTCCTTCAGCGGTTCGCGAATATAGAACGTAGCTAAGCATGACCCTTTCGGCGCGCAGTAGACGCACAGTTTGTGAAACCTTTGAAGCTTCTCATATTTACTTCAGAGGGAAAAGTGTTCGATTCCGGTACCCGCTGACGCGGATGCTTGACTATCAATCTACCGGCGCCAAACCCATTGTTGGACCTGTTTCTTCCGCCCATAAGACTTTGGCTTCGGGCCATCCGACAAGCGCTTCTTCATGGACGTAAGGATGGTCCAGGAAGCCGGGCAACTGATGTGCGATTTCATGATGTCGCCAGATTGTGCCGTCCTCGGTCCGGACGTATATAGCAAAGCGGGGCATTGGCATACCTTTCTTGCGTATTTATATCGAATAATTATAGAAAGCCTATAAATGTTTGCAGTTATTTTTGGCGGGTGCACTATTAGTTATTGGTTTCGGTGGCCGCTAGATAGTTAAAGACTGGAAGGACGGCGCGGAGATCGCGCTGGTCCGGTCCCAGAAAAAGGACGTCGACGCGCGTAATTCGATCCTGAGTGCGGCAAATGACCGCTGGGCTACGGACATCGAGGGGGTGCGTAAGGGTGTCGAGTCAATTTCAATCGCCGTAGCCGAACGCGAGAAAGCGGCGCTAGCCGCAATGCTCACTGCCAAGCGTGCCAACCGGCGAATCGGGCACGCGGACTCGGCTCGCTCGCTCAGCTTTCTTGCTATCTCGCTTTGCGAGAATTGCCTCTGCCTCCGCTTCCGTGATTATTGCTGGATGCGTATCCCTCTGGATATCCAATCCTCCCTTGGCCGTCTGCGACCCTGAGACCGGTCTTCCTTTCCGCGGTGCACGTTCCAACCATGTGCCCAGCGACAACTTCTCCGCAATAGCGCCAGCGAGGAGCAAAGACGGTGTAGGGGCAGGACGCCAATCAGGAGCAGGTTAGGACAGGGTCGCCGTTCCATTACAAGCTACTAGGGATTCAATAGCACACGGCCCCGTACCTGTAAGGTGGAAGAAGCCGCTAATCGTAGCAGGTGGGGGTTTGGGATGCGGCGTAATGCTGCCCATTCCTCCCTGGAAATTTTCGGCACAAGTTGAGGAAATGCAAGTTCGGATGCCGGGACAAACGTAACACCTCTTCTCTCTGGTGTACCTTAGTCCAATAGGCTGAGCTATCAAAATGAGTAAGATATAGGGGTGATTAGTGCTGTTTGGGTTTTAGTAGTAATAGTATAAAAACCAAGAGGGACACATGAAGAAACAAAGCTTTTTAACTTCCGTTGCAGCGATGTCAGTTCGGAAACTCTACGTTGCGGTGCTGGTTTGTGCCACCTCTATCACGGCCCCCGCCGCAGAAGCTATCCCTATCCTGCACGAGGCTGGCGGCAATTTCTCCAATAAATGGGTTTCGCCGACCGTCGTTGCCAGCGGCACGACCGGCGTTACGGGCACGGGCGCACCCGAGTGGATGGGCGGCGATCGACTCGACATCTTCAAGTTCTCCGGCCTGGTGCCGGGCGCAACATCCATCGTTTTTGATTTCTCACTGACCGGACCCTATAGCCCTGGCGCCTATGAAAACGGCGGCGGCGCCATCTACTACAGCTATGCGCCGTTTTCCGGCTCCTACTATGTCGATCAGGGCGATGGAAAGGTTCGTGGCAGCCAGGATCTTCTCGCCGGCTATTTTGACGTTACCTACAACCCGTGGAACGCCGCCAACGCGTCGAATCGCGGCACTTCAAGCTTCACGCTGAACCTTGCTAAGGAATTCGCAGGCGATCTCTTCCTGGCGCTGGACTTCACCTACGGCCGAGTCAGCTACAATATCAATTCGCCTTCCTGGGCCACGTATGGCGACACCGACCCCAGTTCCTTGGCGGTCCCCGTGCCGCTCCCCGCGACGGGCTGGCTGTTGCTCGCCGGTCTCGTCGGCCTCGCCGCGAACCGCCGCAAGCTCATCTGACCGCGTCGATCTGATACTCTACCTCTTCAAAGAGGGGAGCCTATTGCGGAAATTTCGCTGAAATTAGCATTACCTTGCTACGCACATTGGCGTTCCACGCGGAATTGACTGCTCTTCTTTAGCCTCCACAGCGCCAAAACCAGCGGCGAAAGCCGCTGGTACCCTAGTTGACGTTGTTTCTACGGCTGCCCAGCCTAATATTTCCTAACCCAGCCTACCCATGTTCCAGGGTTTGCTGGGTTAGCGCTTCCATGAAGTCAACCATTTCCTTTCATGTAGTTGCAAATTTCGGCTTTTTGGCACCGCCGCAAGTGTGATCAGCAGATTCATAACTATACTGGAAAATAGAAAACACGCTGATCACCCTTGTCGTGATCTTTGGCGGAGGATCTGATAAACGTTCACTGCTGGCATGTCCGACCTCGGCACACTCGGTGGGAACCGTAGCGAGGCTTACGGGATCAACGACGCAGGGCAGGTGGTAGGGCGATCCGCGACGACTGACAACGGGCAGGAGCATGCCTTCATCATCGGGCCCAGATGGCGTAGGCATGACCGATCTTAATTCACTGTTAAAACACAGCGGAGGAAAGAACATGGCAAATGCGCAGACTGAAATCTACGGTAACGACCCGACCGGCGTCGCGAAAGTAGACATGAAGTTCGAGATCGTCGTCATCCCTGTCTCGGATGTCGACCGCGCGGAGGAGTTCTACGGGAGGCTTGGGTGGCGGCTCGACGCCGATTTCGTCAGCGGTAAAGACGACCGCGTGATTCAATTTACGCCGCCTGGCTCCGGATGCTCGATCATTTTCGGCAAGAACGTCACCGCCGCGGCGCCCGGCTCCGCCCAGGGTCTGTACCTGGTCGTCTCCGATATCGCGGCCGCCCTCGCCGAGCTGCTCGGTCGCGGCGTGGAGATCAGTGACGTGTTCCACGACGCCGCCGGCGTGTCCGCTGGCACGGACGAGCCGTACCTGTTTGGTCGGCTCCGGGTCAGGGGTCCGGATCCCGATCATCGCAGCTACCGCTCGTTCGCCTCGTTCTGCGATCCGGACGGCAACGGCTGGTTGTTCCAGGAGGTCACAACGCGGCTGCCCGGTCGCGTCGACCCCGCGACGACGACCTTCGCGTCGGCGAACGATCTGGCTAGCGCGCTGCGGCGTGCGGCGGCCGCGCACGGACAGCACGAAGCGCGCACGGGGCAACCCAACAAGAACTGGCCGGACTGGTACGCCGAGTACATGGTGCGCGAGCTGTCCGGCAACGAGCCGTCTCAGTGAACGACTACGACATGATCGTCGTCAGCGGCGGCGCTCCGGCGACCACTGCATTGATGCGCTGGCCTAAGTTGGCCTGCGATCTTCCTTAACGGAGGTGTCTCGTGTCGCGGCATTTCGATGCAATCATCATCGGGACCGGCCAGGCGGGCCCGTCTTTGGCGGCGCGGTTTGCGGCCGCGGGCATGACTGTCGCCATTATTGAACGCTCCAAGTTTGGCGGCACATGTGTTAACACGGGATGTATCCCGACAAAGACGCTCGTCGCCAGCGCGTACGCAGCGCATGTTGCTCGCCGCGGCGCCGAGTATGGTTTTGTTGGCAATGGCGATGTGCGAGTTGATATGAAACGCGTCAAAGCGCGCAAGGATGAAGTTTCCGGACGGTCGAGCAAGGCCGTCGAGGAATGGTTGCGAGGACTGAAGAATTGCACGGTCATCCAAGGTCATGCCCGCTTTCAGTCGTCCCACACGGTGGTAGTCAACGATGAGGTGCTGCAAGCTGACAAAGTTTTCATCAACGTCGGCGGGCGCGCCTCTGTTCCCGCGATGCCGGGGATTCACGAGGCACCATTTCTCACAAACTCCTCAATGATGGATATCGGCTTCTTGCCGGAGCATCTTGTCATCGTCGGCGGAAGTTATGTTGGGTTGGAATTCGCTCAGATGTATCGCCGTTTCGGGAGCGAAGTCACGATAGTAGAGAAGGGACCGCGCCTGATTGGACGTGAAGACGAAGATGTTTCCGACGCTGTGCGTGAAATCCTGGAGATGGAGGGGATAAGGATTCGGACGGATGCGAAATGTATATCATTGGCCAAGCGTGACAGTCGTATCGCAGTTGGTATGGAATGCGACGAAGGTCCGCCGGAAGTAGTAGGCACTCACGTTCTTCTAGCGGTGGGACGTACTCCCAACACGAACGACCTGGGTCTCGACCGGGCCGGCGTTGCGACCGACCAACGCGGTTACATCATCGTTGACGATCAACTGCAAACAAACGTGCCCGGCATCTGGGCCCTGGGCGACTGCAACGGCCGCGGCGCCTTTACACATACTTCCTATAACGACTATGAGATCGTCGCCGATAATCTCCTCGACTCAAACCATCGCCGCGTGTCAGACCGGATCCAGGCGTACGCTTTGTTTACAGATCCACCGTTAGGACGATGCGGCATGACGGACGCCGAAATACGGAAGTCCAGGCGCCCTGTACTTGCTACGAAACTTCCGATGAGCGGAGTGAGTCGCGCCGTTGAGAAAGGTGAGACACAAGGTTTCATCAAAATCTCTGTTGATGCGGAAACAAAACATATTTTGGGTGCTGCGATTCTTGGCACCGGAGGCGATGAAGTAATTCACGTTTTGCTGGACGTCATGTATGCGAAGGCGCCGTATACGGTAGTGCAGCGCGCAATGCACATTCATCCGACGGTTGCGGAATATCTCCCCACCGCCTTGTCCAAACTGGAACCCGTTGCGTGAGCAACGTTGGAGGACAGCATGATCCCCTCTATGGCTTCGGACGTGTTCCTCGGCGGGTGATCGGCGAGACGCGCTCGGGTTCGCTTGCGTCCCACCAAGAGGACCCCACTTGCCATCGGCGACTTATGGTTGAGACGATTGCTGGAATATCTAAATGCGGTCAACGACGCAGATCACATTCTTGCCGAATTTGGCCCTGAAGGGACTGAATTCGGGGTCGGGTCTAAAGGTTTCTCGGATGCGAAGGATCGTGTTAACCCGATCAACCTCAAACTCCTGCCACCCAGACGTGGATAGCGTTCTAGAGTCATCCTTGATCTGCACTCCAGCCACGAGAATTCTTCCCGCTGATTCGTAGATAATGTAAGGTTCAAACGTCCGAAAGTGGCCCTCGTTTTTGTAGTGAAGTCGAACTCTTGTTTTGCTACGGATGGCCTCGCATAGCGTGGTTTCCAAGTCTGTTCTACGCGGAGCTGGGCCTGTCCGATTTTTTGATTTTATTGTTTCAAACATATCCATTTCCTACGGAATATTTGAAGAAATATTAACCCAGCAATGCGAAAAAAAATAACATTTGACGCAATAGAGAATTCGTGTTAGGTCATAGTTGAGTCCGCCTTTTGGCGGTTTTTTCATTTACGGAAGCCCGTGGCAACGAGTTTGACGGGCAGTGGTATGAAGATGAGTCAGGCTATGTCGCGTTTATGGGCGCGTTTGGAAATTCTCGTCCAGCGGAAGGCGTTCGGAACCGTTGATCCAGGCAGGCAATTCCTCTTTAGCCAGCCGCTGCATTTTGAGCGTGCGCTTAAGAATTTTGCTGGTTCTTTTTTCCAGCCATTTATCGAATTCTTTTGCCTTGTATCCCAACGCGTCAATACCTTTTGGTTTTTTCATCGGCGTTTCCTATATAAAAATCCTATATAGACTGCAAAAAAACGGGTTACCTAGGAGGCCGTCCACTCAGCGGAAGCCTCGATGAGTAGTCAGCAGGCATGTCGCGGCTCTGATGTTCGCAAATTTCATAATCGAATAATGTACGCAAGCAAACTGAAGCACAACATTTTCCTTCTTGCCAGGTATGACCATTTCGCGAACTGTACTAGTCTTCTAGCACGTCTTCCTTAAAAAGTTGTGAAATGCGCTGGCATTGCCATGGATTCCGTAATAGAGAACTAAATTCATTTGCCGTTTACATTAGTTATTTATGCGACGTAAGGACCGCCACCGGGGTGCTGTCATGGGCAGGTCATTTATGCCAATCAATCATGAACAGGTATTGAGATGTTGCACGCCGCGCAATTCGTCGCTGTTTTTTGCTGTACCGTTTTTGCCGGTGCCGCGCTCTACATCAGTCTTGTTGAGCACCCGGCACGGATGGGCTGCGATACAAAGACTGCCGTTACGGTTTGGGCGCCCAGCTATAAACGGGCAACAATGATGCAAGCTCCACTGGCTATCATGAGTTTCAGCGCCGGGGTGTCCGCTTGGTTGCTCGATGGCGGCATCATGTGGTTTATTGGGGCAGTTCTTATTGGCTTGGTCGTGCCATTCACATTTCTTGTAATCATGCCCACGAACCATCAGCTTCTGATTCCCGGACGTGACCTCGCGTCGGATGAAACCCGAGCGCTGCTCGAAAAGTGGGGGAAAACTCCACGCTGTGCGTACCGGGCTGGGTTTGTTGGCGTCTGGAATCTACATTATTGAGCTACTTAAAGCCTAACTCGCGCATGAACTCGAACGAAGCATTACTTGCGCGGTTAACCGGACCGGGCTTTTCCAGTGCTGCCGGCAACTCTGTTCATCCTCGTTCGCGGGACAAAATCCCGTATTTCTAGACCTTCGCAGAACTTAACGAGCGGCACGCTGCGCTACTCTCCCAACAAAGCAGATCAGAGTGGGCCAGCGGCTTTGATGGATACTTTTACAGTAGCGAAGTTATCCCATCCCCCTATCGCAAGCGCTATTACAGCCGTTGCGATGCAGCCGAGTATCCGAACGGGTGGCTGACAACAAGTTGCCGCTTTACATCTGGTCTTGCAGCTAAGAGCAACATGACTGCCATAATGGGAATTGTGGCGTCATCGGATGGGGCAACGTACTGAATGTCGGGGAATGTGTCAGAACCATTATCCGTGGCGCTGCGCGGTGGCACGATCGGGCCTGCGCGAGTTGTGGGGAGCGGCCGTTCTGGATCGTCTAAGTATTTATGGAAAACTCAGATGGGATCAATACATCCGGAGACGATAAGGGGTGCGGAAAAGTGGAGCGCAAAGCTGAACGATGCTCAAGTCAGGAAGATATACGCAGATCGCAGAACCAATCAAGAGATTGCCGATGAACCACGGGGTTGGTCATACCATCATTGGTTTAGTGAAACAACATGAATCTGGCGTCGTGTCGACTCATATCCAGAGGAATCCACATATTATGTGTGCGCCAAAAATCCCAAAGGCTGACCCGTTAATCGGAGAAGCAGCTAAACAGGATGCCGATATTGCAGCCTCAATACGGGATATTGCAAAGGACCAACTCGCTTGGGAAAAAGAAAGGGCGATCAAGCAAGACCCGCTCGTCGAGAACATCGTCAGCTTTATCGCGGAATAACGGAGGTCGAATGATTGTAAAAATCGTGCCGTCAATTGACCAGATCGTTTTCGATGTTCGGGCTGCGCTCGGCTGCTTTGAAACCTTGGGGCATGATCCCGAATTGGCATGTGAGATGGCCAGTATGCATCTGAACCAGCTCCTTGCATATTTAGAGGCGGTCAACGGTGCAAATAACCTTCATGCCGAATTTGGGCTGGAAGGAAGCGAATGCTCCATGATACTCAAAGGCTTCCTGGATAAGGATAACCGAGTTAAGCAGCCCAACCTGGAAATTGCGGAGGTTCTTCCCTTCCGTCCGGTTTGAATCATCTTTGGTCTGCATCCCGTGAACCAGTATCTCCCCGCTTTGCACACAGTACACAGTGTAAGGTTCAAACGTTCGAAAGCGGGTTTCGTTTCTGTAGTGGAGGCGAACTCTCTTTTTGCTGCGGATGGCCTGGCATAAGGCGATTTCCAGGTCTGTTCTACGTAATGCTGGGTCTGCGTCCTTTTCTGGTCTTGGCGGCTCAAACATGTTCATTCCAGTTGAACGTTGGGAATGAATGTTAACGCAATAATGGAGAAAAAAATAACGGTTGACGCGGTAGCGATCTGATCTAGGCTGACATAAAGCCCGCCTTTTGGCGGCTTTTTCATTTTAAGGGAAGCGCATGGCAGTCACTGAGTTTGATGGGCAACTGGACGACGATGAGCCCGGGCGTATTGCTCACCGCTGGCGAACCTCTGCCGGCTGCATTGTAAGGCGTACGCTCTGCCGGGGTCCCGGGCCGGGGAAGCTCTTTATCGTAACGATGCAAGTCGCAGGCCGCTCTCAATGGTCAGATTGGAATCGCGTTGGCGTATGGAATCGATGAGAAACCGGCAACAGGTGGTCCGGTCGTCATCGCCCGGGACGCAAACGGGACCTTGATTCAGGACGGCTACCCATGAAAAATCCATGGTTTTGCAGAGCGCAGCCACGGCCGCGGGCCGCGATGGATCCGTTGAAGCCGGGCCGGTCCAGGATGCGATGGTGGAGCGTGAGGCGGCGGGACCAGAGCCGATAATATCTTCTCCAGGAATTCCATCATCTCAGCAATCTTTTTTTATTGAGAATGAGAATCATAATCGTCTAATAGGAGAAGGGTCAGCAATTGATACCGCACCGCCTTTAACAAATCGGATTACTGAAAATGGAACCACTTTACGACGCGAGCGTATATCCAGACCCAGTTCTGAAAACGATATGGGGCGCAGGAAATCTTGGGGTGGCGATCGCCAACTGGTGGATGCTGGGATGGCCGGAGAGAGTCTCGAAACTGCTGACCCAGCGGATATACGAGGACGAGTTTCAGCGCCAACTCTCCCAGATGGAGGAGATATTGGCCAGAACAGCGGACATGGATTATTTCTCCCCAGTGGAGGTGGTCATAATGTCCGGCTACAGTCTCGAGCCGCCAAACTTGTAGAGGGCATCCCTGTCACCAAAGCAGAAATGCTATCCCGGAATCACTTCGAGCTCGACGGCGCGCGCCCCCTCGTTGAAGTCCTCATCAAGCGGCGTGCTGCTGCCAAGCAGGGCGATAAAGACCTCTCCAATGCCAAAGACCACGACAGGGAACGGATGGATGGCAAGCGCGAGCGTTCGGTCGACGGAGAACAAGTGGGTCCTGCAAGCCAGGGCGATGGAGAAGGCAGATCCTGGGGCTGCGAATATCCTCCGGCAGGCCAGGATAATTCCGAATATGGCGGCAATAGAGTGAGCGTTAAGCATGAAGCGGCCCGGTGAGAGTTGCTTTAGGACCGGCGGGCGTGACCTGGGTGCCCGTCGGCGTCTTGCATTTGCTATACAACTAAGGTTTCAGTCTACTGAGAGACCAAGACCATTTTGTCACGGAAAGATAATGGGACATCCTTCAAAAGAACAACACGTACCTTATCCGGCTCAGTTACCGCACTTTGTTTTGATGCTTCTAATGTTACGTTTATTTCCTTGGTTTCCAGCGTCCACATGGCGCCAGTTGCCGGATCAACAATGAGTAAACCAATAACGCCTCCAAATAATATGTTGGCGACATACCAGCCGTTTACCTTTGTATCTACGGTAACGGCTCTCTCAGCATGACCATCTTTATTAATGGTTACGGTATATTTTTTGCCACTGAAAAAGGCCTTCTTTTTCTCAAGTGGTAAAGACGTAGGAGTTTTGCCTTCAAAGATTTTGGTACCGGTTTCGTCGATAATAACAATATTTGCCTGATCTGGAGCGCTTCGAACATTTAAAGCTTCTGGGGCGCTTTGTCCCATAATCGTCGCACAGCCAGCAAGTACAGTTGAAGCAATAAAGATTGTGATTGTTTTCAATACCGTGTTATTCATTGTTGTCTCTTCTTTTTTAAACATTGTAAAAAATAGTAAATTGCTCCTGTAGCTGTACTAGCAGTAGAGAATTGATCACATATGGGAACACCTCCTCTTATTCATGAAATACCCGAACGATGGAATGACGGCTCATATTAAGATTCGCCCTCAGGAATGCGATACGAGTGAAGACGTGACGAGTTCAGCAGTCTGTTCGCTCGAGAGAACGGGGAAGGGGAAGGCCGCGCTCTTGGGAGCCAAGGAAGAAGCCGGCGATTTTGGCGTTTTTTTGTATCCGAGTACCGCGCACCGCCCAAACCTGAACCGGTAGCAGAGCGGCCAGAGGAAGAAAGTGGTTGGCGCCGGGACAAGAGGCGCGGGACAAGCCGGTGCCGACTTCAGGCCTCATGTCGGGAAGGAACGCTGCCTCATCAATGCCCGGGATTTGCCTTGTCTTCCCCAGTTCAAACGGATCACCATTGACATTTGATAATAAAGAAAAGCGATATAACTCAAAGCGCTCTGACACTTATTCTCCCCGTTATGGACATTTAGGCGCTTTCGCATCCGTTTCTACCGATTGTATATAACTCAGCAATATCGCCTATTGTCCTGAGGTACACCAGAGTACTAGTGGGGGTATTTCTATTGGTTGCCAATCTTCGCCCCAAGGGGTTTAAATCAGCAGTTCCTTGACTAGCGTCCAGACGGATGTCAAGCCCATGACAGCCCAAATGAGCGTAAGGAAGATCTGGATCGCCGCTTGTGGGGTGATCGAATGAATGCTAGGAAGGCGATGAAGAAGAGAGAGGCGAGGGCGAGGAACGTTGTTTCTTCTCTGTAGCTATTCGATCTACAGCAATAGCAAACCTTTTAGCTTATGACGGACGGGGTTCGTTCTTCCGGGACATAACCCATTCGGACTATTGCTATTGATTTACTCCCCTGCTTATCGTGGTCGTCTGTTTGGCTGTTCCATAAGCGACATTATGTAGCGGGCAATATGGGCGTGCCCTCGGTTAGTCTTTTTTGGTATTTCCGTTATGGCGATTGCCATACTTCTTATATGTGGGCAGACAAGTGCTGCTAGTTATAAGTTTACCGACTTGGGTCCAGGGACGGCCTCCTTCATCTCGGATGATTTTCAGCGTTAAAACGACGGACCGGAACGAAGCCGATAGACTCGCTCGTATTGATCCGTTAAGCTCGAACAAGAGTTTCAGCGCACCGGAATTATGGCGGGACTGAAAACCGATTACATGTTATAAACCTTAACTATTCCTCCTGTATTTATAATAAGACAGTTTCGGCTTCCACACTTACGCTGGAAGGATTCTGAACAAACGAGGTGATTGTGAAAATCCTGCAAGTAGCTGCAAAGAGAGTGGGTATTGTAGTGGGCATACTCTCAATCCAAGCTTTTTGGTTATTAGGAACGAACGCATTCGCACAGTCAGCACCGAATGTACCTGTGGCCAATGAGAAAACAAACCCAGTTAACGTTCACGGTGCAGTGAATATTGGCGTGACTCCGTACCAGGTCGAGCAAACTATTGCCGATTCCGCAACCTGTGCGCCTCAATGCACTTTACGTTATCCGGAAGTACCACAGGGACAGCGGTTGGTTATTACGCATGTTTCTGCCCAGTTAAGTCCCGCAATATCCGTGATCATTCTGGAGGGAGGTAACGGGACACTATTTGTGACGAAGCCTTACAGAGCTGCCAGTAATTTGAATGCTCAAACCACCTTTTACTACGAAGCTGGGCAAACTCCTTCTGCGCGGATGTATGTTCCCGACACTAGCGATGATGGTATCGGTCATACCAGTTTGATCGTAACTCTCATTGGACACTTAATTCCGTTACAGTGAGGTACACCTCGCTTCGGCTGATGCGGCCAACGGCGTCTCGGTGTGAACACTGGCGCATGTATGCCAAATGATTGGACCGCAACGAAGCTGTAGAGTCCTCATGCTGAGGGCGTTATTTTTCTGCATGTGATAGCTCGGATTGGGGCCGTCTGCGGTACGTCCCACGCTAACGTCGTTATCAAGCATCACCTCGAGGAACGATAAGTCCGTTACGGTCCTCGCATATTTGCCTTGCGGCCAGATGTAACACTTGGCACCCCATCCCGAAGTGAGGCCGTTGTCCACAAGATAATCGCTGCACGCAGTAACGTCCGCTAACCGCTCATCATTTGTTGTCCCCGCGGTAAACAGGTTGCCTGTTCAGAGGACCGGGCTTGCTTGGCTTTCTTATTCCTTTCGACCATTGCAAGTTCCTTTAGCCGCCGGGATCCGCCGCCGGCCTTAACGAAGACTTTTATAGTAGCGAAGTTATTCCCATCCCAACCACGGCAAGTGCCATTACACACGTTGCGATCCAGCCGAGTACCCGAAGACGGGTGCTGACAACAAACTGTCCCATCACGTCAGGTCTTGCGGCTAGAAGCATCATGACTGCCATAATTGGAACGGCTATTACGCCGTTGATGACAGCGCTCCAAAAAAGAGCTTTAATAGGATCTATAGAGGTAAAGTTGAGGGCGACGCCCAATAGCGTGGCAACGATCAAGATCAGGTAGAAACCCTGGGCGTCCAGAGGTGCGCGACCCAGGCCAATATTCCATCTGAAAGATTCCGCCACGGCATAGGCAGCCGATCCTGCCAGAACCGGAACGGCAAGCATCCCGGTGCCTATGATCCCTGCCGAGAACAGCAAGAATGCATATTCCCCGGCTATTGGGCGCAACGCTTCCGCAGCCTGCTCAGAGCTTTGAATGTCGGTAATGCCGTGCAGGTGCAGGGTCACGGTGGCGGTCAGCATGATAAAAAAAGCAATCAGGTTGGAAAAACCCATGCCGATATACGTATCAATTTTGATCCGCCGCAGGTGAGCGCTTGCTTGTTGCGGGGCTTCTTTTAGCGGCTCGTCACCGTCTACAGCACGTTGTTCCTCGACTTCCTGAGAAGCTTGCCAAAAAAAAAGATATGGACTGATGGTGGTGCCGAAGACGGCAACGACTGCTACTACATACTCGGTTTTAAATGATATGGATGGCATGACAGTGTGCCTGAGTACCTCACCCCACGGCACTTGTACGATAAACACTGTCGCAACATAGGCGAAAAGGGATAGCGTCAGCATCTTTAAAATCGGTGCATATCGCGGAAAGGGAATAAAGACCTGCAGTACCAGCGAGAGAACACCAAATACGACCGCATATAGATGCGGTGATCCACCGATGAGCAATTTAAGCGCAGCGGCCATTGCCCCAATATCGGCTGCGATATTGATAGTGTTGGCAACCAGGAGTAGCGAAATAATGCCTCGAAGCAGCCACGGGGGGTAATGTGTTCTAATATTGGCAGCAAGACCGTAACCGGTTACCCGTCCAATGCGGGCGCTGACCACCTGGATACCCACCATCAGGGGGAATGTAAAAAATGTGGTCCACAACATCGCATAGCCAAAGCCTGCCCCTACTTGCGAATATGTTGCAATGCCGCTCGGATCATCATCCGCGGCACCAGTAATGAGTCCGGGACCCAGTTTTTTCCAAAAGGGAGTTTTTAGCAAAGCGCTTTTTTCTTCTTCGTCCACACCGCCCGTTTTTCGATTATTTTCAGGGGTTTGAAGCGTGTATGTTGCGGGCGCAACGAAATATTTTCAGTACGATAACACACGTTTTGCCATGGATAGTTTCGCGCTGTAACCTCCCATCGCATTGGAAATAGGGGGAGCGTGAGGGCACGAGCTATTCAACGCATACGCGGCATGTAAAGCCCATGGGGCAAGTCCATTTGGAACTTCAATTTATCCCGCCTGCCATCTTTATTGCTTCTTCAAAGATGAGGGGCGCGTTGCCAGAAATTCTATTGCTCTAACGCTGTTTCCATTGCTTCGACACGCTTGTCATGCGAAACAATCATGCTGAGTTCTTTGGAAGGTTGAGGACTCGGGAGAGTACGGCCGGCAAACTGTACATGCTACGCCGCACTACGTGGAGCTGTAGTCAGCGTGTAGGAGGAAACGGGAGCCACACCGACGCAAGGCCCCGATTTAGCAGCCCAGAATACCTTGTGCTCCGGCCAGCCCACGAGAAGCTCTTCATATATATACGGATACAAAACTTCATCGGGGGAGTTATAAATGGCGAATGAAACCCTCTCCATGTAGCCTTCTGCGGTTCGAATGTAGGGAACAAACCGGCACATAGGATAACCCATTTGATAACGAGGGGATTCATTGTATCTAGCGTCTTGTTGCGAATGCATTAAGTTTTCGTAAATTTTATTACTTTTTTATAAGATATCGCCTCGATTTATGAACTATTGAATGATCTGATCAGAGAGAAGCATGCCCCCGTCCATTGACCGGCAGCGCAAGTATTGAGCATGCGAAGAGGAATATCCGGTGTGGGAGCATCAGGACTGTATGGCGCGATTTTCTCGCCAGTACATTCCGCAAGGAGGCACGCCAGTAATGCGCCCCGTCACGGAGAGTCCTCCACCTCCATGCGGGCACCGGCAAAAATCTGCATCAATTGCTGTGTCTGGCCCTTGATTTACCTGCTTGATGAATTGCTGCGCGCGGCTATCCTGCCGACCAGAACAAGCCCTGCCAAAAGCATAATGTAAGTATGGGGTTCCGGGACTACTGACACCTCCGCCGGTATCGCCAGATTGTTAGCTAAGGCGACATTATCAAATTCGAATCCGTAGCTGGTACTCGAGGCTACTACCCTGTTAAAGGCCGTATCCGAGTTGATATTTACATAAAACGTCCCCGCTGCGCCCTGGTTTCCATTAGCCAGTTGGTCCACATCAAGACCTGTGTAACTGAAAAGCAGGTTGGCTCCATCGTAAAACGACAGCCTGTTATAGTCGTCTACGGAGCCCCACAACAGGCCAAAATAATTATGGTATTGATCCAGCTGCAGGGTGACCTCTCCAATACCTGTGCTCAGATATTGACTGACGCCGAGACCATCCGCCTGATTATTTCCAAACAGCGCACCATTCCCTCCCATAATATAGGGCGCAGCGTATTTCCCCACGACTTGAGGAAGGGCAATGGCGCCCGCTCCAATCCCGCTAAAAGATACGGTAATGCCTCCACCCGCTGCACCGCCGGTGGGGGAGAGGTCATCAAAATTTACATACGGCCCTGTACTGACCGGTGTCCCGCCTACTGCAGCAGTGAGAGTCGTAGCCGCTATCGAAGAAGACGATATTGCAGCGGTGTTTAATATAAAAACCATCGTGGCGCCGATAAGCCGAGCCGTTTTATTTTCCATCGAAGTCTTCGTCCTTATCTGATTAAGTTGTATCGTTATTCTCGAAACAGGTATTTGCATGACTAATTAATAACTAAGCAATTATTATGCCTATTTAAAATAGCGTTAAAGGATAACCGCTTACAATACTTATGAAGGGACGATGCTCTTGCGGCGAAAATTTTCCGACACGACGAGTTTTGCGCGACAGAAAGGGCGTGAAGGGCGAGGGGAAATGAAAGGAAGGTAAAAAACGCAACCGGCTGACGAGTTATAGCTGAAAATTCGAAATCATCGACGAACCGCTGAATAAGCGGCTGGCGTAGTTATGCAAAGGACGGTGAAAACCTTTGAGCGAAGGCAGTTCATCGTTTCAAATAAACAGCGCCTCGAAAAGCATTCGGGCCAAAACTTCGGCAAATCAACTATGGGATCCCGGCACCGCCTTGACGCCCGATTCTTGAATCTCTGCATCGCCCTGGATATTGGCGCGGCTGTACGGGTAAAGAAAGCTACATCAGTGCCACAAGATCAGCAATGCGGGGTGGAGCGTGAGGAGGTGAGTACACAAAGCATGCGCGCCCGCGAATGAGCCCGTTCTGACTTATTGGCAGAGAACCCTGTGCGAGTTTCTGTCACATGGAGAGTTCGCCAGGATGCGATTCAGAGAAGCATATGCGGCAGCTCGGGAATATGCGGCTATGGCGCGCTCAACATTGGTGTTTCGTGTTTGCGATACAAATGGCTTTATTTCTACCCCACCCCTAGCCCGGCGGGCTTTTTTATTTCGGTGTTGCTCAAGGCGGGCTCCAAGGCCTCGATGCCGGATGAGTCTGAGGAAGAGGCGCAAACAGGCGCTAAACCATTGCTGTGTCCCTTTTCATATATCCAGAAGACCTTCGATTCGGGCCAGCCCACGAGGGGGGCTTCATGAGCATATGGGCCTAATGGCCCTTTCCAGTCAAATAAGAAATGATCGCGCTGAATGCTTCCTTTCTTGGTTCGTGTATAGAACGCATAAATAGTCATCTCTTTCCTTTATTGCTACGGAGTTTGAGTTTTTATAGAAACCGACTGAAGCTGGACTCGACCGTCTTGTATGGATTACGACGTCTAATTCCACTTCCTCAATGTGGGCAATTTAATATATGCACCAGGTAGAGTTCAGTGCGGTACCGCTCTTATCAACCGCTGAGATGAAACGTATGTCCGTGAACCTCAAATGAAGAGGGTGGCTAACAGCGGGCCACGAATCGTACCTTCAATTCGGCCTTACGGGACACGCCGCGCTCGGCAAGACGGTGGGCAAAAGGCGAGATTGAGACCTTGCTTTAACTGTGCGGCCGGGTAGAGCGGGGTTTTCCATCGACGACTGCCGCAACCCCTCTCGATCCGCTGGTTGCGCTATGGAGAACAAGGACTGGACGGCAAGCCGATTGCCGAGGAGGATTTCAGCAAGCTTTGGCTTACTGCAGGATTCTCGCCTCGATAATAATACGGCGAGCGAGGCGTCACCTCCATTTAATACGTTTAACCGTAACGGGTATATTATTTCGGTGGGTGCGTTCCTAAAACCTCCCGAGTCTTTCCCCTTCTCAACAGATCATTTCTTACACCAAGGCCGGCGAAAAGTGGATTGCCTTGCTCGAATGGAATCCATTAAGCTCGACCGCGAGATTCAGCATCAGAGGAAATCACAGTAGCCGCTGAAGCAAATGAACCCGAAGGCAGCAAACACCATTCAGTTCAAGAAACTGATCGCTCAGCGTAAAAAACGCTTAGTCGGGGGTGCGTCGTGCAGCGAGAAGGCTGGATCATGAATGCTGAACAGTGGATGAAGTGCCCGTTTGAAGCAAGGTAGCGAACGCCTCTGCCACTACCGGGCGGCTGAAATAATAGCCCTGGGCCTCATCGCAGTGCTGGGCTATTAGAAATGCACACTGCTCTGCTGTTTCCACTCCCTCCGCGATAACGCGGAGCTTCAGGCTTTTACCCATGCCAATCACGGCACTGACAATCGCGGCATCCTCTGCGTTACTGGTCATCCGGTTGACGAATGATTTATCGATCTTGAGCGTATCAACTGGAAATTGTCGCAAGTAACTCAGACTGGAATAGCCGGTGCCGAAGTCATCGATTGCGAGCTTCACGCCCAGATCTGTGAGCGCATTCAGCACCGGATTTGTCACGGTCGCATCTTTCATAAGGACGCTTTCAGTCAGTTCGAGCTCCAGGTAGCGCGGCTCCAGGCACGTATCATTGAGCGTTGTGCCTACGTATTCCGTAAAGTCTGTTGCGCTGAACTCGCGCGCGGATGTGTTCACCGCGACGATGATCGGCGGCAGGCCAGCATCCAGCCACGCTCGAGCCTGAAGACAAGCTTCACGCAGTACCCAGCGGCCTATAGGAAGGATGAGGCCGGAGTCCTCGGCGACGGGTATAAACTCAGACGGCGGCACCAACCCTCGTTCCGGGTGCTGCCAGCGAATGAGCGCCTCGACTCCAATGATCATATTGCTCTGAAGATCTATTTTTGCCTGGTAATGCAGGACGAACTCCTGTCGCTCAAGTGCCCGGTGCAGGCGGGCCTCAATCGATTGCCGTTCGACGGCTCGAACATTCATGTCCTGCACGAAGAATTTGTAGTTGTTACGTCCGCTCTCCTTGGCATGATACATCGCGCTATCGGCGCTTTTGAGCAGAGTCTCCGCATCCCGTCCGTCTGAGGGATAAGTTGCGATGCCAATGCTTACCGATAAGTGAAGCTCATGCTGATCAACTTCGAATGGAACAGTTAGCGCAGCCAGTATCTTTTGCGCGCTGATCGCCGCATTTTCCGCCTGTTTGATATTTGAAAGCAGTATCACGAATTCATCGCCACCCTGGCGACTGGCGGTATCGGAGTGACGTACGCAAGCCAGTAAGCGTCGGGCGACCGATTGCAGAAGCTGATCGCCCACCGCGTGCCCCAGAGAATCATTAATGTGCTTGAATCGATCCAGATCCATGAATAACAAGGCTATTTGCGTGCCTTGACGACTGGCCAGCTCGATCGCCTGGACGAGACGATCATGCAGGAGCATTCGGTTAGGCAAACCGGTGAGAGCATCGTGATGCGCCAGATGATCCAACTGCGTTTTAGCGCTTTCAACTTGTTCGACCAATTTTCTCGCTTCGATTGTGGCGACAACCAAGCGCGCGTTCGCTTCCTGCAATACTTTTATGCGGCCCGACGCGACTTGCGTCTCTCCTAAACGGGCCTCCCGCTCTTGGGAAGTCGCACTTTCACGCACATGGGCTTCCCCTTCCCGAAACCCGGCCGCTACCTCGCGCAGACGGGCGGCTTCTTCACGCAAGAGGGCGGCACCTTCGCGCAAGTTGGCCGCATCTTCGCGCAAATAGGCGGCATCTTCACGGAGGAAGGCAGCGTCTTCCCGCATGTTGGCCGCATCCTCGCGCGAATATGCAGTGTCTTCGCCCAGATCTGCTGCCTCTTCCCGCGCAGCGACCGACGTCTCGCGGTCTGAAAGCACTATCTCACCCCCGGCGACGGCGCTTTCCCGGCTTGTGATTGTTTCTTCGTGATCATCGGGCATCGCATTAGGCACGTCTGGTAAATCCTGTTGACCTGAGCCTTCAGTACCTGGGGTGCCTTCATTGTCATTTTTATTCATTACGGTCTTCCTGTGTCGAATCCCTGTCCAAGCGAGACAGCAGGATGCCCAGACATGATTCCGTCATATCCGGACAAGGTATTGCCGATAACTATGCCTTCCTCTGTTACATCAAACAATCGAATGTCCTTGCTGTGCTCGCTGCCCCGGACTTTAACAACCGATAGGACACGTTTGAGCTGCCCCATGATTTCAGTATAGCGCTGCACGATAATCGCATCGGCGAGAAAAGCGCTTCCAAACGGGCTGAAGCGCAGGTCGGTGAAGCGGTCTTCCAATTCCGACGTCATCAGGATGGTCACGCCCATTCCCGTCAGCTTGCCAATCATCCTGTACAGCGATCCGCGAAAATCTTCGCTAAACTCAGGCGCGAGCGCCAACTCAAATCCGGACAGAGAGTCAATGACAAGGCGTTTCGCTCCTACCCGGTCAATCATGTCGACCATATCATGCAGGATTTCATCAATCGAATAATCCAGCGAACGTATGGCAAGCGATTCAACCTGCCCCGAGGCGAAAAGCGACGCCAGCTTGGTGCTCAGCAGCTGGCTAGGGCTCTTCTCGAACGCCGCGATAATCCCCCGTTCGCCCGTGCGCGCGCCTTCAGCAAGAAATTCCGTCGCAAATATCGTTTTGCCGGACCCCGATGGCCCGACCACGAGTAACGAATATCCAGTCGGCAAACCGCCCCCCAGCATTTCGTCCAGGCCAGGTATTCCCATGGAAAGACGTTCAGCAGGGGCGAATCGTTTCTTCTGTAACTCATTCTCTTTTTTTGGTTCGATAACCGCCCGCGGGAAAATCTCGATTCCGTTGTCATTAATTCGGAACGTGTGCAAACCTTGTGCCTGAGCTTGACCCCGCATTTTGACTACTTGCAGCTTGCGCACTGCGGAATTGCGCTGCAGGTTCTGGGAAAGCCAGAAGATGCCATCAGCTACGGTAAAGACAGGGCTTGACTCTGTTTCTGGCGTCAAATACTCACCGATCAAAAACGTTGTTGCCTGCCAGCTGGTCATTTGCATGCCCAACTGCTGGATGAACCGCTGAAGTTCGGATACGCCCTGTCCTGCGACCTTTGCTGACTCCACCACCGAGCGAAACGAATCCACGAATACGAGGCTGGGGCCATAGTTTCTTACTTCTTCGGCGATGCGCGACAAAACCCGGTCAAAATTTCCCTCGGTCAGCTCGGCAGCCAGGTTGATGAAACGAACGCATTCATTGACTTTATCGACGTCGAAAAATTGGAATTGCTGTTGATAGCGGAGCATTTTCAAGGCGGGCTCTCCCAGTACCGTGAAAAACAATGCTCGATTACCTGAATTTGCCAGGGAGAACATGATTTGATGAGCGAGCGTCGTTTTTCCGGTGCCGGGGGTCCCCGCAATCAGGTTAAACGAGAATTCCGGCAGGCCTCCGCCCAGCAGGTTGTCCAGGCCAGGTACCCCCGTCTGAAGCCGACGTATGCTAAGCTTTTCACTCATTTTTGAAACTCCTTGCCAGTGCAATTCGAAATGTCAGTGCTCCAGGCCAAACATAAAATACGGGTCGTTAGCTGCTCGCCGATTAGTGAGGCCAGGATGTCGGTGAAAGTGATCAGCAGTAGGTTATTTGCTTCGCTAACTTGCGTGGGTGTCTGTTTCTTGAAGCTCATTTTTAATTCTGCCAACCCTTGATTAGCCTGCAACTGATCCGAGGCGACAGAAAGCCAGGGAAATACGGCACGGTGCAGAAATATGGTTCTTGCATAAAGCGAATTGAAACCCTCTTCACCGACGATCGAAATGATTTCGCTTGCCATCGGCTCCCACAAGCTGATCGCAGCATCCGCAATTTGCTCATCGGACTCTACCAGCAGGCTTTTAATTAACCGGTGCCGCGGGAGCTCATTGGGTTCCATAAGAGATATCGATAACCTGTCGGGACAACAACGTTGACGAAAATCAGCCGCGATTTTCATTGGTAGGGGATGAGTATATGCGACCCAACCTGAAGTGTATTAGGTAATAACGGCGTGCCCGACATTTTCTTTACCGAATTACAGATCCTCAAACGGTAAAGGACGTCGTTAGGCCTAACTAGCGCGTGCATCAAAATGGTGGATTCGCCCGCGTCCCTTTGGAACGCATGAAATCCTGTTTTTGTTATTCCTTTGGGAATTTCGCCGTTAGGGCGGCGCGATCCAGGCCTATGCTCCGGATCACGCTCCGCAGGAAATTCTTAAAAATGCTTTAGATGCAGCCGATCAAGGATATTCGTATCCTCGCGCTAATGCATTGCATATCCGGTGCATATATCGGCTTCCTATAGATACGGGGTTATCGCGTTTGCGGCTTCATGTTTTTTATGGATGCCCGAAGGCCGAGTCCAAATTGCCGAGGATCAACCAGGGGGAAGTAAGGAAAGGGGGCGATGCCAAGGCTCGGCCCGGTTTCCTTGGCCCAGAACACCCTGGATTCCGGCCAACCCACCAGTGGTTCTTCATGCACGCAGGGATCGTCAGATGAGTTGAAGACAGCATCGGACAGGCTCGACGTAGCCTTCTGCATCCCGGATGTAAGGGGCACATTTGAGTATTTGTTTAGCTCATGAAAAAAAATCGAGCGCGGAGTGTATACAAGGTTTGTTACAGATTTTTGACGAAGTAGATCTTTAGACGTAGTAGACATAGTGCAGTGGCCATAGAAGGCCGCCGTCGCTACGCTTTTTTTATATACTCAACAAAGGGGAAATAAATGGTGTTAGACGCTGTTATCTATGGAGAACCTTTTTCGCAGCTCATCAATGCCGAGAAGAGCAGGCGGATTTTTGGTTTGTTCCATAGATAACGTTACAAAAAAAAGGCTAGAGTTTCGATCGTTAAAACCCGTATTTTTCGACAAAATCCATGCACACCGAAGTTGCCGCATCCCTGAGAAGCGCAAACGTACTTGTCGAACTCTTGAGTACGGCGAAGTCTCTTTCGAATCACGAGGAACTCACGGCAGCCGTTTTGGAGGTAAATTCCAGACTCATGAATGCTACCACCGTCGCGTTGGCGAGCCAGGAGGTACAGTCAAACCTGCTCTCGAGAATACGCGAGCTCGAGACTGAACTAGCCAATGTCGCGGTATGGGAGGCGCAGGCCGAAAGATATGCCTTGCATACTTTAGCACCTGAGCGTTTCGCTTATGCGCTGAAACCCGATGCAACGAACGGGGAGCCTTTCCACCTGCTCTGCGCAAACTGCTTCACAAAGCGTCAGAAAGCTCTGCTTCAGTTAAGGAATCACAACAAGTTCGGGCGATGGTATAGCTGCCACAACTGCAGATCCGAGATATATGTCGATTTCCCATGATGTGCTTTCGCGTTACTTGTGAAACCAGGTAAAACCGGAATCTCCAGAAGATAAGAGAACGGCCGCCTCCCCAAAATTGCGCCGGCTTGCCCCCTCGATTGCGGAACCAATATCGCGTCCACCCACTGGTTGCGCTCTCCCAAAGACATGGCCAGGGCCTCCCTGCGACAATTTGTCGCATTCCTAGGCTGGCTGAAATAGATTATTCTCGCGCACGCTCGATCGAAAAAGCACTGCGACGGCATTGCGTGCTGCGCCGTCGATATTCCCCGGTTCCAGTTACAGATAATTCCCAGCTTTCAACGGCGAATAGAGGCTCACCATGGCAGGAGCAGGAATAGGCCCGAGAAGTTGAGAATCAGCAATTAACTTTCCCGCTCGAAACCGAATCGAGAGGCCACCTTTGAAGCAGGTGTCGTAAAAGAATAGTCGGAGCATATCGATAATATGACGCCGGGCATTAAGCCAAAACTTGTCTACGCCTCCTTTAGCCTGGCAGGTCTGCTGTGGATATCTTCCAGCGCGGCCGCGAGTGCGCCGGATGGAGTGGCAAAAGATGACAAGACCAAGTGGGCTCCGCCGGGAATCAACAAGCCGGTTGCCATCGCTCCCATGCCAGAAGCTTCGCTGAATATCAATGTATCGCCTGTCGCTGCGCGAACCACTGATACGAAACTGGCGCTTCACGAGCCAGTGGTGAAAATGCCGGAAGTGACAATTGGGGGAAAAGTGAAGCCCCCCCGCAAGCAAACTGAAGTGGAACGGTACAGGCTGCCTCAAACCACGGAAAGTATCACCCGGGAAAGAATCGACAACACGATCAATCTTGCGAATCCCGAGGACGCCATCAAGTACATGCCGTCCATACAGGTACGCACTCGCTATATCGGCGATACGAACGCGCCAGTTGGCATGCGCACCTCGGGCACGTCCGCGAGCGCGCGCAACCTGATCTATGCGGACGGCATTCTGCTGTCTTCTTTGCTCGGCAACAACAATACAAACACGGGCTCCCCCCGCTGGAATACCGTATCGCCCGGAGAAATAGAACGGGTTGATATCATGTATGGCCCGTTTTCAGCGGCCTACGCCGGCAATTCCATAGGGGGCGTAATCAATATTACGACCCGGATGCCGGAAAAATTCGAATTCGGGGCAGACGCCCAGGCGTCCTGGCAGACTTTCAATCTTTATGGCACGAAGGATACCTACGAGACGCAGCGTTATGCGGGTTACGTCGGCCACCGCTACAACGATCTGTCATTCCGTTTCGACTACAGCCATCTCAACGCCCAAAGCCAGCCCATAACGTTTGCAACCACTCTTATTTCGAACACCCTGGCGGGTGCTGGAGATACAGTGGCGACAGGTGCCTTTGCGGGCGCAAATCCCACCAACGCGCGGAACCTGACGCTGGGCGCGGGGAATATCAATCATACCGTGCAGGACAACTTCAAGTGGAAGCTTGCCTACGACATCACGCCCTCCATCCGGCTTGCGTATACCCTGGGCCTGTGGATGAACAATGCGCATGCAAGCACACAAAGCTACCTGAGGGATGCGGCAGGAAATCCGCTGCAAAGCGGTTTTGTCAATATTGATGGCCGAAGGTACAACCTGTCTCCTGCCAATAGCCCCACTTTTGCCGGTAACCAGACTGATCAGACCACCTGGTCCCATGGGATCAACCTTCGATCCAATACGGGCGGGGTTTTTGATTGGGAATTGGCTGCAAGCCTGATCGAACTAGGCAAGGACACCGTTCGGGCGCCAACAGTTGATCCTACCCTCGCGTTTGCCGGCAATGCGCCCGGCAGAATCACCAGCTTGAGCGGCTCTGGCTGGCATACCGTGGATGCCAAGGGTATCTGGAGGCCCAGGGTCGATCTGCTCGGTTCTCATGAAATCAGCTTTGGCTTTCACCATGATTTGTATACGCTGAAGAATCCCGTATTCAATACGGGTAACTGGCAAAGCGGCCCGGGTCAGAGTGTTTTTACCAATTCCACCGGAAAGACCCAGACTGAAGGTTACTGGATTCAGGACGCGTGGGATTTCCACGAGAAGTGGAACTTTACTGTTGGTGGCCGGCTGGAATCCTGGCACGCATACGACGGCGTGAACACTTCAACGGTGGGTGGGTCGCTCCAGACGGTAAATCAGGCCGACAGAAGCGCGGTCAACTTCTCTCCCAAGGGGAAGTTGACCTGGGCGCCGCTTCCGCAAGTGAGAATCGGCGCAGCCATTGGTCAGGCTTATCGCTATGCAACCGCCTCGGAGTTATTCCAGACGACTACGGTTGGGACAGGCGCGACGGCCATAGCGGTCAATGGGAATCCTAATCTCAAGCAGGAGGACGCACTGGCGTCTGAATTATCCGGCGAGTATTTTGTAGACAAGGGGAGACTGCGGGTCAGCCTGTTTCAAGAGCGTATCAAGAATGCGATTTTTTCCCAGACCGGCTTAATCACCAATCCGATCACCAATCAAACTGTTCAATCAACCTTTATAACGAATGTTGGCGAAATCGATACCTATGGCGTTGAGGTTTCCGGGGAGAAAACTGACGCGGTGATAAAAGGGCTGGATATTATCGGCAACGTGACCTGGGTGGATTCCAGGATAGAGGATAACCGCGCGGCGGATGCGGCAGCAGCAGCGCTGGGACCGACGCCGGCGAATCCGAACGCAGCAGTTCCATCGACCGGCAAGCATCAGCCCCGACTTCCGACCTGGCGGGCGAACGCGGTAGTCACCTATCGAGCGAACGAAAATTTCAGCGCTTCCGTGAATGTTCGCTACAGCAGCGGCCAGTTCGGCCAGTTGAATAATACGGATACTAACGGCTTTGCCTATACGGGGTTAACCAGTTATCTCGTTGCCGATCTGGTCGCAAAGTATCGGATCACCAGGCAGTGGACCGCTATCGGCGGTATCAATAATGTCAATAATGACAAGTACTGGATCTTTCATCCCTTTCCCCAGCGGACCTATTTCGCGCAACTGAGGTTCAATTATTAGGTAACGCCAAGTTTTAATATTTCATGTGTCGGGGCAGCGAAAAGCGAATTCATATACCCGAGGCAATAAAAAACCCGCCGAAGCGGGTTTAAGGTATTGAACGTGCCGCGACAGTCAGGCTTTATCTATCGCATCCTTGACGGTTTCTTTGGCGTCCCCGTATTTCTTTTGGGTTTTTCCCTCTACTTGCTTGCCGAGGCCCTTGGCTTCCTGCTCTTTATCGCCTGTTGCCTTTCCAACTCCTTCCTGGACCTTTCCGGCGATGTCTTTCGCAGTACCTTTCACTTGATCTTTATTCATGATTAATCTCCTTTAAGGAAAATCAGAATCCAACGTTGCTTGCCTCCACTGTAACCCGGTTACTGATGACGTCAGTGACATCGGAATCAGCCGGGCGGTTACAGGACCATCAGCGGCAAGAATTGTCAGATTATTATAATGATGAGGTTAATACTGTGCGCTAAATCACATTGGGTAGAAATATTGCATATAAATAGGGGCGGACGGCCCAACCAACCCGGCTTGTTCGTTTTCGGTGCGGGGGTTCTTATTTCATATGGGGAAGCAATAAGCAAAGACATGGCCGCCTGGCTCTACCTGATGTTGTCAAGCAGTTTTCTTTTATGCAGGAGCGTGGCGCAACGGGGTGACCGCAAACAGGTAGCCTGCCACGTTGGCAGTTGTTGCCAA
Organism: Nitrosospira sp. Is2; assembly: GCF_033095785.1. Classification (GTDB taxonomy): domain Bacteria; phylum Pseudomonadota; class Gammaproteobacteria; order Burkholderiales; family Nitrosomonadaceae; genus Nitrosospira. The sequence goes on along the minus strand of NZ_CP137134.1, from coordinate 158,068 downwards.
GCGCGATGCTCCTGAGCATCGCTGCTATTGATAACATCGCCGGGAACCCAGGGACAGTACCGTTCTAATAGCGGTTTCCGTCATTGCCATAGACTGCAGGCAGATTGGTGGCATACGGATTGTTCGGGCTGTCGTTGCTGTAGCGGCTGCCGTATTGTCCGTGTGGATTATTGATGCTGTCTGAGGAGTGCTCGCTGCCGTACCTTCCGTATGGGTTGCTGACCGAGTTTGCGTCGTAGGGGTTGGAGCTGAGGTTGCCGAGGTATTTTCCTGTTTGCCGATCCCGAAGTTGCGGCGGCTCGGCCTGGACGATACCGGAAACAAGCAGCGCGAGAATGACAGGCACGGCAGCTTTCATGATTCGCCTTTTTTTGTTGTTATGTCTTGGGATTGTTCTGCATTTGATGTATCAGATCAATGGATGAGTCAACGGTTCAAATAAAACGGATGCATGCATGCGGTTGGGTGGCACATGAGGGCGGTACGCGCAGGACGCTACACGGGGCCGGTACATGGCGAAATAAAAGCAGAAGACGACTCATCCGGGGTTTAGAGAAGCATGAATTTGGCGTATTTTATGGGTAGGGCGGTCATTCGGAGGGCTGAAAGTTATGGAATGAGCGCCATTCCCAGGGAGGGGTCGGCGAGTCGAAGGCCCATAATCCCCGCTTGGCCGCTTTGGCTTCTTCCTGCAGCCTGTGAAGTTTTTTATCAGTGGCAGCTTGATTCTTTACCCAGGCCAATCCGCGCCGCACCTGCTCGGCGTTGACATCCACGCCATTGCACTCGACCCTGGCCAGCGTTCGTCCATAGTAGTCCCTGCTGATGGAAGTCAATTCCGCGTGAACCCATAGGCATAAGTCGAACAGCGACTGCCGGGATTCAGTTGCAAACGGCTGGTCCAGCTCCGGGGCGTCAATTTCCGCCAGCCGTACCCTGACCAGTTCGCCATCTATGGAAACGGTAACTGAGTCGCCGTCAACAATCTGCAGTACCTGGGCATGGATGGGTTCCGTGTTCGGCGCGGCGAAAGCGGCATCGGGGAGGGTGAGCCAGGGGACGAGCACGAGAACAGCGATAGCAGGGCGCATCGGTGTCTTATATCATCGGCCATCTGTTAGAGCAATACATCGTTCTTCAATAGGGCACGTGCTCGTCACAGCCATTCCAGCGGTCTATAGAGTATTACAGCCGCGCTCAGGTCGAGGGCCGGCGGCGCATACAACGCGCTTCATTACTGACCAGGCGCAGAAGCCGCTATCTGCGCTGTTCGCTGTGATTTGTCTTGCCGGATGCGGCGGTGACAGAGAAATTAAGCAAGGATTCGGGACGCCCGACATGATCGGGAACAGGGCATGGCATTCTCACCGACACCGGGGAAAGCCGTTTGATAGCATGTCGCGGAAAACGATACGCCTGCCGTATATTCGCCGCAGGCTGGATTGACATCCATCGTTATCCAATCTAGAGTATTGAGAGTAACATGATGTTTCATTAAAACTTAAATTGAATGGGGGAAAAGATGATGAAAATAAACAAAACAGTCGTGGGTCTTGCTTTTGGGTTGCTGCTGGCGGGAACAGCGCACGCAGCGGAACAAAAATTGAAGGTGGTTATCAATGCTTATGACACTAACATTCCGGAGCTTAACGTTGAAGGCGTGACAGTCAAGAATATCCGCGCGTTCAATGTTCTCAACGAACCCGAGACGCTGACTGTCAAGAAAGGGACGACAGTAAAGATTACGGTCGAGAATAAATCGCCTATCAGCGAAGGATTTTCCATTGACGAATATGGAGTCAAGGAAGTCCTGAAGGCGGGCGAGACCAAGACAATTACTATCAAAGCGGATAAGTCCGGCGCCTTTCTCGTCTGGTGCCAGCTCCATCCCAAGAACATCCATCTGCCTGGTTCCTTGAATGTGGTGGACTAGGTAGCTCTTACGACGACAGAAGCAGTACCTCGGCGCGGGATATCGTCGCCCCGGGGTCACCTGAAACCCGCCAGCTGGCGGGTTTTTTTATTTTCCGCCAGCGGGGATTTTTTTTATCAGCAACTTGATTTTTTGTCGTCGGTCGTCGCAGGGACCTCCGACGCAGCTTTAATCAAAGCACCAGAACATCAAATCATTTGCGCCAGTGCGAAATCCGGACCGAGCCGTGGCTTTCTTCCTTTTCCGGCCTTCCCCTCCACCTCTGGTCCGGAATATTTTGAGGCAACGAATTCTTTCTGCGCTGTTACGTTGGTTAGCGCACATATCTTCCTTCTTGCCATGAGATACAGTTTTTACGCGGTGCTCCTCGCGGATGCGCTAGCGGCGTGTCCGGAGTGTCCGGGCTGGTTCTCCATATTGCTTTCGTTTAAGAAGCCGGCCCGTATTTTTTGAAAAACTCTTTCTCGATAGGAATTTCCGATGAAGAAACTCAGAAATATTGATGTATTGGGGTATGAGGCAGAAGAGTTCGATAAGTGGCTTGAGGAAAGCACGAACAAAATTTTAAAACGAACCGCCCCTAAGGTAAAACGTTCGTGGGAAGCGGACATGTCAGCGCCGTTGAAGGCGTCCCGGCAAGGTTCCAGCAAATCCAGCTATTCTCGGCAGCGCAGCCTGTAAATATCGGATAGCGGCCCGCCGGACAGCTCAGGCGTCAGGCGAGCTCAGGCTGCAACCCATCGTGGAACCCCTGAATAAGTTCACACTTTCGGTGAGGACTTGTTCAGCGGTTCCTGATGAATTAGAAGTCCGTCGCTTAGCCGTCGCTTGGCAATTCGAATCGATTGGAAGATTGAGGGGTGGGCCAGGCGGCTGCCAGGGTCGGCCGGTTTCCTCGACAGGAAGATCTGGTGCTCGCGTGCGGGGCCCGCTGTCCTGAAAGGGGTGACGGGAACACGTCGTCCCGATTCATCTCGACCCGGGGGCGGCCAGCCGCTCCTGATTCGGGATGTCTCGCGGCTAATGGCTTATTCGCGCTTTTCGCTTATCGCTTATCTTCGCGGCGGACGGGTCGAACGGGCGTCATGACCGGCGGACTACGCTAACCCGAAGGCGCATGGACACGCCTCATCGAACCGAACGCTTTATTCTCTCGATCGAAACGTGAATTCCCTTCGCTTTTTCTTTTTAAGCGCAAAGATCTATTTCAATAGGCGCCAAACCCGCGCTGTAGCCTTCCTGGTACTGCCAAAACACCTTTGATTCAGGCCAACCGATTAAGGTTTCTTCATACACGTATACGTCCGTTACTTCGAAGCCCCTGAAGCGGAAATTTTGGTGACGCGAAATTGAACCGTCGGTTTTGCGTATATAAAGAATATATATGGGCATTTACGCTGCCTCAGGTTGTGACGGTCTCTCCTTTTTTAGCTGTTTTAAAAGTGATACTAAAAAAAGCGGGAAATCTCTTCCGTGCGGTAGCCCGCGTTGGGAGTTATGGGCATGATCTTGCTGGCACTGTTGTTGGCCGGGCATATTGAAGCGCAACACCCGGATAGAGGCAAAGGTCAGGAAAGCAATGAACATTCCTCCCCAGTCACAGTGTGCGTTTTCGCAGGACCCGCCCCGGTACGGCACTCCGTCACGGGAAAGTCAGTTATCCTGGGAACTGAATGGCGGTGCCTTGTAGATGGAGTGGTCTTGAGCTAGGCAGGCTGTACCCGAACGACACCCCAGTCGGCGAAAAGCGCTTGGCCTGATTGTTTACCTTGACTGGCAATCTTCGCATTTATTGATTTTGATGAGCTGATCTCCTCATGGCTCCAGGCCGCGGATCGGCGTATCGAGCGCCTTGGCGGCGCGCACGGGATTAAAATATTCGCGCAGGAATGTGATCTTTTCGTTTTCGGCCCGCAGAAATAGCACGTAATTCTGGACGTAGATGCGGCGGGTCGACTTGATGAACCCTTCTCCCCTGAATTCGGCGACTGCCGCTTGCGAATCGACGAACGGGTGGACCTCGACGTCGAGGAAGCGGAAATTTTCTACCGAACTGAGAAACCACGTCACATGATTGACCACCTCCTGCCGGCCCATCAGTCGCGCGGGGTGCCCGAGGGAGGGCGCAAAAGGCAGCTCCCACAAAAGATTATCGGCGATCAACGTCTGCCAGCGCGCGTTGTCGTCGACGAACGTCTGGATATGCCGATGCAAGAGTGTGGACGCTGTTGTCATCTATACTTCTCCTTGTTGACCCGAAGCTCGGTGGCGGAGTGATCTTTGGGCAGGCGCGTCGAAGCCGATTCGATGCGATAGCTATCGCGAGAGAACGGCGGCGAGAGGCGCAATCGCAAATCTCAGTATCACCCGTTCTGGCTGCTTTCCTCGACCGGGAAGACAGGCGGCGCAGGCCAGTCCGGGCAATTAACAGCTTGGATAAAGGTTGTGGCGGCGCATAAAAACCTTTCCCGAATAGAGGATTTTAAGGCAGTGGCGGACTAATTGCTTGCGGGAGTGGAGCGGTACTGGACTTGGGGTAGGCCCGGGGTCGCTTTGGAAAAGCTGCTGGCGATTTTATTATTAGAGATTAGTTAACCAATCCGAGCATTCTTTATCAAAACCCACCCAGGCGGCATTGCCGGCAATTTCAACCACTACGAGCTTATCGTTCAAGCCCATGTACTGTTGAAGATGATCCCTCACCTGATCTGCTGTTTTAGGGGAAGCAATAATCCAGGTTGATTCCAGGCAGTGCCACCACGTCTCGTAGGTTTCGATTTCCTCTATCAGAGTGGCATTAGTGTTTCCCGGGTTTTTAAGCTCGTACCCGATGCAATACATGGCCATGCGTTCTCTTTCTCCAGTTCTGTTTCATTAGAAATGTTCGAATGCGGGGATGCGTTCGACGCCGAGTTCGACCGTAACCGTACGCGAACCCCAGTATCTACGGTAAGTAATAGCCTTCCTTTAACCCGGGAGCACCTTTCCGCTCGGGGAGCGGGCGCTCCCACCTGCTTCTTCCCCAGTTTGTTGCTAGTGGTGGTCATGTTTTTCGAAACAGACGATCTCAAGCTTGGGTGGACTTGCGGATGCTCATCTGTCGCCAATTGGCGACATTTATAACTATGTATTTTCAAGTACTTAATATTAAGGCCGGAGATAACGTCGGCTAATGGTGACTAATGTACCAGTACATCAAGCACAGCCGTATGTTCTTAAAAGAAAAAACTTCAGGCATGCTTATTGCTTTATACTCGCTATAGGCTTGCGTTATAAAAGTCTATTATTGAAGTGTCTAATAACGATATCAAGTCCTACAAGGAGGAGCTATGTCAGTACTGCACAGCCCAAAGCAAAATCAGCTATTAGCGGCACTGCCTGCAGATGAATATGCCCGCTTACTGCCACATCTGGAATTGGTGGATTTGCCATTGGGTCAAGTAATCTATGAACCTAATACTCGGATTAGCCAGCTTTATTTTCCAACAACCTGCATTATTGCCCGCATGTATGAACTGGAGTCCGGAATTTCCCGGCAGGTCTCGATGATTGGGAACGAAGGGGTCACCGGGGTATCCCTGCTATTAGGGTCGGAAACTACGCCTGCCACAGTTACGGTGCAAAGCCCCGGCTATAGCTATCGTATCAAGGCGAGCGTGCTGAAAAATGAGTTCGAGTCCGGCGGCTTCCTGCAGCACCTGATGTTGCGTTTCAGCCAGGCCCTGCTATTTCAGACTGAACAGTGTGCCGTGGACCATCGGCAAACCGTGGAGCAGCAACTTTGCCGGTTTTTGCTGATGAGTCAGGACCGTCTTGCAGTTGCATCCCTTCCCATGACGCACGAATTGGTGGGGGCGATGCTCGGGGTCCGCCGTGAAAGCGTAACCCAGGCTGCGCAGACGCTACAGGCAGACGGCGCCATCCAGTACCGGCGCGGCCATATAACGGTAGTGGATAGGGCACTGCTAGAAGAGCGAGCAAGCGATGGCTACGCCGTGGTTAAAAAACTATACCAGCGGCTGTTGCAAAGCAAACCCGCCAGCAGTACCGTCAAGGTAATCAGAGCTGTCGCCGCTTAGCGGAAAACGCTCAGCGTCCACGAGAGAAGGAAATTAAACCCGGCCGCGCCACGTTGTGGGGCGGCCGGCGCTGAGCGTCACCTGCAGGGTTGTGGTGATGCCCAGCAGCACACATCTTACCGATTTTCGCGACCTTGCCTATTGGACCAAAGTGCAGGTGTGCGTTACTGAGCTAATGAAATAACGGGCTTTTTCCCGAAGCTCATGCATCAGTGCACTGCAAGCGAAATTCCAATCCAGACCTGAAACTTCGCTGTTTATCCAGCACGCGTCCGCTGGTCCATTCAGCTGGCTTATTTTTGACAGTTTACAGCTGGCATCCACCGACACCCCGGGTTCGAAATCGTGCATGGGATGCTTTATCGGAGAGCGGCTCGAAGTTTACGTTTGCGCGTCGCGGTTTTGGTCGACCGGATTAACATCAGCTAGCGACTGGAGTCGGTGCCATGTGGCGGCGAAAGGAGAAATCCCCTCGCTGAAGAGAATGAGCCGGCATATAGTATATGCGTGTTTTAATGCCTGGATTCTCTCCCCTGTCCAGATGCTCCGCGTTATAACAAAAAACCCGCCGAAGCGGGTTTTGAAGTGGATTATTTAGAGTTGTTGGCCAGACTCGCCAGCCATTTTTATTTCCCGGGTCCCGTTTTCTTTTTTTTTCAGATACTCGTCAGCCGTTCGGGACTCCATTATTAATAAGCAAGAAGCGTGCTCGTCAGAAAAATATTCTAATAGACTGAATAATAAAGACAAAGTTTGGGTTTGAAAAACGGTGATCGAAAAAATGTAAAATATTTCGACACCCAAACTCTAGCGGCCGGTACTTGCGTCAGCCTTACGGTATTGTCGGGCTCGGCAAGCCTTTTTCCATCAATTCAATTACGCATAAATCGCTGTCCGAGTATTACTTGGGACGGCGACGCATTTTTCCGGACCTGTAATCCCGCCCCTCGTTTTCATCCGGCGCGGGTTCCAGCACCTGTACCTTGGTACAGCATGTACTTCAGTCCAATAGGCACTGCTTTCGTTATGAGTATGATGTTTTCCTTGCTGGTTCACGTTGATAACCATGGAGGGAAGATGTACAAACTAGCTAACCTGGCGGCAGCCTGCGGGATTATCGTTGCAACAATGTCCACTGCCAACGCTATACCTATTTATATCGCCGCCGATTTCTCTGGCGGTATCTCGACAGTGAAAGATTTGGGGAGTAGCCTGGGCTTGCAAAAAACAAACACCTGCAGCGGCTGCGACGCCGGTAGCGTGAGCGGGACCGTGCTGTTTGATACAAGTCTTATACCGGGCAATGGTACGGGCATCGTTAATGTTCCGTTAGCGGCCGTCGCAGGCGCATCCAATGATGTTGTGTTCGACATTGTTTTCGGCATTAGGCCATTGGAATTTAAGTTCGGGGATTCCGATATAGTGGGTGGACCATCGATCCAGTTCAGGAACGGCGTGTTTAACGGTTTTTTCCTGGTGGAGGATTTTTCATATAACGGAACGCCCTTCGAACTTAGCGTGCAAGGGGGCGTGTGGGACATAAGAGGCTGGAAGAACCATTCTTACTCGGATTTGGCGGCTTCCGGCTACCTTAACGTGGGCAACGGTGGGCTAACGAATCAGACTGTATTTGATCCAGTACAGCAGCCTGCGGAGATCGCAACGGTCCCGGAGCCCACCACCGTCGCGCTGATCGCTCTCGGGGTATGGGGGCTCATCATGGCGCGGCGCCGGGAGAGTTTGCGGGCGCGGCTCGAGGTTACCGAGCGGAGCCACACAAAGGAAGAACCGGGTCTGCCGCGTTCCAATTCCGCCCCTGAAAAAGAGTTGTCAGCTGATCGCGAACCGAACGCAAGCTGAGCGTGAGTTAAGCGACAGCCGGTCGGTGACGGCATCAGCACTGAATTATGATAATCCAGATTCAGGGCAAACCGCCTCAACGTGATCCCCGAAGACAGGAAACTTACCTCTCGCGGTCCGCGTATGGGTGTGAAGCTAATCCTGGTTCAGATAGTTTTTTTCCAGGAATTCGGACTTGAAATTCTGTGGCGGAGTGGGAATATCAGGCCAGCCCTCTGGCGTAAAGTCCATGAGATTCCGATACGCCCACACCGTGTCGACATGATTCATCGGCAGCTCACTTTCCCAGAAGCGATAAATCTTTCCATCCCGCTCCCTGAATACATGCATCATCGGCCATTGCATATCATCAGAGTCTCCCTGGCATTTGTAATCAGCCTGATAGGCAGAGCCCCCTCCGGAAACCATCGCAATTTGCGACCATCCGCGCTGTTTTGCCCACGCATTGATTCGAGCCGCCGGGGCTTTGGCAATTGCGACAAACGTGGCACCTTGAGTGACCTGATACCAGGTTCGATCAAACCCATCGACGAGCGACGTACACGAAGAACAGGGATGGTCCCAGTTCGGACCGTACATAAATGAGTAGAGCAGCGTCGTGTTTTGTCCGCAAACAGCTCCGAGAATTTCACGCTCTCCCCCTACTTTTCCTTCATTGGCCCGTTGGAAGACGTAGTTCTCTTTCAGTCGCCCGCCGAGAGGGAGATTGCGGCGTCTTTCTGCTACAGATTTTACTTTTTCGACAAGCTCTTGTTCGTCTTTGAGCAATAATTCCCGCGCATCGCGATACTCTCTACTTTCATTTGGATACCGTAGTGCGCTCATGTTCGTCTCCTCTTGAACCAGTATTCGAATGTATTCCAGATGACTGCTCGTGGCACTTACCGCGAGTTCGAATCTGACATTGTTTGTCCGATCAGATCCAAACTAATACCACTAATGCGTCGACCTGCGCCATAGCGGTCGCCTTGTTTTCATGGGCATTCTCGCTGATCCTTTCCCCGACCAACCTTCTTCCTTCGTCAGCCTGTAACATTTTACAGCTACAAATTCAGCGTAGATGGTGATTTACTGCCGGGCTGAATTACATGGCCGACAGGCAGGAGTCAGGTTCCGATGGATAAGCTTGAGGCTTTACTGATAGGTGGTTATTGGCCGGAGTTGATGGCGGTGACGCTTGGACTGCTCATCCGGGCAGGGTTTACGGTAGATGTCATCTGCAATAACACGGCGTTCAGGAGAAGCAGCGCAATACGGGATTATGTTCTGGTAAAGAAACGTGATCTCCTGGCCAGAACCGCCGCAGAAAAAATAAAGAAAGACTATTCACTGGTTGTTATTGGGGACGATGCGACGCTCGGGGTGATACTAAACTCGGATTTGACCCACGAGCAGAAGTTGCGGTTGCTGCCGATTCTGTCTGATAAAAACTTCGGCCATATTTTTTCGAAAATCGGCTTATCCGTTGCGCTGCAAGAAAACGGGATCAGCACGCCGGAGTACCGGGTAGCACGCAACGAAGGGGAATTGGCTGCCGGGGCGGAAACGCTCGGTTATCCCATTCTGGTCAAGCTCGACTCCTCCGCCGGCGGCGTAGGGATATTCGAATGCCTGGACAAGGCGGACGTGGAAGATTTGCGAAAAACGCTGAAGCTGTATCCGGTTCTGGTTCAACGGAAGGTGAAGGGCGTAGAGGTGAGCCTGGAGGCTTTCTACCGGCATGGCGAATTGGTGCATTTTGCCTATTCGATTCCGGAAAAATCAAAATACCGGTTCGGGCCCACCTCAGTCAGGTCTTATCAGCAAATTGCCTCACTGGAACCACAAGTGTCTGATGAACTGCGTCGGGTCGGCAAGGCGCTTGGCTCCCACGGTTTTACCAGTGTCGGCTGTATACACGCTGAGCATGATAACAAGCGCTACTATTTCGAAGCTGACATGCGGCCGAACCTGTGGATCGATCAGCCGAGGTACCTGGGCGAGGATTGGGCCAAGATTATTCAGCGGCACTTCGCGGAAGGCGCAGCGGGGAGGCATACGGGCTCGTTCGACATTTCGTACCCCAACAGCGTTCTCATCCCTCACTATCTGCGGTTGACGTGGGCGGAACTGATATTCAATCGCTACGGGGTCTGGAAATATCTTCCCGAGAATTTCCTGTACGTCCTGATACATTACCGGATTCTGACCTGGGCGCGTTGGGCGGTGCGCAAGGTATACGGGTTTTTTCTGCCAAAAAAGGTACGTGTCTTTTTTAAACGCATTCGCCTTCAAATCAGTGTTCGTTCTTCCCCGCGAACCAGGGAAGGGCAAGCCCACCAGCCAGCTGAGAGCCACGGCCCTCGTCCCTCTATGGCGCGCCTGGAGGACAGGCGGTAACAGGTGCTACTCCCACGGTCGACCCCTCGTTCCTGGCCCAGAATACCGTGGATTCAGGAAAACCGGTTACCTGCTCTTCATGTTTATAGCCGGCCAGCAGGCCGTGGGGCGCGATAGCAATCACGTTATCCAGGCGCTGGATACGCCCTTGCGTATTGCGTAGATAGTAGATGAATTTCGCCATTTGCTTGTCTCCCGCAAAAACGGCTAAAGCCGTAACGCCGCTGAAGCACTCAGCGATATTTTTTAAAATTCAGCCTGACCCGTAACCAGGGTCCCGCCGCCCACCGCCGTGTCAATCCTAGGCGGCTGAATTCTGGTCGCGGAAATTAGCGCAAGCGTCCAGTGGGGCGATGCCTACCGTAGGGCCGATACTCCTGGCCCAAAGCACAATGTTTTCGGGGAAGCCTTCTAGCGGCTCCTCGTGGATGTACGGAGCGAGCGATCCGTATGGTGCTTGCGAAATATGGGGAAAACCACAAATAACATTTTTGGTGCGCTCGATGTCGCCTTCTTTGGTCCTTATATAGACAGCATACTGGGACATGACAGCCTCCGTTGGTGAGATCAGCTCCGGATTGTACGGATGCTTTGTTGCAGATTTCTTATGCGGCCCATATCAATTCAGCTGCTTTCATACCACGGAGCCAGTGCCCCTTGTCTTTTCCCGCCTTTCGCGATCCTTTCCGTAAACGAAGTGAATGCCCCATATCTTTAAAATGGATAAGCAAGTGAAATAATATAATTTAATCTCATATAGAGCTTCTGCTAACCTTCGTTTGCTGAGCGGCAACGGCGATGGACCGCGCCGCAGGCGAGGAAGTAACACCGACCACAAGACTGGAGGTGGAAACAGCAACCGATAGGGTCGCCGACCGGGATACCGGAGGAGCCATTCAGGGGAATGCAGTGAAATACGGGTGGCGAATCATGCTTGCAACGATAATCGGCGTATCACCGATCGGGTCAGTTCAGGCTAATGGCAGTCTATTGAATGGCTCATCGAGCGGCCCGGAGGCCCAACCCCCGTCCGCGCGGCAACGGGCCGAACAGTTGGCGCAGGCAGCGGCACCCGGCGCGGATAGCGCGCCGGCCAAATCCTCGGATGAAAATTACAAATGGCTCATCAAGTCGCCAGACGAGGGCAATAAATGGGCGATCCCGGCAGCGGATAAATCCGCCGCATCCGAAAAACCGGCTGGGTCACCCGAAGCCAAACCGAACGGGGATAACAAATCCACCAGCTATTATCGCCCAGCGAACAGTTATGCGACCAATCCGGACTCCGATCCGCCCCGATATGTGCGACGGCTGAGCCAGACCGGCATTGAGGCATTCAAGGACATCCACTGGCTCGATATCGGTTTCGAGTTTCGCACCCGCTATGAAATGCGCCACGATGATTTCCGCCGTGTCGAAGCAGGATTCGACAACCCGTTTTTTATACGTTCGCGAGCCTACCTGGGCATAAGGGAAATTCTCGACCCGTTCCGCTTTGCAGTCGAGTTCCAGGACTCGCGGGTCTACAACAACCGGTTTCCGACAACTGACCAGGAAAACAACCCGTACGACCTGATCCAGGGATACGGGGAATTGAATTTTAAAAATGCGTTGGGCCAGGACGATCGCAAGCAGAACCGTCCAATCAGGTTTCGGGCAGGGCGTATGGCTTATGAAACGCTGGATCGGCGTTTTATCGCACGCAACGAATGGCGTAATACCACGAATACCTTCGAAGGCTTTCGCCTGAACCTCGGGCGGGAAGCGAACGACTGGGAAATTGATACATTTGGCTACCAGCCGGTCAAGCGCCTGCAGACCCAATTCGATGAGGCCAACGACCACCTTTGGTTTTTTGGCACAATCGGGCATTGGCGCAAGTGGTCCGATATCATCACGCTGCAACCTTATTATATGGGCCAGAAGCAGACTGCTGATCCCAACGGCCATACCGCAACCAACCGGCTTGATCGCGAGATTCACATGCCATCGTTGCGCGGCTACGGACTGATCGGGACTACCGGGCTCGATTTCGATGTGAACTTCAGCTACCAGTTCGGTACTAACGGCACCGAGCGTCATGATGCCTACGGTTATACCACCGAGGTGGGGTATAAGTTCAAGCACGCCTGGAAGCCGCGTCTCAGTGGCTTTTACGGTTATGCTACAGGTGACCGGCATCCCAATGACGGCGTGAACAATCGTTTCGACCGTTTTTTTGGCTTTGCACGCCCATGGTCGTCAGATCACTATATTATTTATGAAAACATCAAGCATCCCCGAATCAGGTTTGACCTGCAGCCGACCCAGAAACTGGGGATTGAAGCCAGCTATGCCTGGTTCTGGCTGGCGAGCAGTACCGACCGGCTGTTCGACACTTTTGATGGCAACATCAGCGTCGTCAGGGACCCCGGCTTCAATCGGGACAGGACCGGGAGAAGCGGCGACGAGGTCGGGAACGGGGTGGAACTGCGCGTACGTTATCAGATTGACCCGAGAATCAACACAGTCATTGGTTATTCGCACTTCATCGCTGGGGACTTCATCAAAAACCGGATGGTGGCGCACCCCGAGGAAATCACGCAGCGTCCGGGCTTTAGTGATTTTTTCTACGTAGAGGTGTTGATCACGGCGTTTAAATGACCAACGAGCTCAACTTGAACTTCAACCAGCGGTTGTGTTGCCCGAATGAAAAACCCGCCTTGAGAACCAAGGTGGGTCTTCTTATTTCCCAGGCCGCTTCTTTTACGTCTGCCTGCTTCGCCGCGACATAAAACCAAGCAAACCCAATCCCGCCAGGAACATGGCATAGGTTTGCGGTTCCGGAACGTTGGTGACGAACCCTGGCACATCTGTAAGTATGATTCGATCACCGAGGGGTTGAACCGGACGCGTGTTGCCGTGGGGGAAGAGGTCTCGATAAGCCTGGATTTGGGCGGCCGCCATTTCGAGCGGCTGCGCCAGGTTTATCCAGGTTACCTCCTCGGTAAATGGGGGAGTCGTGAGCGACCCCTCGTAACGAAATGATTGCAGATTGTCGGGCAGAAGTGAATTCAGGTTAAAGTCGGACACCTGATGCGTTTCGCTTGCTGTTGGCAAGTCCGAGAAAATCGGGTCAAGCGCGCTATTGAAGCTGCCCTGGTTTATCCACCGCCCCACCACCAGAAGATTATCCGTGGAGTCGGCGAATACCATATGCAACTCCAGGGGCGTGGCCTTGCTGCTTTCCAGATGCTCCGAGGGCGTGTGAAAGTGGAATTGAGCCAGGTTATAGGTATGGCCATCAACTGTGACTGATCCTGCCCCGGGGAGAATATTTGCTTTGATGGCGCTCTCGTGGCTGGGCGAACCGGTGTTGAGTACGCTTAAGTCTGTGTCTGAACTCAAACTGAACTGTAGCGGAGCCAGTCGGCGGAAAAAGGTGTTATCCGGACGAATATCAACAGGACTTTGCTCCTCCATTCCAGCCAGTAGGTCATCCATGGTGGCCGCCTTTACAGCAGGCAGACCCGTCAGAAACAGAGCCGAAGCGAGGGGTGCAACTTGCAGCAGACGAAACGATAATTTGCTCACAGTAAGACCTCCTAAAATAAAAAAATGAATATTCAAGAGTAATACAAACTGCAGAGCTATATTATCATGACACTTTTGAACTAAGTAGCGAAATCTACAAGAACTATTTTATTAAAACAACGTTAATTCAAAAGTCTTGCGAGCGTTCGCAGAGATGGTTGTATCGGTAAAGGAGGATGACTGAAGCAGGATAGCTGCTGATCCGGAAAGAGCCGGTTTAAAACGGCCCATCAAGCAGGTTGTTCCAGCTTCGCGAAGTACGGCGTGCGATTTATGGATGTGCAAGGTTCGGGCCGGGTTGACGATTAGTCGGGGACGGGGGAGAGAAGAGTAGCAATATCTGCTGAAGACGAAGCCTTTACGCCTCTGTCCGCGCCAGGGGTGGCGGAGAAAAGAGGGGCAATGCCTACGCTGCGCCCGGTTGCCTTTGCCCAGAATACCGTGGATTCCGGCCAGCCGCTGATGGACTGTTCGTGAACATAAGGAGCCGGCGGCTCGTCAGGGGAATTGTAAACTGCATAGGAGACCCGCTCGATAAAGCCTTCCGCAGTTCGTATGTAAGGGACATATTTGTGCATATTTTGGTATCCGCCTCGAGAGCGTGCTGAGCCATTTGATGCTGTTATTGTACTGATGACGTCGGGGCTGGGTTATATTAGTTTTATATAAGCTTATCGAGTTCTCTTGATAAACGAATCGTAGTGGACGAGAAAGTTCCTTAACCTACGTCAGCTTCGAGTGGACCAAGCAAAACGCCGGAAAAGCCACCGACTTCGCTGAAGCGGAAAAGAGAAAAATCGGAGAACACATATAAAAAGCCGTTCGAGCGATTAAATGGAGGGCGTGCTCGCGTTGTCGCTGAAGAGAGTATGTCGTTCGGGAAGGTATGGGAGACGGGGCTATCCAAAAAGGGACAAGCCCTTTAGAGGCTGTCCCTTTTTTTAGCGTCGACTGAAGCGGAGTATCGACCGGGGAAAGACTACGGGCGATCGACGCAAAAACCCTTGCAGTTGAGACCATCTTTTGTGGGGTCGCAGTTATCTGCAGGGTCGTCCACACAAATCATGCCACCCTGGCACACGATCATGGATGGTCCGCCGCAGGGCGCCTTGACTTTCTGTTCTTGTCCGCTACCAGCGACGCATGTGCCTGGGCAGTCGAGGCCATCCTTGGTCGGATCGCATTTGTCATGGGGATTGTCCACGCAAGACATGCCGCGCGGACACTGAATGACGCTTGGCCCGCCGCAGGGCAGCTGTTTCTTTCCGCCGCTGGCGGATGTTGCTTGTGACCCGGATTTTTCGCGGTCCTGCCCTTGCATGCCTTCCTGGGCATTAACGGTGCCATCCAGGCCGATGCTCAAGCCTACGCTTAGGACGAGCAGCGCTAACAACCGTACAGCGCCGGAAAAAATTGAATGTGATTTCATAGATAACTCCAAAGTAAATGGGATAATGTCGGGTGAGAAGTTTTTCCTCTTGATGTTTCCACCGGCTTTCTTTCTTGTTGATACTGAAACGTCAAGCCGGAAAAACCCACAATTATTGTGTGGATTAGGGGACCCGGTTTCTGTTCGGTGCCGAACAGAGCTTCAGGGATAGGAACCGCGTTTGCGAATTGCCGGAAAACGTGGGGAAGTCACAGAGGGGTACTTTTGATTTTCACCTTCATTGCCCTGGGCGCTTTGCCCAGCGGTTGCAGTAAAATGGGTTACAGTGGAACGGGTTGCAATAAAATCCGGGATACGGCGACTCCATTCAAGGTAATGTATAGGCCGTGTTACCGCATATGAGGCACAGATGTTCATGCATCTAATAAACTCGAGGTATTGCTGATGCTTTGGCAAGCGCTGATGGCGGCGCGCGACCTCGGCCGGCTGCACGAGATTGCATCCATCCTGATCCGTTACGGGTTTGGCGACATGGTGCGCCGGATGGGGCTCGCCAATGCGCTGGAGCGGACGGGGCGCGCATTAAGGTGGAATGAAGCCACTGAGTTGGCTCAGCTTGAGCCGCCCGCCCGAGTGCGTCGCGCCATGGAGGAAATGGGCCCGACGTTTGTCAAGCTTGGCCAGATCCTCGCTACCCGCGTCGATCTCTTCGATCCCGAGTGGATCGAGGAATTCAGCAAGTTGCAGGACAGCACGCTCCCTTCCCCCTATCCGGAGGTTTATCAGCAGCTCACGGAAGACCTGGGTGCTCCGCCGGAGGAAGTATTTGCCGCATTTGATCCGGAGCCACTGGCGGCCGGTTCCATTGCCCAGGTGCATCGAGCTCGGCTCGCGGATGGGAGCGAAGTCGTGGTCAAGGTGCGCCGGCCCGGGGTGAGGGCGGTGATCGAGGCCGATCTGCGCTGGGTCTCGCGACTGGCGGAAGCGATCGAAACCGGTAACACCGAATTGCGCCACTTTCACTGGCGGGAGGTGGTCCGGCAGTTCAACCAGTCGCTGCGGCGGGAACTTGATTTCGCGGCGGAGTGCCGGCATGCGGAACGCATAGCGGCGAACTTTGCCGGGTATTCCGATCCTGATTCAACGGTCCCTGCGAATCAAGGTGTCGCAGGGGCAGTGGCGGAACCCCATGGCCTGCCCTTGCTTATTGTGATTCCAAAGGTATATTGGCAATGGACGGGTGAGCGGGTGTGCGTGCAGGAGTATATCGACGGCATCCCTGGTCGCGACCTTGCGGCTGTCGAGCGGGCGGGGCTTGACCGCAAGGTGCTTGCACGCCGCGGCGTGAATGCCGTACTCAAGATGATTGCAGTGGACGGCCTGTTCCACGCTGACCCGCATCCCGGCAACGTATTCTATTTACCCGGCAACCGCATCGCCTTCATTGATTTCGGCATGGTCGGCAGGCTTTCCGACGAGCGGCGTGACCAGTTGATCCATTTGTTGCTCGGCCTCGTGCAGCACGAGCCCGCGCTCGTCGCCAATGTGCTGCTTGACTGGACAGGGACCGGCATAGTAAACGAAGAAGCACTTACGGCTGAAATTCAGACGTTCGTCGACCAGCATCTCGGCATGCCGTTGAAACAACTTAAGCTGGGAACCATGCTGGCCGATCTAGTGGCAATCCTGCGTTCACACCAGCTCTCCTTGCCGCCCGATCTGGTGCTCTTCATCAAGGCATTCATTTCGCTCGAAGGAATGGGCCGGGAACTCGATCCGGAGCTGGATCTGGCGGGAGAAGCGCTACCCATGCTGCGAGAGGCATTATTAGTCCGCTACGCCCCCGCAGCGCTGGCCAAACGCGGCTGGCACGCCGCCTCTGAGATATCCAAGCTGATGTCCGATCTGCCGCGGGATCTCTCACAACTGCTGCGGGCGGCGCGACGAGGGAGGCTGGAACTTCACATCGATGTGGGACATCTCAAGCATGTGGGCGATCAGCTGGACGGGGCGACAAACCGGCTGATCGTCGGCATCATCGTTGCCTCCATCATTGTCGGCTCATCTGTCGTGATGACGGTATCCGGTGGACCCACCCTGTTCGGGTTGCCCTTTTTCGGTTTGCTCGGCTTCGTATTCGCATCGATCGGGGGGATTTGGCTAATACTTTCCATCTCGCGCAGCAACAAGGCAGAACGGGAGAGTCGGGAGAGGAAGCCCTAGGAACTGCTCAGGGAATCCAATCCATGAGCATGAGGCAGACCGGCAGGGCGCGTCGCTAAGCTCGCTGCCGCTGATGGTTGCGGGTCAGATTAAAGGGGGGTAAGGTTAGCCTTCCTGTCACGGATGATGAGGGACGCGATGACCATCACATTGAATCACACCATCGTGCCTGCGCACGACAAAGTTGAGTCCGCCCGGTTTTATTCGAGAATATTCGGGTTCGAATATATCGGCGAGTTTTCCCACTTCATCGTGGTGAAGGTGAACGACACCTTGAGCCTGGATTTCGACAGCAAAGACAAGTACGAGTCTCATCACTATGCGTTCAAGGTGACGGAGCAGGAATTCGACGAGATATTCAAGCGCCTGCAGGGGGAAAACCTCAAATACGGCAGCGGGCCTTTCAATCCGGAAGACATGAACATCAACCACCATTATGGCGGACGGGGCGTTTACTTCCGCGATCCCGGCGGACACCTCCTGGAAATGCTGACCACCGATTACGAAATACCCGGGAAGTAGCTGGGGGTCGCGGCGGCCGCTGGGGTGGTTCGATCGTTGGGTTAGTGAAGCATAACCCGACGGTACGTCTCGTCACGTACCCCATCCGAGTCTATCGCGTATATTGCTGTCGGATTGCACTTCATTAACCCGACGCAGTGAGGTGCGTTTGATCGGCTGGATAAGACGCAATGGAGATGAGCAATGAGGGGGAACGCAAGCAAACTCGATGAGCAGGGCAAGCTGCGGAATGGCGCTGCGACGTTTTTCTTCAAGGATGGGACTCTTGAATCGGCGGGAGACTTTCTCGACGGTGAAAAGCAGGGTGAGTGGAAATACTATCTAAAGAACGGCAAGTTAAAAGCTGTTGGGAAGTATGAGGCGGGGCAGCTTTCGGGTGAATGGAAGTGGTACCGCGAAAATGGCAATCTGATGCAAATCGGATCATTTGAAGCGGGCACTCAGATCGGGCTTTGAAAGCGTTTTCACCCGAACGGATCCGTCTATGACGAAGGCTTCTACGAGAACGGTAAAAAAGCTGGCGAATGGAAGGTCTTCAGCGACAAAGGGCTCCTCGTAAAGACGACCCATCATCGCATATCAAAATTTGAGGCAGGTTGGGTCAGCGAAGCGTAACGAGTCCCCATGCGATTCTGCCGAGCGCCTCATTGTCGGATTACACGTCGTTAATCCTGCCCACGGATTCTACCGCTACGGGTTCTGCCTCAAGTCGCGGTTCATCATGGCGTAGCTTTTCGCTGGGCAGCTCATCGCTGCGTAGTTCATCCACAATGTCTTGCAGCGCTTTGCGAAAATCGGGATCCAGCAAATGGCGGATCTTCAACCCCACGATGAGCTGCTGATCGTTTCTTGTCTTGCTCCAGTTCTCCATCTGGAGACTTTTTTCGATGACCTGCCTGCGCCGGGTGTCGGCAAGAGAAAAGAAGTCGCAACAGCACTTTCTTCCGCAATTGGCAGCCGGGGGCGTCCGGCAGGATGCGCAGGCGTTGAAAAGTGCAGGCGAGGGCGCGGCGAGCGGCTCAAACCCTAATTCCGCCGTATTTGATGCCGAGCGCGCGTTGGCCGGCTTGACGCCCGTGATCAGCGCAGCGTAGTTTCCTGCCGCGCCGGTGCCTGTGCCAATTCCTGCACCCTTATGCGGTACCTGGCCAAGGGTCGCAGCGCATACCCTCACGTGCAAAAGGAGCGTTTGCAACCCGAAGCCGCGCCACTCCTGCTTGACGTAGCACATCCCCAGTTCTTTCTCCCCCGCATCGTCGAGATCGAACACACCTGCGCCTGCCATGAAGTTCCCGGTGGCGTTCTCGACGATGAAAAAAAGACCATTTTCAACTGCTGCCTTGAACTCCCCGTAAGGGCGCCACAGCAGATTCGCCGACTCTTCTGGCGGCAGGGTGCTGATCGCGTCGCGGTATTCGGCCAAAATATGGGCCACATCGGCGAGGCCCGCCGCCCTGACTCTTGCCCGGGTGACTCTCATTGCTCAGTTCCTCACGCGTTGTTCGTTGTTCCTACCGCGATTAATATTGCCGCCGTCCGTTGCGTCCGCGCAGGTGCTACATAAGCGCGGTATGCCAAGGCGCTACAGCCTCCATCTGCGTTGGGTAGGCCGGTTTTTTGGGCATAACGAACGCTCTCGCACCCGTTTTCTGCTTCCCCAGCTTTGCTTCCCGACGGATAGCGCTATATAAGGGCATCAGGGTCAAAATCAATGGGCAGCAATTTTTGTTCTCGTACGGACTTTATCGCTTTTTTGCATCGGATTTCTTGCTTACAGCAGAGCAAGTGTTTGACAGGGCAAAGCTTCTGGAATATAAATAATTGCGGGTTGCAATTATTCTATGAACAAAAAGTGAGGATACGTCAGTCGTGGTTACGATAGAGCAATATCGCCGGATGTGCACGGAGTGGGCTGGAGATCCCGCGGAGTTTTCCTGGCTGGTCGAGCATGGCGACATCGCGGGTGCGTCGCAACGCGCCATTGCTGATGAATTCGAATTTGCGCCCTCAACGGTCTCGCGCTGGGCGGCGGGGGAAGCGCTTCCCCACAAGCGCATTCAGAAACTGGTCGTTGGCGGATTGGAGAAAAGAGCGCGGCGGCTGGAATATGCGGCCGCCAGTGCGATTCCGCCGACGAGGAAAACTTCCGGTCATGGCGATCCCGTCCCCCAAGGCTGAGGCGTCCCGAAGCCGGCATGACGTCAGCGCCTGGGGTCGCGCATGGGGCTCTTCATGAGGGCGTGGGAGGTCAATTTTGACGCTCTGGTCGGCCCAACGCATAACTACGGGGGGTTGGCGGTCGGGAACCTGGCGGCAGCGGAGAATGCTTTGACCGAATCCAATCCCCGCGAAGCCGCCTTGCAGGGGCTGGCAAAAATGAAGCGGCTGGCGGATATGGGTATCATGCAAGCGGTGCTGCCGCCACACGACCGCCCGGCAATCGGCATCCTGAAGAAGATGGGGTTCGACGGCGATGAACCTGCCATTATTCGCCAGGCGGCCGCATTGGCGCCCGGGTTGCTGCGTGCCTGCTGTTCCGCATCCAGCATGTGGGTGGCAAACGCTGCAACGATTTCCCCTGGCCCGGATACGGAGGATGGCAAGGTGCACATCACCCCCGCCAACCTGCCTTCACAATTCCATCGCAGTATCGAGCCCCCCACTACTGCGGCAGTGCTGAAGCGGGTTTTCAGCGACGAACGTTATTTCATGCACCACGATCCGCTTCCGCCGAATCTTTATTGCGCGGACGAGGGTGCCGCAAATCACATGCGCCTGTGCGTGGATCATGGGGACCGCGGTCTGGAGATTTTCGTATTCGGCCGCTCGGCCGATCCTGATCTGCCGAAACCGATGAAGTTCCCTGCCCGCCAGTCGTGGGAAGCGAGCGAGGCGGTTTGCAGGCTGCACAGGTTGGCGCCCGGAAAAAAGCTCTTCGTTCAGCAAAACCCGGACGCGATCGACGCAGGCGCATTCCACAATGATGTGCTTGCCGTATCGAATTGCAATGTCCTGCTCTATCACGAGGCGGCCTACCGCGACTGGCTGGAGATGGAAGAGAACGCGAAGGCTGCATGCGGTTGCCCCGTCCACTTCATCCGGGCCCGCGAAGCCGACCTCTCGCTTTCCGAAGCGATCAGTACTTATCTGTTCAACAGCCAGTTGATCAGTGTTCCCGATGGCGGGATGATGATCCTCGCCCCTGCGGAATGCCGCGAATCCGGGCCGGCAACTGCTTTTCTGGAAGGCATCATAGCTAACCCCGACAATCCGGTGGACCGGATCGAGTACGTGAATTTGCGCCAGAGCATGCGAAACGGCGGCGGACCCGCTTGCCTGCGGCTGCGCGTGGTGCTTGCAGAAGCGGAGTTGGAGTCGGTGCAACAGGCCAGCCGCGTCATGCTCGAACAGCCGCTCTACGATCTGCTCAAAGCCTGGATAGAACGCCACTATCGCGACCGCATCCTGCCGGCGGACGTGGCCGATCCGTCCCTGTTGAGTGAAAGCCGCACTGCGCTGGATGAACTCACCAGCATACTGTCGTTGGGGCCCATCTACGATTTTCAGAAGGAGTGGCGTTAATGGCGACATTGACGGCCGCACCTTGAAAGTTGGCTTGAAGGCTTCAGGGGCCTGCCACCCGTTCGGCGGTCCACAGCGCCGTGAAAGCGTAGTTATTGCTGAGCTACTGATTGATGGATTAAAATTCGCCTGTTCCTTTGAAAAAACGGACTGACGGGCACATAATTTCGCACCCGATCGGCGCACCGAAGGATGAGGTCTAGTGGCGTCGGCGCTAGCATCGTGATGTGAAGTTACCTGGCGCGAGCCCTTTCGCGCGCTTTCGAACATTTATCATGACAGGAGCCCGCTTATGAAAAACACACTTTGGATCGCGGCTCTGATTACAGCAACGGCCCTCATGGGATGTAGCAGCGTGCCTGAAAGAGGGCAGGCGAGAGCGGGATATACGACCGGCTCCAGTGCCCGGATGAGTATAGTTCCAGGTGCGGAGATCGATCTGGGCAATGTTGAAGCGGTTAAAAACACGCTCTACGCGCAGTATGAGGAGTGGAAGGGGACGCGATACCAGATCGGGGGCATGAGCAGGCAAAGCGTGGACTGTTCCGGTTTCGTGCATATCACCTTCAAGTCCAGGCTGGGCATTGTACTTCCGAGGTCCACGGATCTGCAGGTCGAACTGGGACAGCACGTCGACAAGGACGAATTACGTCCGGGTGATCTGGTCTTTTTCAAGACCGGCAGAACGCTCAGGCATGTAGGTGTTTATCTGGAGGACGGCAGGTTTTTGCATGCCTCGTCCAAGCTGGGCGTGGCCATTTCCCACCTCAACGAAAGCTATTGGAGGTCCGCGTACTGGAAGGCGAAGCGGCTGGAGATGTGACCGGCCCAGCGCCTGGTGCCCGGCCGTCCTGTTGCCCCGCCACGCACAGCCCTACCTCTTATCCAGTCCATGCCTCATGTCGCTGCAGTGTGTGCCGTAACCACTTGTGGGAACGTAAGCGCGCGTCGGCGAGGATATGACAAGTCGCAGGAATGAGGTCAGCCCTGCTCCGATAAAATCGGCGACAACATGGCAGAGCGCATTAACGCTCCCCCGTCATGATAAGTCGTCAAAAAATATCATCAAATGATATTATTCAGGCAGCCAGTCTGACGGCGTGACTGCGCGCCTGAGCGCTGGCTGACCTGGAGATCGCCGTAATGGCTTCTTCGCGGAGCCCTGTCGCGTGCGGCTCGTGCCCAACCTGGCCGCATCCATCATGGCCGACCGCATTCCGTCCCGTAGCGTGGTTACGGCGCGGGGGGGTCAGCCGGGCTCGCCGCTTGCCTCTGAGGAAAGCCAATCAATAAGTCATGTCGCTAGTCTGGATTGTTATCCTGCCATTTGCAGGCAGCCTCTGTGCCGCGTTTCTGCCGTCCCACGCCCGGAATGCGGCGGCGGGGCTGGCTGACGTGGTCGCGGTTATCTGCATTGCCCTGATCTTTCACCATTATCCGCAAGTAGCCGCGGGAGAGGTCGTGCGCCAGTCATTGCATTGGGCGCCGGGGCTGGGCCTGGAGATTACGTTTCGACTCGACGGCTTTGCCTGGCTGTTCGCGATGCTCGTGACCGTGATGGGCGCGCTGGTGGCGCTGTATGCGCGCTATTACATGGCGCCACAGGATCCCGTTCCCCGTTTTTTCTCCTTCTTTCTGGCTTTCATGGGCGCGATGCTCGGGGTCGTGCTGTCCGGCAACCTGATCCAGCTGGTAGTCTTCTGGGAATTGACCAGCCTGACATCTTTCATGTTGATAGCATACTGGTATCACCGTGACGACGCGCGCCGCGGCGCACGCATGGCATTGACAATCACTGCGGCCGGCGGGCTTTGCCTGCTTGCGGGCGTGCTGATACTGGGGCACATTGCAGGCAGTTACGATCTCGATGTGGTGCTGGGCTCCGGCGAGTTGGTTCGCGGACATCCGTGGTATTTGGCGGTGCTGGTTCTCATCGCGCTGGGCGCGCTCACCAAGAGCGCCCAATTTCCGTTTCATTTCTGGCTCCCCCATGCGATGGCGGCGCCGACGCCCGTATCTGTTTACCTGCATTCGGCAACCATGGTCAAAGCCGGGGTATTCCTGCTTGTCCGGTTATGGCCGGTGCTCAGCGGTACCGAAGCGTGGTTCTGGATAATTGGCAGCGCGGGTCTTTTCTCGCTGGTGCTTGGCGCATACGCGGCAGTGTTTCAACGCGACATGAAGGGTGTGCTGGCTTATTCGACCATCAGCCATCTGGGGCTGATCACGCTGCTGCTTGGCTTGAACAGTCCGCTTGCGCTGATAGCGGCGATCTTTCATATCATGAACCACGCCACCTTCAAGGCTTCCCTGTTCATGGCGGCCGGTATGGTCGATCACGAGACGGGCACGCGCGATCTGTCGCGGCTGAGCGGCTTGTATCGCGCCATGCCCATTACGGCGACGCTTGCTGCGGTTGGGGCCGCATCGATGGCGGGGGTACCGCTGTTCAACGGCTTTCTTTCGAAAGAAATGTTTTTCACGGAAACTGTCTTCGTAAGCGGAAACCTGGTCACGCGCCTCGGCTTGCCGGTAATGGCTGTAATCTGGGGAACGCTGAGCGTTGCCTATTCCCTGCGTTTTATCCTTCAGGTATTTTTCGGGCCGCCAGCCCGGGACTTGCCAAGGCAGCCGCATGAGCCGCCGCGCTGGATGCTGCTCCCCAGTGCGCTGCTGGTGGCGGCCTGCCTGGTGGTCGGCGTGTTTCCCGCCGAAACCGTTGGGCCTTACCTCGATATGGCGGCACGATCAGTGATGGGTGAGAACATGCCTTCCCACAGCCTTGCAGTTTGGCACGGACTGAATCTTCCTCTGGTGATGAGCCTGGCAGCCATGGTCGGAGGAATAGTGGTGTACCGGGCGCTTGGAAAATACCAGCAGGGCGCGGCGGTGGTACCAGTAATCAATCGCTTTGATGGCAAGCGCCTCTTCGAATTCCTTCTCCTGAAGTTGGATGTGTTCGCCAGGCGGTTAATGCGATGGTTTTCCACGGAGCGTCTGCAGGTTCAGGTGCTGCTTCTGATCACTGCGGTCTTCACGTTCGCGTTGATCCCGTTATCCAGCGGAGGGCTGCCGCAGGGCGATAAACCGGTGGCGCCAATCGAGCCCGCTTTTGCCCTGCTGTGGCTGGTCGGCGCTGTCTGCGCGATTGGCGCCGCTACCCAGGCTAAGTATCATCGCCTCGCCGCGCTGAGCCTGTCAGGCGCGGCCGGACTTGCTACCTGTATGACCTTTGTCTGGTTTTCCGCCCCCGATCTGGCGCTGACGCAACTCATCGTGGAGGTGGTGACCCTCGTCCTGCTGCTTCTGGGCCTGCGCTGGCTGCCGCCGCGTTATAAGTCCGTCGACGATAAGACTATTCCACTCCAGGCGCGCGTTCGCGCGCAAACCCGCCGACTGCGGGATCTGGGCCTGGCCATTATTGCCGGGTCCGGGATAGCCGTGTTGAGCTATTCGGTGCTGACTCGGCAGGCGGGCGAAGGCATTTCGCCATTTTTCATCGAGAATTCGCTTGCGCTGGCGGGCGGTTCAAACGTAATAAACGTGATCCTTGTCGATTTTCGCGGTTTCGATACGATGGGCGAGATCACGGTGGTGGGTATCGTGGCGTTAACCGTTTTCGCGCTGCTGCGCCGGTTTCGCCCGGCGACCGAAAGCATGGGATTGCCCATTCAGCAGCAGGAGCAGGCCCTGGAGACCGGCGCGTCGCCACCAGATCCGCACGCACTGCTGCCCGAGGGCCCGATGATGCTGCCGGCGGTGATCGTGCAGTTGCTGCTGCCGGTGTCGGGCATGGTGGCATTGTTTTTTCTGCTGCGCGGCCATAACGAGCCGGGAGGCGGTTTCGTCGCCGGCCTGGTAGTCTCGACGGCAGTCATCCTGCAGTACCTGGTGGGCGGGACTGCCTGGGCAGAATCGCGCACCCGTATATTTCCGCACTACTGGATCGCGGCGGGGCTGTTGTGTGCCGCGGGGGCAGGCGTGTCTGCCTGGCTCGCGGGACGTCCATTTTTGTCCGCTCTGGCGCGGGACGTCCATCTGCCAATAATCGGGGAGGTGCATCTTTCCACCGTGCTGCTGTTCGATCTCGGCGTTTTTCTTCTGGTGGTCGGCGCCGCCGTGCTGATTCTTGTGGCGCTGGCCCATCAATCCCGGCGCGGACATCGCCGGCCAGGCACTGCGCACATCGAAGTGGATGGAAAAATCTTGCAGCCGGGGCCGACAGTCGCGCATGGCTCGGGCGTGGCTGCCGCACCCTCCACTGTGACTGCGCAGATCCCGGACCCCATCGTCCGGGATTCCATTGTCCTCGAGCCCGGTGTCGCGGCAATGGCACCGCCAGGCAAGGAACATTGATGGAAGCGATCTACGCTCTGGCGATTGGGGTCCTGACCGGCTCGGGGGTATGGCTGTTGCTGCGCCCGCGCACGTTTCAGGTGATCGTGGGGCTCTCCCTGCTTTCGTACGCGGTGAACCTGTTCATTTTCGGGATGGGACGGTTACTGATAGGCGGTGCGCCGATTATCGAGACGTTGAGCAAAGCCGATCCGGCGCTGTACGACGATCCCGTTCCGCAGGCGCTGGTACTGACAGCGATCGTCATCGGCTTCGCTACCACCGCGCTATTCCTGGTCGTGCTGCTGGCTTCCCGCGGCTTGACCGGCAACGATCATGTCGACGGCAACGGGCCGGAAGCGTGAATAGCTGGATACAGCATCTTCCGGTATTGCCCGTGGTCATCCCGCTGATTGCGGGCGCGGCAATGCTGCTGTTCGTCGAGGCCCAGCGCAGGGAGCGAACGATCATTGCCTTCGTAGCCACGCTTGCGAACCTGGTGGTTGCAGGCATGCTGGCCTATGCGGCGGGCGGGTCGATACCTGACATCTGGCCTGAAGGAATCGCGGTGTACCTGCTGGGCGGGTGGCAGGCTCCATTCGGGATCGTGCTGGTGGTGGACCGCCTCTCGGCCGTGATGCTGATGCTGACTTCAGTGCTGGCATTGACGTCGCTGATATATGCACAGGCTCGTTGGAAGAAGATGGGACCCCATTTTCAATCGCTGTTTCAGTTCCTGATCATGGGGGTGAACGGCGCGTGCCTGACGGGCGATCTGTTCAATCTGTTCGTATTTGTAGAAGTGCTGCTGGCCGCGTCCTATGGTCTTTTACTGCACGGGCTCGGCCAGCCTCGCGTCAAGGCCGGCCTGCACTATATCGCCATCAATCTCGCGGGCTCTTTTGTATTTCTCATCGGCGTTTCATTGATCTATGGCGTCACTGGAACGCTGAACATGGCGGACCTCGCAGCGCGTGCACCCCAACTCGCGCACGGCGATCATGTGCTGTTCGAGACTGGCGCGGCGATACTCGGCGTCGCGTTTCTGCTCAAGGCCGGGGCATGGCCTCTGAATTTCTGGCTGCCGGGCGCGTACAGCGCCGTGGCGCCACCGGTAGCAGCCGTATTCTCGATCCTGACCAAGGTGGGAATCTATGCGCTGCTGCGGCTGGGATCACTACTGTCTGCCTCATCGGAGTCAGGGGCCCCGGCCCCATTCAATGATGGCTGGCTGTTTGGCATCGGCCTGATAACCCTTATCCTTGGCACGGCAGGGATGCTCACCGCCATTCAGCTGCAAAGGCTGGTAGCGTATTCTGTTATCGCTTCGGCAGGCACGCTCCTCGCGGCGCTCGGGCTGGGAGGAGCGGCGGTGAAAGGCGCCGCCTTGTTCTATCTTGCCAGTTCGGTTCTGGCCACCGGTGCTTTTTTCATGCTGAGCGAGATGATTGTGCGTACCCAGCAATTCGGTGATAACGTTCCCGGTAGAGCTGAGCTGACGGGCCTCGAAGACTCGCCTCACCCCGATTTCTCTGATGAAGTGGTCGGAATCGTCATACCCGCGGCAATGGCGTTCCTGGGCATGAGTTTCCTGGGGTGCGCGCTGCTGGTGGCAGGCTTGCCGCCTCTGTCTGGCTTCATCGGCAAATTACTGATTCTTTCCGCCACGCTGGACGGCGCTTCCCCGGGGAGCGTGCCGGTCTCGGTGTGGATGCTATGGGCAGCGGTACTGGGGTCGAGCCTGGTCGGCATCGTTGCATTGTCCAGAATGGGCCTGCGGCTCTTCTGGAGTTCGGAGGAGATAGTCACCCCGCGGCTGCACCTGACCGAAGCGGCGCCTGTCGCCGCGTTGCTGGCGCTGAGCGTAGCGCTGGCGGCAGGGACCGGCCCTGTTATGGATTATCTGAGCCTTGCGGGTGAATCCCTGTCCTCGCCTCAGACTTATATCGACGCCGTGCTGATCAATAATGCGCCGTCCGCTGCTTCAAGCGGCCTTGAGAGGGCCGGGGAATGAAACGTTGGCCATCACTGACATTATTTACGGCTATCCTGTTCGTCATATGGCTTCTGCTCAACGATTCCGTGACTCCCGGGCAGATTGCGCTGGCCCTGATCGCGACCATCGCAAGCGCTGCCTCGACCGCTGCGATTCGTCCGCTGAGCGCCCGCCCTCATCATCTGCTGACGGCGGTCGGGCTATTTTTCGTCGTACTGGTCGATATCATCCGTTCCAACATCGCGGTGGCGCGGATTATTCTCGGATCGAGAAAAAGGCATTTCAATTCGGGTTTCATGCATGTGCCGATCGACATGCGGGATCCATATGGGCTTGCGATGCTGGCTTGTATAATCACGGCAACGCCGGGCACCATTTGGGCCGGGCTCTCGCTCGATGGGCGCAGCCTGACCATCCATGTGCTGGATCTGCAAGATGAAGAGAGCTGGATCCGGATCATCAAGCAGCGTTATGAACGACGACTGATGGAGATTTTCGAATGAGCGGAATACTGACCTGTATGCAACGCGGGTCGCGGCTGTTTCCTTGCCGCCCATGCGATGCTCGGCTCAAAGTCAGAAAAAGCGCAACCTGCTCGCCCAATTCCGGAGCATCGTCATCAGGAGCATCGTAACAAAACGCCAGCTGATCCATGATGGGGATGCCAATGCCGGGCTATTTCCCGTCCTGTAACTTCCGTGCCTTTGCGGCACCAGGCTTGACCCTCAGGTTCTCCCCGTTTGCACCCCAGTGAGATTTCTACGAGAAGGGCAGCGAACCAGGGCACTGCTTAGCCACCATCTTGCTGAACGTCATCAAAGAAGTTGAACCCCGTTTTCATTTTCTTCGCGCGGTACATGGCTGCATCGGCATTCACCAGCAGTTCCTCCGCGGTCGTTCCATTACTGGGGTAAACAGCAATTCCGATGCTGGGCTCTATGGAAAGCGTCAAGTCATCGATGACCAGGATTTCGGAAATGCGATCCAACACCTTGCGCGCTACCCCCTCGATATTGCCCGCGCTCTGGGGGTTCACCAACAAATAAAGAAACTCGTCGCCACCCCACCGGCAGATGGTGTCTCCACTGCGAACCTGTTCGTCCAATCGTTGCGCCACGGCCTGCAATACCCGGTCACCTACGGCATGCCCGTGCGTATCGTTGATCGCCTTGAAACGGTCCAGATCGATAAACATCACCCCCAGTAGCCAGCCGCCCCGCTCAGCGAGCGCAATCGCCTGTTCAAGGCGGTCGTTGAACAGCTCCCGATTGGGAATGCCTGTAACAAAATCGCGCAGCGTTCGTTGGACTGCCTGCTCCGCTGCCTCCTCCGCAACTGCCAATACGTCCTGGGCATGGGATAGCATATGCTGGGTAGCGGCCAGCTTCCGCCCCATTTTTTTTAATTCCCGATTAATCTCATTCCGGTCTCCGATTCCCTCTGCCAAAACCTGATTAACTTCATGGAGCTCGTCAGCGCACTCCTGCACCTTCTCTTCCACGCTTTCGCTTTGTGCCAAGGCTTTTTTTGCCTGGCGGAATGTTATCCCAGTAGCCATCTCCTGCTTTACCGCTTCGTTGACGGTAGCAAGCTCGGTCACACAATCGACCATCTTTTCCTTTACATCCTCGCTTTTCTCCAGGGCCTTTTCCAGTGAAGCGGGCGTATCTGCGGGTGTCAGCAATGAACCGTGATTTGGAGTGATGGTATTATTCATAGGCGTCTAAATTCCTTGAGGGGCCAACGTGATTTAGTTATTACACAACTGCGGGCGATTCCTGGCTATCAGATCAACTGAACGAGCAGGAGAGGGAGCCGGACTGCTTGCTGAATGACGGGAAGCGGGGGGAGCAGAACCGAATGCGTCGAGATTAATGTAGCGGCTCATTCCCTGAAGTGCGAGGAAATCCAAGCGTCAATAATATGATCCGGTGGACGATTGGAGTCGAAAGCGGCGCTATTCTCGAACATAACGTCAAAACGGTTTGTGCAGGTGTGACAGATGAGGATAAGCTACTCTTAACCATGCAAAGATAACGGTTTTTTCCCGCTTATGCAACTTATGTGCCGTGCAGGTTTCTTCGCACGGGAGATCCAAACATGGTCGTAAGCGCACGATGACTGAGTTCATTCTAGTCCTTCGCTTCGAAACCAATTTTTAGCTCAAAAAGGAAAAGTGACGTGAGAGTTCACAACAAGCCGATTCTCGTAGTCGAGGATGATCAAGTGGATACAATGACAGTGATTCGCGCCCTTAATGAGATTCAGGTAACGAATCCGCTTGTACATGTAGAAAATGGCGAGGAGGCCCTTGCTTATCTTCAAGATTCGAAGACTGAGAAGCCATGCATTATTCTGCTTGACCTGAACATGCCCATCATGAACGGCATCGAATTCCTGCAGGCAGTAAAAAATGATAAGCAGCTAAAGCGCATACCGGTGGTTGTGTTAACTACATCCGAGGAACAACAGGACAAGCTGAACAGTTTCGAGCTGGGAATTGCCGGGTATATGTCCAAGCCCGTTGATTATCGGCAATTCGTGGACGTAATACGCTCTATCGACGCTTACTGGACAATTAGTGAAATGCCATGAGCTGACTTCGCGCCTTTGTGAGACGTCACGGTTTTAATGCCGTCTCAAATCTGCCCACCGAATGCGAAGCTATAAAATGGGCAGGACGTTTCTCACATGACAATATTCTAATATTCGGGAGAAATGCCACTTGGCGCAGCCGGTACCTGCCGCGGCATCCGTATCGTGAAGCTGGTCCCCTTGGCCATGTTCGATGTAATGCTGATACGGCCACCATGGGCGCTGATAATTTCGCGAGTGATGTATAGACCGAGCCCCAGATTTTGTGTTTGAGCAAGCGCGCGCTCCTGGGCTGGCCGCAGCGCGAAGCGTTTAGCGGGATCGAAAATTGTTTTCAGTTTTTCCGGCGGGATTACTTCGCCTTTGTTGTGGATGGTCCATACAATCTCTTTCTCCTCTCCGGTAACCGTGATGCTCACCGGATCAGTTTCGGGGCCGTACTGGATGGCGTTGGCTATCAGGTTGGATAAAGCCTGGCTGATGCGTGCCCTGTCCCAGACAACGCACACGTCGCCAGCCATCTCCAACCCGATGACACGCTCCGGGTGAAAGGTCCGGGCCTCCTCTACTATATTGTTGCACACCTCCGCCAGATCCATTGGCGAGGGTGAAACGGGAATGCCATCACCCAGATGACTGGTCGCAAAATCAAGCAGGTCGCTGACAATCTCATCAATGCGTTTGGTACTGCTCAGGATGCGCGAGGCCATTTTCAGAGATTTGCCCGGTAGTTTCTCATCGAGCAGCAGAAACTGGGCTCCCATGCTGATGGCGCCAAGCGGAGTACGTACGTCATGCCCCAGGATGGCCAAGAAAAGATTCTGTGATTCGCGCAGAATTGCTGAGTAACGTGCTAATGACTCTGTCAAGGCTTGATCGATCGCTTCATTGAACCTGACCATCTCCTGGATTTCGGCCGGATCAGAAACGTTGACACGGTCCTGCCAGAGACGCAGCACGCTGGCACGCAGCGCCCGGTATTCTGCCATCAACTGTTCTATAGTAAACCCCGATGTCAGACGAGCAACGGCATGTATCTCGGCAGCGGTGGAGTCTCTGGATTCTGGCGCAAGGCCTTGCGATTTATCGATGCCCTGCTGTGTATCTTGTGGAGTGCGCAGATCGGCTGCGATAACCTGAAGCATTTGTTTCGCATGGTCGCGCAGTTCTGTCGTGCCCATGACGTGGGTGGAGTGGATGGTGATTTTCTTTGCAAAATCTTCCCATTCCTGGAGGATGGCTTCCATGTTTTCGGAAATAAACGTTGAGAGATTCACGGCCGCCTCATAAAAATTTTTGGGATCATGGAAATGCCACAGCGCAAAGCATAAGCCCGTCTGAAATTAAAGAGCAAGGCAATTATACGCTGTAGGAAGTCCGCACACCCCCGACTCACTTTCCTGGACGAATTCGCCTAAATCCAGCTCCGACAACTTGCGGTCGAACCCTGAGGCCGCGACCCCACCACGGAATCTCGGCGCGTGCACCTTATGGCCACGGCAGGGCGGATCGCCGAGGCTGGAAGCTAGATAGTTTCAATTCGCAAGCAACGAAGCTTATTCCACTATTTTGCGAATGCAAGTAATGATCAGAATACCTTTACTCGGCCATATTATTATTCGTTGCCGAGCGTGCTTCTCTTTTGAAAGCGTCGCCCTGCGCCCGTACTTCTGTATGCCGAACATGAATGTGCGGGAAGCTGTCCGAAGCAGGATAAGTTATCTGCTCGTTGGCTATCAGAAATTGAAAAATGGATCGGGCAGCAGTAAAAATTTCAGTTTTGAGATACATTTCTATCTTTCCGGCGGGTAACGCTGAAAGGGTAGGGAGGTGAAAGCGGTTGACCGGGTTTGTCTCTCGCCCGACGGACGCAGCCTGACGATCCATGTGCTGGGTCTGCAAGATGAAGAGAGCTGGATTCTATTCATCAAGCAGCGTTATGAACGACGACTGATGGAGATTTTTGAATGAGCGCAATGCTGCCCTCGGCGATCTCTTTTGCCCTGATCGCTATCGCACTCGCCATGGTTTTTGCGGCAATCCGCCTTCTGCGCGGTCCTGCTGCGGAAGACCGGGTGCTGGCCCTCGATACCTTGTATATTAACAGCATGATAATGGTGCTGACGCTCGGCATTCAGCTTGGGTCCAGGTTTTTCTTCGATATCGCCCTGCTGATTGCGCTGTTCGGTTTCGTCGGCTCAGCCGCAATGGCGAAATTCCTGCTGCGCGGAGAGGTGATCGAGCCATGACAGCCGAGAATCTTCCCGCATGGGCGGATCTGCTTGCTTCATTCCTATTGGTAACGGGCGCCCTGCTGACCCTGATCGGATCAATCGGCCTGTTAAGACTGCCTAACCTGTTTGCGCGGATACACGCGCCTACCCTGGGAAATACGCTCGGCCTGGGATGCGTGCTGCTGGCGTCCATACTGGTCGCCTCAATACAGGCTGAGCGACTTGTATTCCAGGAGGTGCTAATCACGCTGTTCGTGGTAGCGACGTCTCCTGTGACGACCACCCTACTCATGCGCGCTGGGATGTACCGCAGACGCACGGATACGAGCAAAAAAACGGCAGAACATCGGGCTACCTGAACAGCAGACGGGGCCCGGTGCGTCGGCGCGTTTCCATGCCGCGGCCCGCTGCATGCGATGGGCCAGGATTTCATTCACGTCAAATGCCAAACGGGCCTGGGGGTAACGTCAATGGACTGGACCCCGGCTGGGTTATTGATCGGGCTTCCGGGTCGTGCCGACAGGGGTTAAGACAAGGTGTAGGGAAAAGCAGGGACAGGCTGCCAGTCGGTTAGGCTATAATCATGCAGGTTTAGGATGTAAAGACTGGTTTGCCTCCACCTTCTGTTTCCCCTCGAGGAGCGGTGGAGGAACTCCCACTGACGAGAGCCTTTTGAAGATGGCTTTTCGAGCGGGCTTTTCATGGCGAGCGAATGCGAAAATTCTTCCTGGCAATTATCATAGCGGCATTCGGCCTGCTGGCGGGTTGCGCAGGCGTTCCCAAGGGAATTACGCCGGTCGAGAACTTTAACGCCCAGCGCTATCTTGGTGCCTGGTACGAGATTGCCCGCCTCGAGCACCCTTATGAAAAAGGTTTGCGCAACATTACGGCCCATTACCGTTTACGTGATGATGGCGGCATCGACGTCCTGAACCGCGGCTATGACGCCCAAAAGGGCGAGTGGCGAACGGCTGAGGGTAAAGCCTACTTTGTGAAAGGGCCGGATGTCGGCTATCTGAAGGTATCGTTTTTTGGCCCTTTTTATGGTTCGTACGTGGTGTTTGGCCTGGATGGCGCTGACTATCAGTATTCATACGTAACCGGCTCGGACAGGAATTCGTTGTGGCTTCTCTCCAGGACGCCACACGTGCCCGATAAGGTGATGGGCAGGTTTATTCAAAAGGCCCGTGAACTGGGCTTCGCGACCGATAAGCTGGTTTATGTCGAGCAAAAAAGCGTCAAGGCTGATAAAACCTTCCCGATGCATCCTCTAAAAACTGAGTAGACTTAACCGCTCGACCATCCTGCGTAAAAACGTCAAACGTCAGGTATCCGTATAACCCGCCCGCCGGACTCTACTGCCCATTTTACTGCCCATAACGGCAAAGTCGGCCCGGCTCGGCCCATTTTTTCATACTCTCATCATGCTGCCATCAATCGAACAACGCCTTTCCCTCGAACTCGCCGCCAGGCCCGAGCAGGTCGCGGCTGCCATCGCCCTTCTGGACGAGGGCGCCACGGTGCCATTCATCTCGCGTTATCGCAAGGAAGCGACCGGCGGGCTCGACGACGTTCAACTGCGCTTGCTGGAAGAGCGTTTGTACTATCTGCGCGAACTGGAGGACCGGCGAGCTGCGATCGTTGCCGCCATCGAAGAGCAGGGCAAGATGACGCCGATGTTGCTGGCCTCGGTTATGCAGGCGGAAGACAAGACGCGGCTGGAAGACCTTTATCTGCCGTTCAAGAAAAAACGCCGCACCAAAGCGCAGATTGCGCGGGAGGCCGGATTACAGCCTCTGGCCGAGGCGCTGCTCGCAAACCCGATGTTGCAGCCGGAAGAAGAAGCGCTCAAGTACCTGAAACCCGCGTTCAAGACCGATCAGGGCGACAATCCTGGTGTGGAAGATGCCAAGGCCGCGCTTGAGGGCGCCCGTCAAATACTGATGGAGCGCTTCGCGGAAGACGCAACATTGCTTCAGTGGCTGCGAGAATATCTGCTCACGCACGCCGTGGTGGAATCCCGGATCATGGAAGGCAAGGAAGAAACGGGCGCGAAGTATGCCGATTATTTCGATTATGCCGAGCCGATCAATACGATTCCCTCCCATCGCGCCCTGGCGATGCTGCGGGGTCGCCGCGAGGGGATGCTGAATGTTTCCCTGCGACTGGATTCCGAGGCCGAACGACCCAAATGGGATGCGCCGCAGAATCCATGCGAAGCGCACATCGCCGCGCATTTCAGCATCCGGGACCGTAACCGTCCCGCTGATAGCTGGCTGAGCGATACGGTGCGCTGGACCTGGCGGGTGAAAAGTTTCGTCCACCTGGAAACCGAACTGATGACGGGGCTGCGCAAGCGGGCCGAAACGGAGGCAATCAATGTCTTCGCCCGCAACCTGAAGGCGCTGCTGCTGGCCGCGCCCGCGGGGCCGCGCGTCACAATGGGGCTCGACCCCGGCCTGCGCACCGGGGTGAAGGTCGCGGTGGTGGATGCGACCGGCAAGGTGATGGAAACCGCGACCATCTATCCGCACCAGCCAAGGAACGACTGGGATGGGTCGCTGCATGCGCTGGAAAAATTGGCGGAAAAATATGGAGTATCGCTGATAGCAATCGGCAACGGCACCGCGTCGCGCGATACCGACAAGCTGGCACGCGACCTGATCAAACGGCGGTCGGACCTCAAGCTGACCGCGATCGTGGTGTCGGAAGCGGGGGCTTCGGTCTATTCCGCTTCCGAATTCGCTTCGCGTGAACTGCCCGCCATGGATGTCTCGCTGCGCGGCGCGGTGTCCATTGCCCGCCGGTTGCAGGACCCGCTGGCGGAACTGGTAAAGGTCGATCCCAAATCCATCGGCGTCGGCCAATACCAGCACGACGTGGGGCAGTCTCAACTGGCGCGTTCGCTCGATGCCGTGGTCGAAGACTGCGTGAATGCCGTGGGCGTGGATGTGAACACGGCTTCGCCGCCCTTGCTTGAGCGCGTTTCCGGACTCAACCACGCGGTGGCGCAAAGCATCGTCGCCCATCGAGACGACAAAGGCATGTTTACTTCACGTGGCGCCTTGCGCGAAGTGCCGCGCCTGGGCGAAAAAGCCTTCGAGCAGGCGGCAGGGTTCCTGCGCATCATGAACGGCGATAATCCCCTGGATGCCTCCGCGGTGCACCCTGAATCATATCCGGCGGTGGAAAAAATCCTTGCCGACCTCAAGCAGGATATCAAACAGGTCATCGGCAACGGGAAATTGCTGAAATCGGTGAACCCGGCAAAGTACGCGGATGAAAAATTCGGCGTTCCCACCATCAGCGACATCCTTGGGGAACTGGAAAAACCTGGCCGCGACCCGCGTCCCGAATTCACGACTGCGACATTCAAAGAGGGGATAAATGAACTCAAGGATTTGCTTCCGGATATGATCCTGGAAGGTGTCGTGACCAATGTCGCAGCGTTCGGCGCATTTGTCGATATCGGCGTGCATCAGGACGGGCTGGTCCACATCTCCGCGCTGGCCGACACGTTCGTGAAAGACCCGCATGCCGTCGTAAAGGTGGGGCAAGTGGTGAAAGTCAAGGTGGTGGAGATAGACGAAAAGCGCAAGCGCATCGCGCTCACCATGCGACTGGCGGAGGCCGCGGGCAAAGGTACACAGGGCGGGCAGCAAAACAGGAAGCCTGAACAAAACAGGAGCCCGGAACAATCCAGTGGCAGGAAAGAGCAATCATCGCGGCTCCAGCATCAGCCTCAGCATCAGCCCCAGCAGAAAAAACAGAAACAAACAGTCGAGGCTAAACCCGATACCGCAATGGCCGCGGCGTTCGCCAAGTTGAAGGACAGGTAAAGGGCATCCGCGGCAGTCGGGAGGAATCCCAATGTCAATATGGTTACGATCAAAAAAAACGAGGACCCGGATCTCTTCCTCGTTTTTTATTTTGGTCCTGAATAATCGGACTTTTGTTGATCAGTAACAGACGAGAGTTACATTCCCGGGCTCGGCGCGTGGGAAAACAAATTTCCAGCCCTGGCCTTGTCGTTGCCCTTCCAATGTGCGGCCAGCCCAATTTATAACGCATGTCTGTTCCGGGGATGCGATAACCATTTCCAATGGTGTATGGGCATGCATCCGCAAATGAATACCGTCGGCCGATTTCTGCCATTCCTCGATCTTGCCGTTGCTGTGTAACAGATAAGGCGATGAGGGGGGTTGAGGCGTCGTATGCAACAGCACTTGCCCCTGATTAGGCAAGAGATGCAGATAGCGACCCTGATGCACATCCCGAAATCCCGCTACTCCCTCGGATCTCTCCATATCAGGCCATTTTGAGGACGTTGGCAAACGCAATGTGCGCAGCGCATTCAGTCCCCTGATATCCCAAGCCCCATCCATGCGCCGTGAGAGGGTAATGCTGTGGAATTCATTTACCTTCTGCCCGTACTCGCTAACCCAGACAGCCCGATGTTCCTGTTGAAGGCTCCAGTCATACACGGCTTTCAGCGCATTGACGGATGACATCTTACTGCCTGAGTAAAAGTGATAATGAATATGCATCGGCTTCAGGCGGCGCGGACTATCCGTGAGCCGCATCGTTTCAATCACGCGATTGAATCCGTAATAAGGGCCTTGCCAGCTATTTGTATAGATATGCTCGCTGGCAATAGGGGCATACACCTGGAGCTGATCATTAATCTTATAACCAAGCGGAGGCACACGGGTCATCGTCCGTTCATCATCAGATATGGTCGCGCCACCACCGTTCATATTCTCCAGCCCGAGCCGGCGCGTCAGCGCCAAGGCTTCGTTGTCCGCCAGTCCGTCGCCCGTCCAGAGGAAAACACGGGAAGGCTTATTCGCGGGCGCCAAGGTGTTATTGATGTATTCAACTGATCCGGCGATTTCCCGGTGGATGTCGAGTTGGTCGTTGTCGACAGAACGGTGATAGCCATCACCCGCATCGTCAATATTGTTTTTTTGGAACCACGCTCTTGGATGACTATAGGAATGACTTGCTACCTCAACATTGTTCAGTTGGAAAATGTCGCGCGCTACTTTCTCGACCTCGGATAACCCGTCGGACCCGTCAGGCGATCCGTTTGTCGCTGTTTCCCCTTCAATGACCGAAACCGTTGCAGGAAGGTTATATCTTTGCAGGAAGTTATCCTTAACGACTTTTATTGCCAGCGGCGTCCCTGGTATTTCCGCCTTGATCCCCGCGCCGTCCCCATCGACTTGTACCAGCAGCAACCGCCGGCCATTCTCGGTTGTGACATCAGGCACAGGTATTTCAGGCAAATCAAGAGCTGTCGATAAAAACTCAAACGGATTGATTATCCATCGTTGACGTCCTTTGTAACCCGGCTCTACTACATAGGGATGTAACGCGACACCACCCCAATCTCCAGAAAACACGGCAACCACAGGTCCTTCCGATTGCTCGCCGAAGCCTAGATGGGCCGCGATACGTTTATCGAATGCTTGCCACGCGATTGATCCTGGCATACCGGAACCAGGCTGCGCCTCATAGCCGATAATTTTATTCACTGGCTCGATTTTGGGCTGGCCCTCCATCGATTCCGGCTCGCTTGCCTTGACCCCCAGATGGCGCAAAAAATTGTCGTCGGCCTTGAAACCTAAGTTTCCCAGAACGGCAACTTTTACTCCGGACTCGATCTGCCGCAACAGCCAGTCCCTGTAAAGCGTCGGCCTGGGTAATGCGTCCCGGTTGAACCAGGTAACGATTCCGGCATATTGACCCGTCAATACATTACCCGGCAATCCGGCGTTCACATCCAGATAATCGACCGCATACCCCAGATATTCCAGGGGCATTGCCATTAACTTATGCACCTCCGCCTGGTGCAACCCTTCGGGGTGTTCCTGTCCATCATAGAGCGCCAAAACCCGTCTGGGGAAAATTTCCAGCTTGCCGACGCCAATAATATCCAGCCCGGGATTCGCCACCCACGGTGTGTATCCAAGGTCAGATATTCGTCGGGCAGTAACGCGCATCAGTTCCTTCTGCTTTGGGTCAACGTAATCTATGACGATTATTTGTAAACCGTACTGGTTTCGCACCTGTCTTAATTTATTCATCAACCAGACACGGTCGGGCTCGATAACGCTTTCATATTTCCGGGTGTACGGATCCCAGCTTTGGAAGAGTGACTCGGCAGCCAACGCAACGGCATACTGGCCAACTTCCGGCAGAACGTCAAACCCGCGGTTAAATATGAGTTCGACCCCTGGAAAATGTTGATGGATACGTTTAATCAGAAGCGACAAAGCTTTTTCCTGAGCCAATCGACGCTCGGGTTCAACCGCAAACCTCTGATAACTCTCGAGCCCGTCGAGAAAAAATCCGCGATAGCCTTCTTCCCATAACCCCGAAAGATATTTATCAATCAGATAGTCGTGCCAGCCTTGCTGGGTTAGATCAACAACGTTGCTTTCCCATTCTTTATTGCTGCCGACAAACCAGCTTTTGGGGATTTCCGGATACCAGCGTCTTGTTGCATTGACCTCCCCGATACTTACGTAGGCAAATACCTTGGTTCCCTTTTCCCGCAGATAATCGAGATTATCCATATTCTCAGGCTCTACCACGACTTGCGTGAAATGAGAAAGTAGATCCACCGGGGCAGGGCGGCCATAAAAAAATGCAATGCTCGGATCAGCGTGGATCGGCAGGCAAACAGAGGAGAAGAGCATGCTAAGAACAACCCTCACAAAAGCGCCACAGTTCAAGAAAGGCAATTGGCTGATCATTTTTTTTATTTTTTTTATTTTTTATATATTTCGCGAGAATGTTCAACGCAGCATGAATGTCTCGTAGACCAGCCGGCTAAGCCTTTTCGAGACAATCGTCATTCCCACCAGCGTAGTCAAGACGACTGACAAGGCAAAACCGTAGCCGTAAAAGGCAGGCCCCAGATATTGACTCAGAAGTGTGAATAGAATGTTCGAGGTGACGCAAAGCAAACAGAGATACAAGGCATCTTTACGGTAGTCGAAATAAAACAATATGTTGAGAACAGCCAGCAACAGCACTTGGACACCCACGGCGACCAGATCGATATTCAGCAGCACCCTGTAGAAAGGGGATATTCCGACCCACGCGAGTAATTGATCCCCTACCGCCAGCAATATGACAACAGTCATTCCCTGGACTTTAAAGATTTCGAGAAATCCTCTTCGAATTGTTACGATCATCTCTTCATAGATTTGTAAAATACGTTTCAAAGGCGCACCGCCGTTAATCGCCGCGTAAAACTTCGTATACTGTTCTACAAAATCGGTTTCCATTCGCAATAGGAATACCGCCATACCGGGTATGATGGACAAATACGCCAGAAATATTGGGATATCATAAATGGGCGACCCTCTCAAAGGTGCAATGATCTCGACGCTGGTGAGAGGATTGAACCAGAAAATAAATTTATCGGACCAGATGGCCAGGTTATAGAGAACGCCTGTAATAGCCAGGCTTGGAAATACCTGGCCTCGCCGTAAAAAATCAAAGGCAATCAGTTTTTCACTTGAGTAGGAGCGGAAAACCACAACCACGAGCATGAATAACAGGATGGCGTGGCCCAATATGAAACCGGAAAGCAGACCTTCCAGCCCAAATTCGCCGAGCTGCATGGCGGCGAGCACCGTGAACCCATAGCCCACGAGAAACGCCAGCAAAATCTCGGCGTAAGCCTTCAGTCCCGATAGAACGATCACTACGATCCAGATCGTGGAAAGGATGACCAGACCGCATAACATCAATAATTTGTATAACACCGATCCGGTAGACAGGTAAACCAGACAGAGCCCCGCGATCGTTCCGCTCACGGTTATTACTAAAAAAATGGCGCCGGTCAGATTCGGCAACACCTGTTTATCCTGTTTTTCAAACAACCGGTCAGCAATAAAGCGCGTAACCATCAGCTGCAAGGGACTGGTCAGGATTAAGGAGCCCGCCATCAGATAGGTCACGGATATCTGAAACTGCCCAACGTAGTAGGGGGTCGCAAAGTTCTCCGTGTTGAGGATGCCGATCAGGAGGATGCCAACGATGGATAGAACCCATGGCCCTGAACCGATGACGCCCGCAAAGCCATACGCCAGCAGCAGTCCCGACCAGGTATCGGTCTTGGTGAGTTCACGCAGTCTGAAGCCGATGCCAGCCATTATTGTGGGGTTACCGGCGGTTTGTGCCGGGCGGGAACCGCGGAAACGTGCCGCAGCATATCAGTCGAGCGTGCCGGAATGCTTCTCATGCGTGGGGGAAGCGCAACAAGCGGTTGGGGGAAATTTGAACGAGGCCTTGCCACTTGCCGGCAATGACTTCGGATATACGGTTTAAAAAAGACGCGACGGAAGAGATCAGGAGAGTTGCTGCATGATTCCTGTTGCATATAATGCCCGAGCGTGCTCACTGTGCGAGCGCCTGGTCATAAACCCGTTTATAACTGTCGAGCATCCTCGATTGGGTATAATAGTTTTCGACGCGTTGAATACCGGCTTTCTGTGCGGCATACCAGCGGTCATCATCCGTCAATAGCGCGATTACCCCTGCAGCAGTTGCTTCCGGATCAGCTATGGGCGTCACGATACCGGCGCATCCCAACGCACGGTCTTCGTCACTGCTGCCTTCCAGAATTTCCCGACAAGCTCCCACATCAGTCGTCACCACTGGCACGCCACTGGCGAAAGCTTCGAGCAGCACCAAAGGGAAGGCTTCGCTGATGGATGTCAATACCAGCAGACCCAGGCGAGGGAGTATGTCGCTGATCTTCTGGAACCCCAGGAAGCGCACTTTTCCTTCCAGCCCCAGCTCCTGAACCAGACTCCTGCATTCCTCCACGTATTCCTTATCCTCATCTTCCGGACCGATCAGCCAGCCTTCCGCTTCGGGGAGCTGAATCACAACCGTGCGCATGGCACGGATAAAAGTCTTGATATCCTTTATCGGGACGATCCTGCCAAGCAATCCGATTACCATGGGAATTTTTACCGGTCGTTCGGCGCGCAAAGAAAGGAAGCGTTCAATTTGCATGCCGTTTGGAATGACTTGTGTCCGTTCGCTATCTGCGCCATCGGCAATTTGACGCCTTCTGTTGTTTTCATAAAGGCTTATGACAGGATTTGAGGCTTTATAGATAAGCCGGCCCAGGGATTCAAAATATCTTATCCACAATATTTCCTGATATTGCATTCCCATATAGAGCGCGTCATTCAATGAATCGTGATGCTCTCTAATGAAAAGGGATTGCAAGTCTACTTTCCTCTCTTTGGTGTAAATGCCGTGTTCGGTCAGAATAAGTGGACGTCCGGTCTTGTAATGCAGTAATACACCAAGAAAACCTGCATAGCCGGTGGATACCGTATGAAATGCGCCTGTCTCCACCGAGAGTTGATGGGCGACGCTGGCAAGCCTGAACAATGGCGCATGTGTTGCTTTAATTGACCAAAGGTAATGAATGAATGAGTTCTCTGCGTTATATTTGTTGTAATACTCGCAGATCTGCTGCCATGTTCCATCGCTGAAAAAAAATTCCTCTGCAGTAAAGCCGGAAGGCTGCCCTAAGGTAACCAATAGTTTCTCCAGGGCGGCCTCGTCAAATTCCGGACATGGATTTCGGAACCAGTCATGAAGCTTCCCCGAGTTTTTAATGTATTCTTCGTTGCCTTTGCAGGTTTTTGGCTTGAATGCGGTAACCCGATCCCACAAATAATGGCATTCCATGTGAACGACATTCTCGGGAAGGACATATTTTTGTTCGTCATAATCACTCTTCCTGGATCCCAGGAAAATGAGGGAGAATGTGCGCTCAGGCAGCGCTTCCAGTATCTGGTGTACCCAGCCTGAAACTCCACCCCTGATAAAAGGGTAGGTGCCTTCCAGCAGGAGCGTGATGTCTGCGTATCGCTGCTGCGGCATCAGATCTCTTTCCGCCAGAAGCGTGCTGCCGTTGTCAACAAGGGATAGGCCGCGGGGAGTTCTATTGCCGTCATCAATTGCTTCACTTCTTGATAACGGCCTGTATAAAAGGCTATTTCGGCGTAGTAAGTCTGCAAGCAGATAAACTCCATCCCAAGCATTTCGGCCTTTTTGAATTCCTCCAATGCCTCCTGATATTTTCCCAGCCTCAACAGGATTTGAGCATACTGAAAGAGGAGGCCCGAATCTTGGGGAGAACATATGAGACTCAGTTCAATGTATTTGTAAGCCATGCCAAGAACATAGTTTTTCGCCTCTCCCTGAACCAGGCCGAGATGCGCCAGTTCCCAATAGTCGTTGGCAATCTGGCGGCATAACTGTTTTCTCATGGACGTTTCCTGTTTTTCAAGATCGCGCTTGGATTGCTCTATGTGCTTGCTCAGCCTGTACTCTTTACGATCCAATAAAGCATAAGCCAGCAACCGGATATCATCGGTCGCGTCGCCGAGCGCCATGCGCAGTAATGGAATTGCGTCCCGGTCATTCAGTTTTAACGTCGCATACACAGCTTGCAGCCTTCTGTCGGGATCCCTCGATCGGTATAAATCGTACAGGCTGTGCGAGCTAACCGATTGACCGTCCGACCCGGCGGTCTCGGAAGGAAGATCGCGGATTTTGTTTACCCTCACGGGCGAAATTGATCCTTTCGATTTTATGAATGACCCGCGCGCTACCAACGGCATTGCCAAAATCAGCCCCGTCAATCC
This sequence comes from Nitrosospira sp. Is2, assembly GCF_033095785.1. Classification (GTDB taxonomy): domain Bacteria; phylum Pseudomonadota; class Gammaproteobacteria; order Burkholderiales; family Nitrosomonadaceae; genus Nitrosospira. The sequence continues at coordinate 114,676 of NZ_CP137134.1, read as the reverse complement.
GAGCACAGGCAGATAAAAAACCATCATGAAGAAAAAGAAGCCATTTTTCCGCTGGGTCTCGTATTGCTCAGGGATAATAATTTTGGGGAAAATATAAGCAGCGACGACGCTGGCCCCGAAATGACAAGCGCCGGCGGTTATCAGGTGCTGCGCCGACATGGGCTCGAGAATCAACCGCAGCCCATATGCTTCCAGCCCCACGGCCAGCGAGATCAGAACCAGTTCAGGCAAAATTGGAAATACTCGCATTTGGGTTCGCCATTATGCTGATGTGAATGAATTCATTCTTGCAAAAGCGATCCATTCCCAATAAAACTTTTTCGTACGAAGTCTTGTTATCCAAAACCCACGTACAAACCTTGATATCTCCCCCTCGAAAGCCGTAAGCCATTCCATTCGGGCCATCAAGCGCGACTTCAGCCGATGATTTCGATAATCCAACGCGATTCAGGAATTCGTTGGCACCATGCTCATCCGTATAGGGCAACAATAGTAAAAAGACGTGACGATTCCAGCTATCGTTAATGATCAGGATTTCATCCACGCCCCGTAACTCCGCCTGAAATTTTGCGAGAAGTTCGCTCTGTGGTTCGTCCGAGCTGATGACGGTCGCAATCGCTACAGCGGAGGTCTTCAAGTACCGGATTTCGTCGGTGATGCGTCGCAACCTGCTTTCAAAAATTTTTCCAACATCGTTTTCATCACAATGAGCTTCGGCGCGTCGTTTGACAAGATCACCCATTTTTCCTCCCAGAACGGCAAGAAAATCCATCGTATTTTCCTGGAATGCAAACAGGGGCATCTCATTCACGACGATTACGCCCCAAATCCTCTCGTAAACGTCCACCAAAGGGATCGCGACAAGCGCGCCAACAGCAGGCAATGCCCCGTTTTGTTCCATTTCAATGCTCGCAACATTACCCGTTTTCAACGCTTCTGCTACCACCGGATCCGAGGGCAGCAAAGTACGCGGCTGCCCTAAAGACGCTACAGGATTAGGGTTCATCTTTCGGTGTTCGTTAACCGCGTAAATACCCGCCATTTGCACATTCGCATAACTGCCGAGTATTTTCAAAATACTGTCGCCAATGCCCGCGAGTGGTTCGCCTTTATGGTTCTCCCAGGTCAACACTTTCTTCTTCAGGTCGTCTAACGATAAACGCAAGCTTTTTGCCTGGCTTGCCAAATGCTGTTCCAGGCGATAATGGGAGTCCTTGATAAGTTGGTAGGAACGGGAAAATTTATCCATTCTTACCTTGAGGTGGTTGTATTCATGGTCCAGGAGTTTTATCTGACGAGTCGACGATTCACGAAATTCGGTCGAAATCAGGGTTAGCACCAATAAGCCGATTATCATTTCTTCGGGGAAAAACGAAACGCCGGGCCATCCCAGGTAAAAACCACTTGTGACCAAGCTTACAAGCAGGGCGGCTGAGGTGAGTCCGCAGACAAACCCATAGCGAAGGCCTGCTAACACAGGAGCAAGAATCAACCAGGGGAACCGATAATTTATGAAAAAAGGATCGGATGAATCAATCGCGTAACCAATTACCGGGACCGACAATGAGATCGCAATCGACTCTGTCCATTTGTTTTTTAGTGTTTTGGTCATCATGATGCGCCCCTTCCAATCTTTAACAGAATCAAGACTTCTTAATTTCGATATTGGAGATCAATTCTCTTAGCAATTGTTGGGCGGTACCGCTAAGCGATCCTGTGCTCCAGCCGGATTGGGCTCCGCTTGCAGACCACACAACGGCGCCGGAGGGAATCTCGATCACCCGGATCGTCAAGCCAACAACCGGTTCACTGCCGACACCGAGTTTGTATTGCCATTCATCAACGCTTCCCGTGACTGCATAGGAAGCACTGTGCTTTATTGCCAACAGCAAGGCTTTTTCCTGGCGCTTGCGATCATTGAAATCAAGCCAGCCGCCTTTGTCTTCATCTTGCACCGAGTACATTTCTATATTTGGAATTCCACGGATTCTGAACAAGGTGGCTACCATCTCTTCCACTTGTTCACCGGCCCGCGGGCTCTGGGAATAATTTTGAAAGGGGAGAACTATCCAGCGCTGGGAAGAGGAAAGCGGAGCGCTCTTATGTACGTCAACCACTGAGCAGGACGCCAGCAGGCTGGAAAGAACAGTAAATATTAAAAGTGCGACTATCCGTCTTTTATGGAGAAATTGCAGAATTTCCTTATCGTTGATGAACATAACCCACCTTTTTTTTGTTGGTTGATTGGGTCTACCCGGTAACCAGGCAGTTATTTTTATTAACCATGTTGAACACAAGCATGTGCGATCACCGTTGCGTGGACCGCCGCTTGTCGTAGCTTGTCGTAACGAGTCTCCGAAATCCTCCTCTAGGTTCTGTTGCAGCCACCCGTCTTTTTAACACCCCTGCTCCAAGGTATAGCTCAGCCCCGTGCACATTACAAGATTGTTTGTTTCGTCCAGGGGCGGAACAGCAAAAATTTTTATATTGCAACTGATGAGCGGAGGGCGACGCTCGGACCGGAAACGCGAGGATGCGGCCGGTTTCAGAGAGGAGCGCAATCAGGGATGTTCCAAATCACCAACAGGGATATTTAGAAGGTTAGCGATGTCATCCCGCTAATGTTGAGCAGGCCTAACGGCTGCATTAAAAATAATATTCCCTTATTGCTCAGCAAATTAACATACTTCCACACCCTTAAGTAAAACAAAAACAAATTAATCGTCTATGCTGGTCTAGGGACCCGCTTCAGCTTGTTCTTAAAGCCTGATCGGGGGAACCATCGTTGTTACACGTTTTTTAGCTTGACTGGGGAATCATTGATGGGGGAATCAAAGGGTAAGCATGGTCGCCGGTCGATTGACGAAATCGATCCTAACCTGAGAGGTTGAAGACTTGAAAACATAAGGTTCACTTAATAAAAAAAAGGAGCTTTTCCATGAAAAATAAGAATGCGCAGTTTAAGTTTTCGCTGCTCTGCTCGGTACTCATGACGTGGCTGGTTTTTGCTGTTACGACACCTGCATTTGCTGATAATGCCGTCAAGCTGAAAATACTGCTCCTCACGACAGGAGAGGTAACAGAAGATGCTGGCTATGCCTACATCAAACCGGTGCTCGATGAAATGGGCGTGCCATACGATGTATTGAACTCCAAGACGCAGGATCTTACCGCGGCGGTGCTCGCCTCTACTGCGGGAGGGTCCAGCTGCCTGGCTGCCGAAGCAGGTTGCGTGGGCAACTATAACGGCATTATCCTGACGGACGCTGGACTGAACCCAGCCTTCACGCCCACGGAATGGGACATGTTGCACAATTACCAGAAAAACTTCGGTGTGCGTCAGGCGGTACTGTCAGGATGGCCGGGTACCTACTGGGATCCAGAGTCTCCTTTTGGGGTATACCTGGATTATGGTCTGGTCTTTTCGTCCAGCGGAACCGGCTACGAGGGTAAGTGGACCGTGACCAAGCCAAAGGAAATGTTTGAGTACGTGAACCTGGCCAATCCATTTCCGATTACGGACTTTGCCTTTGCGGCCAATCCGCGAAATGACACTGCTACCCTGCGGGACGGATCGATGCCCAAGGTCGAACCGCTTCTGACAACGCAGAACGGGGAGGCCCTGCTATCGATCGTGCGGTATATGGTGCCGTCGCAGACGACACCCGTACGCGAGGTAATGATCTCGACCATTAGCAATGCCACCTTCCTCATCCATTCGAAGGTCCTGGCCTACGAATTCATCAACTGGGTGACGCAGGGGGTATTCGTTGGCGCGCGCTTTGTTCATATGGCCACCCATCTGGATGATTTGTTCCTGGCCAACAATCTCTGGAATCCCGAGATTAACAACAATTATCCTGATGCGCCTAATATCCCTGGTACCACGACCTACCGCCTCAACAGCGCCGACATTGCCAATGCAGTGAGCAAACAGGCCGCTTTTCGCGCCGCGCATCCGGTGGCCGGTGCTTACAAGCTGGATTTGGCATTCAACGGCTCCGGAGCGGTGGTGGATCCGACAGCGACCCTATTGGCCCTGAACCTGACTGATGGTCTGGTAACGGCGGTCATGGCCAACAAAGCCAATTTCCGCTTCATCAACCACACCTTCACCCATCTGGACATGGACAAGGCGCCGGTCCCGGCGAATGCCAATTGCGATTACCCCACCTTTACCACCCTCGCGGCTATCAAGGCGGAAATTACGAAGAACCGGACGGTCTGGGGGCTTCTCGGTCTTCCAGAGAAAAGCGATAACAACCGGGTGCTGGTAAGCGGCAATCATTCCGGGCTGAAAGACCGTAAATGCACCGATGAAATCGCCAAGCATCCGGAGATGTTCGATGTTCAGTCCGACGACCTGGCGTTTGATCAGGGCGGCGCCAGTCCGCTATTCCTTCAAGCCGCCGCCGACCTGGGCATTGACTATCTCGCCTCCGACTCGTCCCAGCGTGGCCAGAACGTGGAGCAGTATATCTCGCAATACGACGACGGCAGCACACAGGACCGGGTGATGCTGCCGCGCTGGCCAACCAATATTTTCTATAACGTAATCAATCCTACCCAGCTGGTGGACGAGTACAACTATATCTTCAACGGAAGATATGTCAATGCGGGGCAGGACCCTTGCCAGATACCAGGGGCGATCTGCGCTCCCCGCGACTATGCCCAAATTCTCGTGGCGGAAGCCGATGCGGCATTGCGGCACATGCTGACCTTCAATAAGTGGCCTCATTATTTCCATCAGACGAACTTGGCGAAATATGATGCCAACGGTAATACATTGCAATTCGATTGGCTGAATGCGGTCTTCGCGGAATACGAGCGGGTGTTCAAGCTGCCGGTAAAGAATTATCCCTATTACCTGATTGGCGACCAGACGGAAGAGCGTCTCCACTATAAATCCGCGATTGTCCAGGCGACATGGGATCGCACGACCAACAAGGTGACTTTGACAGCAAACAAAGCTGTACCCAATCTCATCGTTACCGGTCTTAATGGTGGTGATTTATACGGCGGTCAATTCATCCGTGAAGTCAACGTAAACGGCACGCCCAAGGCCTTCGTGGTCAACCGGGCGCTGACTCAATGAGCGTGCGCTGCTCGTCTACGTACTTCTTGATCTTTTTGCCGCACACTATTTGGAGGATTTCAAAATGATGAATTATTTCCACTCGAGCAGGACCGTCCTTGTCTCGGCGGTTGTTGCCTTTTCCTTTGCCATTGGCGCCGGTGCTCCAGGATTGGCACAAGCGGCCACAGACAAGGTCGAGGACCAGGTTAAGCGTGTCGATAAGGAGCACAGGAAAAAAATACGGGAGGCAAACGACCTTAAGTTAAAGTCGCGCGAACCGTCGTTCCCTGAACAAGCGGATGCGCGGGCAAAGAATTTCCGCGAGACGGCGGAGATTGTTGCGCGGCAAGGCGGCGACCCGAAGCCGCTTCTCGATGCCGCTGATTATTTCGAGAAGCAGTCTGAACTGATATCCAAGAGCCAAGCGGAAAAACCCTTGCCTGAGCCATCGACCAGTCACGCTCCTGACGGGTCGCACAGTCACACGCCTGCTAAATGAGGAGCTGAAATCAGCCCCCGGCAAAACCGGGGGCTTTTTTGTTGTTCAGCAGTAGTGATCGGCAAATCCTGATTTCAGAAACGAAAGGAATATTGAAGGCCTGCACCTGCAAAAGCCTGGTCAGTTCTGAGGGGTTGAAAACTATGTAAGGTCCGTTAAATAAAAAAAAGGAGATTTTTTCATGAACAAGAAGAACTCGCACCTGAAATTCTCGCTGCTGCTCTCAGCGGTTATGTGGCTTGCTGCTACTGTTTCGACGCCTGCGTTTGCTGATAATGCCGTCAAACTGAAAATACTGCTCCTCACGACAGGAGAGGTAACAGAAGATGCTGGCTATGCCTACATCAAACCGGTGCTTGATGAAATGGGGGTGCCATACGATGTGTTGAACTCCGCGACGCAGGACCTGACCGCGGCGATGCTTGCCTCTAATGCGGCGGGTTCCAGTTGCCTGGCTGCCGAAGCAGGTTGCGTGGGCAACTATAACGGCATTATCCTGACTGACTCCGACCTGGTGCCAACCTTCACGCCCAGCGAATGGGACATGTTGCACAATTACCAGAAAAACTTCGGTGTCCGTCAGGCGGTACTGTCAGGATGGCCAGCCACTTACTGGGATCCCGAGTCTCCTTTCGGAGTCTACCTGGATTATGGTCTGGTCTATTCCTCCGGCGGAGCCAGCTATGAAGGCCAATGGAGCGTGCCGGCGGCACTCAGCAAGGAAGTTTTTGAGTACGTGAACGTGACCAATCCATTTCCGATTACGGACTTTGCCTTTGCGGCCAACCCTCGAAATGACACCACGACCCTGCGGGACGGATCGAAGCCCAACGTTGTGCCGCTTTTGAAAACCCAAAATGGGGAAGCTCTGGTATCAATCGTGCGCTACACCATGCCCAACCAGACGGTGCCGGTAAGGGAAGTGATGGTCTCGACCATTAGCAATGCCACCTTCCTCATCCATTCAAAGGTCCTGGCCTACGAATTCATCAACTGGGTGACGCAGGGGGTATTCGTTGGCGCGCGCTTTGTTCATATGGCGACCCATCTGGATGATTTGTTCCTGGCCAACAATATCTGGAATCCCGACCTCAACAATAATGATCCCGTGACGACCTACCGCCTGAACAGCGCCGACATTGCCAATGCAGTGAGCAAACAGCTCGCCTTTCGCGCCGCGCATCCGGTGGCCGGCGCTTACAAGCTGGATTTGGCGTTTAACGGTTCCGGAGCGGTGGTGGATCCGGCAGCAGCCCTACTGGTCGCGAACCTGACCGACGAGCTGGTGGCGGGGGTAATAGCCAACAAAGCAAATTTCCGCTTCATCAACCACACCTTCACCCATCTGGACATGGACAAGGCGCCGGTCCCGGCGAATGCCAATTGCGATTACCCCACCTTTACCACCCTCGCGGCTATCAAGGCGGAAATTACGAAGAACCGGACGGTCTGGGGGCTTCTCGGTCTTCCAGAGAAAAGCGATAACAACCGGGTGCTGGTAAGCGGCAATCATTCCGGGCTGAAAGATCGTAAATGCACCGATGAAATCGCCAAGCATCCGGAGATGTTCGATGTTCAATCCGACGACCTGGCGTTTGATCAGGGCGGCGCCAATCCGCTATTCCTTCAAGCCGCCGCCAACCTGGGCGTGGAGTACCTCGCCTCCGACTCGTCGCAGCGTGGCCAGAACGTGGAGCAGTATATCTCGCAATACGACGACGGCAGCACACAGGACCGGGTGATGCTGCCGCGCTGGCCAACCAATATTTTCTATAACGTAATCAATCCTACCCAGCTGGTGGACGAGTACAACTATATCTTCAACGGAAGATATGTCAATGCGGGGCAGGACCCTTGCCAGATACCAGGGGCGATCTGCGCTCCCCGCGACTATGCCCAAATTCTCGTGGCGGAAGCCGATGCGGCATTGCGGCACATGCTGACCTTCAATAAGTGGCCTCATTATTTCCATCAGACGAACTTGGCGAAATATGATGCCAACGGTAATACATTGCAATTCGATTGGCTGAATGCGGTCTTCGCGGAATACGAGCGGGTGTTCAAGCTGCCGGTAAAGAATTATCCCTATTACCTGATTGGCGACCAGACGGAAGAGCGTCTCCACTATAAATCCGCGATTGTCCAGGCGACATGGGATCGCACGACCAACAAGGTGACTTTGAAAGCAAACAAGGCCGTACCCAATCTTGTCGTTACCGGGCTTAATGGTGGTGATTTATATGGCGGTCAATTCATCCGTAAAGTCAACGTAAACGGCACGGCTCAGGCAATCGTGGTCAACCGGGCGCTGACTCAATGAGCGTGCGCTGCTCGTCTACGTACTTCTTGATCTTTTTGCCGCACACTATTTGGAGGATTTCAAAATGATGAATTATTTCCACTCGAGCAGGACCGTCCTTGTCTCGGCGGTTGTTGCCTTTTCCTTTGCCATTGGCGCCGGTGCTCCAGGATTGGCACAAGCGGCCACAGACAAGGTCGAGGACCAGGTTAAGCGTGTCGATAAGGAGCACAGGAAAAAAATACGGGAGGCAAACGACCTTAAGTTAAAGTCGCGCGAACCGTCGTTCCCTGAACAAGCGGATGCGCGGGCAAAGAATTTCCGCGAGACGGCGGAGATTGTTGCGCGGCAAGGCGGCGACCCGAAGCCGCTTCTCGATGCCGCTGATTATTTCGAGAAGCAGTCTGAACTGATATCCAAGAGCCAAGCGGAAAAACCCTTGCCTGAGCCATCGACCAGTCACGCTCCTGACGGGTCGCACAGTCACACGCCTGCTAAATGAGGAGCTGAAATCAGCCCCCGGCAAAACCGGGGGCTTTTTTGTTGTTCAGCAGTAGTGATCGGCAAATCCTGATTTCAGAAACGAAACGAGTACTGTACGCCTACTCCTGCAAAAGCCTGGTCAGTTCTGCCGCCCTGTACGTTGCTGTAGAATGCGCCTGCGCTCAGGATATCGGGACCGAATAGCGACGTTCCCATCGAAAGCCGTCCGTTGTACCCCAAATCGTTCGCAGGCCATACCCCGCCCACCCATGCATCCGCAAGGATAAACGGACGCCTCAGCACCCCTTGATCCGATGGTCCATAACGAAAAGACGTGCCTATCCCCATAAGTGCGAATTTCTTTGGGATGAGCGTTTGAACGTTTGATAAGGAAGGGCTCAATAATCCACTCAGGTCGGACGGGAGTGTCGCTGCAAGCTGATTGTTTTCCCATGAGCCCTGGAGTCTGATCTGCCAATCCTGGATGCCCCTCAGCAGGGAATGCCCAAGGATCATTTGAAGCTTATAACCCTTCCCCAAGCTGCCTCCATCTCGGCTTGCATAACGATGACCATCAATATCCACATTGAAAAAGGTTTGTTGTGACAGTTGAGCGGATACGCCCAATAAGATCGTATCTTTTTTCCCTAGCGCCCGTAACGCCCCTGTTTCATGGCTCATTTCATTCACACCAAGCCGCAGGCTCGCTTTCAATCGATTGGTCACATCCTGGCTGACTCTTGCCGCTCCATAAACGAGGGAATCGACGTCCCGAAGATTACCTCCCAGATTCACCTGAAACAGTCCTTCCCGCAGAGGATGTTTAAATTCCGTCATGATGTCCAGTTCGTTCCTTGCCGGAAGAGTAATCCCGGGATTCGAAGAATCGAGCAGGTTATGCTTCAGTTCAGTGGCCAGTAAGCCGCGTCCATAAGGCACGTTCAAACGCACCCGGCTTTCGACAAAGTTTATATCGCCCAACGTTTTATACTCGATGCCGCCCGCCACCTGCTTGCTTGTTTTTACTATTAGATCATCTCTGACATTGAACAGGTATGTTTGCACCGTGGTGGGCTCTTTATGGGACGCGAGAAGCTTATAGGTTAATGCCAGCGCTTCTTCGTTTTTGTCGAGACGCTTGAGCGTCTCCATCCTGTTGAAATCGGTAAGTTGGTCATTGTCATTTTCAAGAATACGTTCGGCAACAACGCGGTCATTTTCCGCCAGGGCTAATGCAAGGCGCTGCCAGGCGGGCGTTTCCTGTCGCGCAATATGTTCCTGCAGAAGCCAGTAACGAGCTGCGGTATAATTCTCCTGCGTCAGATATGACGCCACGAGCAGTTCCTGAACCCCCGGGTCATCGTATCCCTTGTCAAGAAATTGCTTTAATATGGATATGTCGGCGTTTGCTCCCTCCATATCACGAACTAAAGCCATATATTCAGGTCGCAATAAGTCCTTGAATTTGCTTATTGACCCCTCTTTAATTTGCTTAAGGCGGGATCTTATGTTGAACAGGACATATTTACGCAACCGCCAGGCCGCATCCGCGCGTCCTGCCCTGCCTAAGACATCGGCATAAGTAAGCAGCCAGAGATAATCGTCGGGACTGATCCGCGATTTACGCTCAAACCACGGCAATGCTTCTTTGTGCTGACCAACCTTGACCAATGCCAGTCCGTAAACGCCCCATAATGCCTGGTTTTTTGAGGCATCCGGCCGCCACGCTTTAACATGGGACCGCAGTGCCCGCTTGTCATTCTGTGCAATGAGGTTCCACAAGATTCCTTCTTTGGCAGTGGTCGATGCAGGGTTAACATTTAAAGCCTGCTGATAATGTTGTATAGCTGCATCAGTCCTGCTCTCGTGAGTTTGCAACTGAGCCTGCATCAGCCAGTACATTTCGGAATCCAGAAATTGCGACTCTTTGCTCCTTGCCGTTTTTAAAAGCCGCTTCAGTTGAGCTGAAGAGCCGGCCTGGTTGGCCGCATCCATCGCGAGCAGCAGCCAGCGAGACTGGTCGAAACGAAGATAGGCTTCCTCGCCGATGGCAATGGCGTCTTCCGGCCTACCCATATCACGCGTCAACTGAATCAAGCGTTCCGCTACAACGACGTTCGCGTTCCCTGATTTCCACATTACGCTATAAGCCGATAACGAATGTTCGGGTTGTTTCAGTTCCCAGGAAAGCTCACCCAGAATCTCCCAGAAATGGGTTTCTTTTGCTGTCATATCATCCTTGTGAGACAGCAGCATGGAAAGCGCCTTCTCGGACTGGCCATTTTTCCAGGTTAATTTCGCTTGATGGGCCGTAGCCTCTGGCCGACGATTGAAATTAGCGCCAATGAGTTCCCAGGTTTCCATTGCCTCGGATAGTCGTCCGGCATCTTCCTGTGTTTTAGCCAGCGCTTCCCATGCTTGTGAATTATCGGGATAGCGCTTCAAATATGATTTCAGAAAATCAACATGATCTGAATAAGTACCTGCCTCGCTGTATGCAAACAACAAACTGTTCAACTCCTCGGGCGCTAACTTCCTCGTATTTGATAGCTGTAGCAGCAGGTCCAGGGAAGTATCGACAAAATGCAGCCCTTTTGATAGTCGCAGCGCATTCGTGATTGCGGCATCATCCTTTCTATTTTTCGCCAGCCATAGCCATTCCTTCAACGCGACCTCTGGCATTAAAGCCCATTCTGCGATCGTTCCCAGCTTTTCATGAGCGTTTCCGTCTGCCGGAGCAATTTCCACCAGACGCTGGGCTAACGCCAGAGCCGGCTGAAGTTCACCAACCCCAAGCGCACGATCGACCTGCTTTCTGATTTGTTCAGGATTGTCCGGATCAAGTGACAAGCGCAAAACCCCGACTTCATATGCCTGCCTTGGGTTATTGTCCGCCAAATTAATACTGATGGCCTCATCAAGCAGTTCGGGATCTTCCGGGAAGAGCTGCTGATAATTACGGAAATGTTCGAGAGCAAGCTTCCTGTCGCCCGCTGCTTGCAGTGCCTTAAGGGTTAGAAATGAGAATTCGCGAGCTTCAGTTTTGTTCTCGGCCAGTTTATAACCTTTGTCATATATCTCCGCTGCTTTACGCGGCATCTCCGCTGCCATGTACCATCGTGCCGATTCTTTCAATTTCTCCATGCGCTCGGAAGAATGGGGAATAACCGCGGACCATCGATAATATAGATCTGCAACCACAGCAGTCTGTTCGAGCTCAAGGCTGAGTTTAATGAAACTTGGTAACAAGGATAGTGGAAGCGCCGTTTTACTGATTTCGATAATGCTGTTTTTAAGATTAGCCAACTTTGTTTTCCGATCCGGGCCGTCGTCGCCAACTGATGAATAATCGTAGAAGTCGAGTTCCAATACTAATAGCCTGACGCTTAATTCCGGAATGCGGCCTGCAAGCTGTAGTGGTTCCAGAGCATTCCGGGCCTCGCGCAATTCCCCGAGGTTTATATGCTGTCGAGCAAGTTCAGTACGTAAACCTGCGTCATCGGGCTTGATATTCAAGAGGAGCCTTAAATACAGCACCGAGAGATGGTCCGGCTTTGCTATCTGGAATAATTTCTTTAGTCTATCCTCTTCATAAAACAGGAGAGCAAAAACAAGAGCCAGTCCCAAACCAAAAGAAAGTATTGTTTTTTTTAAATTGCCGAACAAATTCATGATCGGGTCTCTTAGGCGGAATGTCTGTTGCTACATCGAATGGTTTCATCTTCAGAAGTCGCGTGTGGGATTGCCACCTGCCGGAAGCACTTATCGAGTAGCCAGCACGAATGTTAAAAAGGACAACGTTTGTCAGATCATTTTCCGGGGATTGGACGGGTCCGGGCCCGGATAGGCTTTGCCTGACCAACTAAGCCTGACACTCACACACAAGCACGTCCGTTCGATGTACCACATAATGACTCCTGCATGAATACATGGACACCTGTTGAGGTGTCTTTGGTATGTTGCCGGGAACGTTCAACCGCATTTCGCTGCCCGACACAACCGTTAAACGCTCCGGATGGCGGGTCGAGATGTACGGGGCATAACAGACAAGGGGGTGGCGATAGGAAAAGGGCAAGCGTGTCGCGCTCACCATGCGACTGACGAAGGCCGCGGCAAAGGTAGGCAGGGTGGGCAGCAAAACAGGAAGCCGGAACGATCCGGTGGCCGGAATGAGCAATCATCGCGGCCCCAGCATCGGCCCCAACAGCAGAAACAGAATCAGAAACAAAAAGTAGAGGCTAAACCTGACACCGCAATGGCCGCGTTCGCGAAGTTGAAGGGCTAGCTGAAAAATAGGGTGCCGGCTGACACACTAATCCGATCCAGCGTTGATGCCCATTAGCACGTTGAGAAGGCCGCCGCTTTGGCCGTGCGTTTTGGCCGTGTTTGGGCGGCTTTAGCCCTGCTCTATGGGCTGCTATAGTCCCGCACGGCCACCCCTCGTCTCATGTGGCCAGGATTTTCTACAAGTCATCCGCAGGAACGCGCTCCTGAGCCCCAGCGCTCGCGTTGGCTCCAGAGCCGGCCATCCGCCGGCAGCTCTCGGCGCATTCCCGGCAGACCCGGGCGCATTCTTCCATCCCCTCTATCTTCTCGCAGCTCTCAGCACAGGCATCGCAGATTTCCGCGCAGACGCCGCAGACCCTTCTGGATAAAGCGGAACCGCTCAGCATGAAGTTCGCGGAAGTCTGGCACATCTCCGCGCAGTTGATCATGAGGCGAAAATGGTCAGGCGCGACATGCTCGCCGCCTGCCTCCAGGCAGTGGTTCATCGCTTCGTGCAGGCAGGTCTGGTGACACTTGGTGCAGGTATCGATGCCCGCTTGCATTTGGGGATCGGTAGCATGAGTCATGGCGGTCTCCTTCACGTTGGTCAAGAGGTCGATTCTTCAGGTCCATTCTTCATATTTCGCGTGAGCGCAAAACAACATTACGATAAGCTTCCCTTTCAGGAAGTTCTGTGCGCGGGCGTACACGTATTTTTTTGATGGTTCCTGAGAAATCGGCAGCCGGAAAAGCGGTTCGCTCGGCGGATCTCGCTTCCCGGGAAGACTCAAGGGCAATCCTTTCCACACTGAAAGTCGGGTTTTGAATGCATCCCAAGGAGATTGGTCAGAGTTACGATGCTATTGCCCATATCTGGCGAGAGGATCGTATTCAATCGAACGGCATACCTCAGCTGGAGCGGGCGATCCGGTTTGCCAGGAATCGCCGCTTTGCCCTGGATATTGGCTGCGGGTGCAGCGGCCGCTTCATCGATGTGCTAGGCAAGCACGGGTTTCACGTTGAAGGCATTGACGTTTCTCAAAAAATGATTGCTTTGGCCAGACAAAGTCATCCGGATATATCGTTTCACGATGCCGATATATGCGAGTGGAATCTTCCGCGAAAATCTGATTTTGTCGTTGCCTGGGACAGCATCTGGCATATTCCGCTTGACCGGCAGGAGCCTGTCTTGCGGAAGATTTCCGAGGGCCTGGCGCCGGGGGGAGTGTTCATGTTCACGACGGGCGGGCTGGACAACGCAGAAGAAAAATGGGATTCATGCATGGGCCCGCCGGTGTATTACAGCGCACTGGGCATCCCGGAGACACTTGAGCTGTTAAAGCGCTTCGGATGCGTCTGCCGGCATCTGGAGTATGACCAATATCCCGAGCAGCATCTGTATATCATTGCGCAAAAGGCTTAGCTTTCTGGCGCGTGGACCGGGAACCCTGGGTACAGACTGGCTGGTGGAGTTGCAATCGAGGTAGCGTTGCAGACGTGGAGGATGCTAAAAAATCAACGGGCTGTCGATTAAGCTCCGGCGTTGTGCTTTTAATATTAATCATCCTTCCGGTGACGAATCACATCGATCGCGTTCATGGCGATTTCCATGGCCTGGTCGTTATTCTCCCGTTCTCTCTTTACCATCGCTGTAACTATCTGGTGCATGATTTCGGCTTCCTCGTATGTCGTGCAGCGCATCCTGAATTGATCGAGCGCTCCGCCCACTACCATGGTTTCAAACAACAGGGGAGGGCCGTCATCATCGGAGTTATGATCCATGCCAAGAAATATGGTGCTTACCCGAACCTCGTCCAGGTGATCGTCGGCTATTTTCGGATCGCGGCTAGCCATGCTTTGCCCCCACTTGAACATGTTAGAGCAGGGCACTGCCTCGCGGCCTCGAAGTAAATAGTATTTAGTCACTGTTTTTTTTAATTATCCACAGGTTTGACAAATATATTCACAAAGTCGATTCCTGAACTTATATACCTGTCCGCAGAGGCAGTCTGTTACCAGCCGCACCGACGTTCGCGCGCAACATAGTTCGCCCCGTCTGCGAGTTACCTTTGGCCACGAGGAGCGGCCGGTCTTTTGCAAACCTCTGCGGTCCGGCCAATAGCGTTTTTGCGTCGCCGGGTAACCAGCGCTTTCTACCGCTGGGCCGCTGGGAATTGCTGCCTGGAATCATTCGATAGCGCAGTGAAGGTCAGCATGCTCCGAATTGGTTTACTGCCGGAAGCCCGCCACCCGGTGGCTTGCCTCCCCACTGGAGCGACCGGTTGCATCGTACAGCTTTGTGAGGTTTTTCCAGCTGATTTGTACGGTTGGGTGGTTGGGGCCATGCGCTTTTTCGAAGATTGCCAGCGCGCGCTTGTAGTAAGGTTCGGCTTCCGCATACTGGCCCCTGGCGTAATAGATCATGCCCAGGTTGTTGAGGCTGGTGGCCATGTTGAGCTGATACGGCTCCGCGGCTTTTTCGGCCTTTTCAAAGATAGCCAGCGCGCGTTGGTAGAACGGCTCAGCTTCCGCATACTGACCCAGTGCGCGATGGACTTCTCCCAGGGTGCTCAAGTCCCTGCCCACTTCGGGATGATCCGGACCCAGTGTTTTCTCCCTTATCGCCAGCGCGCGCTTGTAGAACGGCTCTGCCAGGGCATATTTGCCCTGATGGTAAGAGACTTCGGCCAGGTTGCTCAGATCGCTCGCCAGATCGGGGTGGCCCGCGCCGAGCGTTTTCTCCCGGATCATGAGAGCGCGTCTGTAGAGCAGTTCCGCTTCAGCATGTTTGCCCTGATTGTGATAGACCGCCGCAAGGTTGTTCAGGCTTGTTCCCAGGTTGGGATGATCGGGAGCGAGTTTTTTCTCATAGAGCGCGAGGGCACGCTTGTAGAGCGGTTCGGCCTGCGCAAATCTATTTTCGGCATGGTAGATCAAGCCCATGTTGTTCAGGCCGGTCGCAAGGCTTGGATCGTCCGCGCCGAGGGCCTTTTCACGAATAGCCAGGGAGCGCTCGTAGAGGGGCCTGGCTGATGCATACTTCCCCTGGATGCAATAGAGTTCCGCCAGGTTGTTGAGGGTCTGGCCCACATCGGGATGTTCGGGGCGCAGGGCCATCTCCCTGATCGTCAGCGCGCGCTTGTAGAGCAGCTCCGCGTCCGTGTTTCTGCCGGCAGAGCGGTAAAGTTCCGCGTGCCCGTTGAGGGTGGTCGCCACAAGGGCATGGTTGGGGCCGAAGTATTTTTCCCGGATCGCCAGGGCGCGTTTGTACAGCGGCTCCGCCTCAGCATATCGGTTGTGGTCACGATAGAGTTCGGCCAGATTGTTCAGGCTGGTCGCGGTATCGGGATGGTCGGTTCCAACTGTTTTTTCCGCGAGCGCGAGCGACTTCTTCACTGCCGCTACAGCGCGCTCGTAGTCGCCCTTTTTATAAAGCGATATCGCCTCTTCGCTGATGGCCTTCCACTTATTCTCCTGCGCATAAGCAGGGTGCGCGAAGGCGAGCACCAGAGGCAATATAAAAGCGAGCGGGAGTGTTTTCATAACCTTCCTTATGAGCGCCGGATCGCGTAAACGCGAGGCTGCAAATCGACGGTTTGCCCCATTGCGCCCACTGATAACGCCGGTCATTTTCTCACAAACCTGGCGTGATGTATCTATTCCAGTGCAGCATTTGCGCGCCTCCCAAGGCCATCGGCAGAAGCTCGGGGCAAGCTTGGCTGCCGGACTGGCAAATTTATAATGGACCCGTTTTCACGCCCGCGGTTCCCGTGGTGCGCGGCTTGCATGAACCGTCGACCGGAGCCGCTATTTCCCGAGAACGGCCTTTCCCCGGACCAGTTCAGGGCGCTCGCTATCATGGTCGGCGGCCACGCTCTGAAGCTTTCCATAATAATCTCGGGCATCATTTCGGTTGCGTGCCATTTCCGCGGCGCGAGCTGCGCCGGCAATGCTGCGGAAGCGATTGGGATCGCGCTTCAGGGAACGCTCGAACTCGGCGAACGCCTCCGCCGGACGGTCGAGTTCAAGCAGCATCTCCGCCAGCAGTTCACGGGAGGGGGCGACATTGCCCGGGGTCACCGGATGTTTGTCGCTTGCTTCTTCCGCTTCCGCGGCCGCACGCATCAGGCGCACGGCCTCGTCATTGCGCTTGTCCGCAAGGGCAAGCCACGCATTGACCGTCTTGATTTGAAAGGCTGCCTGTCCCGCCCAATAGTCCAGTTTGGCGGCGGTCATCGCTTCCTTTAGCGCCTGTAGTCGGGCGACATCTTCGCGCGCGGAGGAAGTGTTTCCGCTCCGCGCGGCGCCGAGCCCACGGGCAAAGACGAGAATGGCTTCAGCCTGCGGGAATTTGTTCCAGGCCAGCTCTGCGGGCGACAGCTCGAGCGCAGCCGCGCCTTTCCAGTCGCTGCGTTCCAGTGCAAAGCGGGACGGGATAGCGGCGAAGGCATAAGCCGCGGGGAAATTTTCCACGTTGACCTTGCGGATCGATCTGGCTTCGTCGACCAGGCGCCTGGCTGCCTTGTCCTGCGCTTGCTGGAGGTGGGCGAAAACCATGTAGTCCATGGCATGCAGCGAGTCATAAGCGCCAACGCCGAGGGTCGCGTCCTTGAGTTCGCTCCTGGCCGCGCGATAGGAGGCCTGGTTGCTCTCCACCATCTCCGGCCAGAGCCCCACACGGCTGAAGATATGCGAGGGCATATGCAACGCATGCGGGACGGAGGGCGCAATCATTGCGTAGATCCTCGCTGCGGGCAGGCCCTTTTCAGCCAGTTCTGCATAATCGTAGGTGTGGATCAGATAGTGGGCGACACCGGGGTGGTCAGGGTATTTTTTGAACAACGGTTCCAGAATACTCGCGGCTTTGAGCTGATTCGCGAACGTTTTGTCGGTGGGCACTGCGGTTGCGTTGAGCGCGAGCGCATAGAGGACCTGCGCTTCAGTGTCGCTGGGATAGCGCGAGGCCACCCCTTCCATCGCTTTTTCATAGGCCAATGCCCGCGGCCGGTAATCCGTTGTCTCCCAATCGTTGAAAAGGATGGCTAACGCGGCAATATAATCCTGTTCGCGCTCGGTATGGGCGGGTATGCGCCGGGCGTGCGCCAAGGCTATTGCGCCGGCGTTCCATGCCTTCGGGCCAGGTGGCCAGGTGAACGGATTGCCCAGGGACATCAGGGCAACGCCCCAGTAAGCCATGGCGCAGGTAGTATCGTGGCGCAGCACGGTGCCGAACCAGTTGATCGCCGGATCGAACCAGAAGGAATGTGCTAACGCCATCGCGCGGTTGAATTCCTTCTGGGCTTCGGCGCTGCAGCTTACCGGGAAGTTCACCTCCCCGAGTTTTTCGGGGGAAGCGCTACCCACGGGTTCATGTTCATCGTGCGCCCACACGCTTGCTGCCCCGAAGGTGAGGATGATCGCAAGTATCCATGACGCTTTTTTTGCCCGAGCCATATTGTCTTCCGAAGTCGTGATAAAACATGCGTTATTTCTTAGCAATAGCGCAAAGGACGTCCCGCGGCCCATTAAAACATTTCATCAGACTTGGTTGCGGTGCAAAACAAGTCGGAGCGACTGTCTGTTAGGACGATACTTTTGTTTCTCTTTCTCCCTTTTTCCCTTTGAGAGGCCAGTCCGCCGTACTTCTTCTTCCACTTATAGCATGTGACTTGTGAGATTCATCACATCTTTCCCGCTGGATCTGTACTACTGTCTGATTAAGTCCGCTCTAAAACCAGGGCGGGCGAAGTCGAATCTTGAATCGCTGTTTTCAAGGTTCCGGTCGATCGGTTGAATCGCTCTATTTGAGCGTACAGGCGATTATTTTGCTACGGACATACGCGGGAACAAGCGGGCAAAGAGTGGTTGTCTAGGTATATGAAATAACAGGCTCTGTTGCAAAAAATAAGAAGCGATTAATCAGATCACACGCATAGTTTTCTGGTTCGTCCTTTTTTTGCAACAGAGCCGCCTTTCTCATCGACCAGTAGGCGTCTCGACTTCTGCTGGAATCTCACCGCAAGCAGAAGTACATTCGACCCACAAAACGCATATCCCCTCATCATTCTTCCGATATGTACATAGCAGTGCGCAGGGCGTATTAGGATGCTGTGCGCACGTGTCATTGCACGCCTGTTTAGCAGCGTCATCGACCTGGGGGCAGCTCAGATCACCAATTTTCTTGGGCGGGATTCTGTCCACAACCGTTGGTACGGTTGGCGGTATTGGTTTAGGAGATTCCATCTCACGTGCAGACGAAGGGGGCTTGTCTTTCGTATCAAGCACGGTCCAAATAGGGACTGCAATACTTTTATGTTCTTTCAATGCCGGTCTGTGCGGTCGCTCCTGGGAATGAACCCCGAATGCGCTCGCCCATACCAGGATTGCAAGCAAGAGTTTGGAAAGATGTTTATTCATAATTTTCCTGACTTGTCTCTGAGAGTTGGGATACTGCTCTCCTCTGCGAACCTTCCTGCGGATCAAGTTATAAGTTAACTATAGCATCGGGATTGGTAGATAGAGCAAATACATCGTTGTGTCTGGCGAGTGGCAGTTTTCCCGTGATGCTAATTATAGCGGGCCTGATTCCACTATCTTTGGACCTGGCCTCTACAACTGGGTGGAAGATGTTGGCATTCCGAACGATTCAATCTCTTCCGTAGCGTTGATACCCTGATAAATGGGGGAGTTAGTATAAGGACCCGTTGGTAAACCGGACGGGTCGATTTAAGTCATTGACGCTTGGATAACACCGGGGACCGTTTCAGGTCTCTCACGAAGAGAAAGCGGAGAGAGAAAGTCTGCCCGATCGGATCACCGCGATATAAAACCGTTTTCCCTTATTTCTTTTCTGAACTTCCCCGCCAACCCGCCTATTTTGCCCGGCGCCTGACTGCATAGCCATACTGGGTAGGCCAGGAGGGCTCCACTTCCACCGCGTGTTGCGCCTTGATGGCCCAGTACGGTTCCCGCAGCAGTTCCCGCCCGACGAAAACGAGATCGGCCTTCGCGCTGGTGATGATTTCATCGGCGAATTGCGGGTCGGCAATCAGGCCCACGCCGCCCGTGCGGATCTCCGCTTCATCGCGTATACGCGCTGCAAACGGGATCTGGTAGCCTCGGGCTACGGGGATCTTCGCGTCCGGTGTGGTTCCCCCAGAGGAAACGTCGATCAAATCCACGCCGAGCGTCTTGAGTTTTTGGCAAAGCACGATGGACTGTGCGATATCCCAGCCGCCATCGGCCCAGTCGGTTGCCGAGATGCGCACGAACAACGGCAGCTCCTGCGGGATGACGTCGCGCAGTCGCGTGGCGGTCGCCAGCAGTAGCCGCATGCGGTTCTCGAGGCTGCCGCCATATTCATCAGTGCGGTTGTTGCTTATAGGCGAGAGAAACTCGTGCATCAGGTATCCGTGCGCGGCGTGGAGCTCGATGACCTTGAACCCGGCGGCCAGCGCGCGGCGCGCGGCTGCTTCCCAGGCACTGATGCAATGTGCGATGTCCGCCGCGGACATGGGTTTTGGAACGGGGTCGCCGGCGTCGAACGGCAGGGGACTGGGCCCCAACACCTGCCAGCCGCCCTCCTCAGGGGTTTTCAGGCTGCTGCCGCCGTTCCATGGACTATCGCAACTTGCCTTGCGGCCGGCATGAGCGAGCTGGATGCCAGGGACTGCGCCGTGCGCCGCGACGAACCGGGCGATACGGGCCAACGGCTCGATATGCTCATCTTTCCAGATTCCCATGTCAGCCGGGGAGATACGTCCCTCGGCGGTGACCGCGGTGGCTTCGACCATCACCAGCGCCACGCCGCCAATGGCCCGGCTACCCAGGTGAACGAGGTGAAAATCATTGGCAAAACCGTCCTCGGAAGAGTACATGCACATGGGCGACATCGCTATCCGGTTGCGGAAGTTGATGCTCCGAATGGTTAGCGGGGACAACAGATCGACTTCCGGAATTTCGCGGTCATGCCTGCTATGGCATTGGGGGTGGATAATGTTTTCGGAGGGGCTTCCACCGGCTATACCGCCGGAAGCGACATCCCTTGCGTTGCGCAGCTCGGCCAGTGCAACAGCTGCGTTGTCCGTCTCATCTACAGGTAGCCGATTTTCGTGTGTGCCATCTCTGTTTTCGTCGTATTGGGACATGATCGTTCCTTCATCGAAGAACGCCTGTCGATCCCGTCAAGGTACGGAATCTCCAGATGTTCAGTCACACAATAATTGCCGGACCGGACGGCGAACCTGCCTGCCGGATGCGTGCGATAAGAGACACAATATAAGGAGACAAATAAGAAGCCTCGATAAGCCACGGTGCGGAATTCAAGCCACCGCTTACTAAGTGTAGTACGTAGTGTGGAAGGAACTGTTTTTATTATGCTGTTGCCGTGCACGAGCGCCGGGCGGCGCTGCAGAGACATAATGTCGCCGGGGGAGGGTGTTCCGCGGGGGTCGTATAGTGGTGCGCGACCTGATAAAGTATGCGGCATCGTTTCAATTTGATGCTGCAGTTTCCGGGACGGCAATCATGACTATGACCAACAAGGCGGTTTATGTACAGCCGGGTGGCGGGTTTGACCGCGTCACGTTCGGCAGCAGCGATCCGTCTCCGCCCAAAGCGAATGAGATGACGGTGAGAATACGCGCAAGCTCGCTCAACTACCATGATTATGCGGTGGTGAGCGGAATGTGGGGACCGAAGGTGCCGCGCATCCCGATGTCGGATGGGGCGGGAGAGGTCGTCGCGGTTGGCGAGGGCGTGACTGAGTTCGCGCCTGGGGATCATGTCGTCAGCACGTTCTTTCCCACCTGGCTGGATGGCGAATCAGAGATCGGCGATTTCCACACCGTTCCTGGCGACGGAATCGACGGCTACGCGCGCGAGCAGGTAACCATGCCGGCGACTGCATTCACGCGCGCTCCGAAGGGCTATAGCCACGCGGAAGCGGCGACGCTCACCTGCGCCGGGTTGACGGCCTGGCGGGCGTTAATGGTGGATGGAGGCCTGAAACCCGGCGAAACCGTGCTTGTCCAGGGAACCGGCGGCGTTTCGGTATTCGCCCTGCAGTTCGCCAAGGCAGCCGGTGCGACGGTCGTCGCCACCTCATCCAGCGATGAAAAACTCGACCGGTTAAAAGGGCTGGGCGCGGATTACCTGATCAATTACCGCAAGGATGAAAACTGGGGAGAATCGGCGCGCCGCCTGACTGGCGGCCGGGGGGTCGATCACGTCATCGAGGTAGGGGGACCGTCATCATTGGCGCAGTCGCTGGTGGCGGCCCGTATCGCCGGTCATATTGCCGTTATCGGCATTCTTTCAGGCGTGACGGCAACGCTGCCGTTGCACACGGTTCTTACGCGCCAGTTGCGCCTGCAAGGCCTGGTAGTTGGCAACCGGCGCTGGCAAATGGACATGAGCCGGGCAATCGAGGCGACTGGATTACGCCCTGTCATCGACCGGCATTTTCCCCTGGAACAGATCGTCGAGGCTTTTCGCTATCAGGAGAGCAAACGCCATTTCGGCAAGATATGTCTTGATATTTGAGCGTGTAAAGTGCCTGAAGCAGATAGCATTTAAAAGCTTTTAAGGTGTTTAAAGGCTGAGGCGCGGGTGCGAAGCGTCGCGCCGCTCTACAGGGAGCCGGGCAGGGGAAGAGCTCAGGCCGGACAGATGAAGCAAGCGATGCAGAGGGATGCAATTGCTGACACAGAATCAACGGAACTATGGAATCGATGAAACCTTGGGATCCTCTATGAGCGGCAATGAAAATAGCCCCGCGGATGCGGGCGTTGCCGTGGCGGAAGGCCATGGAGGCGCAGGACAAGTGTTGCACGAGCGTTTGAAGGAAATTACCTGCCTGTATGAGATTCGCCGGGGGATGGGATTGGAATTGTCCGTGGATGACGTTTGCGAGCATATTTTCAAGCATCTCATACCCGCCATGCAGTTCCCGGAAATTGCCAGCGCCGTGATCGAGCTCGACGGCAACCGGTTCACGTCGCAGAATCACCGCCAGGGATTGACGAACGCGCTGCAATCGAAGATCAGGGTCAATAGCAAGGTCTGCGGACAGTTGCAGGTATTCTATCCGGCGGACAAGCCATTCCTGGTGCCGGAAGAGCAGCGGTTGATCGACGCGGTCGCGAGCGATCTGGAGATGTGGCTGGAACGAAAGGAGATTGACGAGGCCCTGCGCGAGCGTCTCAAGGAAATCACCTGTCTTTATGAGATTCGCCGCGGCCTGGGGCAGGAGCTCTCAATTGACCGGGCCTGCGGGCAGATTTTCGAGCACCTGCTGCCCGCGATGCAATTTCCGGAACTTGCCTCTGGCGTGATCGAACTGGGCGGCAGGCGGTTTGTATCCGCGAACCACAGCGAGCGGCGCACGCACGAGCTGCGGTCCGAGATCAGCGCCAACAACAAGGTATTCGGCCAATTGCGCGTGTTTTATCCGGACGACAAACCATTTCTGGTGCCTGAAGAGCAGAGACTGATCGATGCGGTCGCCAGCGACCTGCAGCGGTGGCTTGAACGCAAGCTGCTGGAGCAGACGCTTGTTTCGATAGCGGAAGAACACCAGCGTACGCTTGGACAGGAGTTGCACGACAACCTTGGACAGCAGATCGCGGCCATTGGATACCAGGCGAAGGCCCTCGAGAAAAAGATAACCGCGTCGGGCAGCAGCAGCGATGTTGCCACCGTCGCCGCGTCCATCGCGGCCCAGGCTCAGACGGCCGTGATGCAGTGCAAGCAGCTTGCCCAGGGTTTGCTTCCGTTTGAACTTGAAACCAAGGGCTTGACGGCCGCTTTGCATGCGTTTGCGTCCCAAATAGCCGCCACATACAAGATCAGTTGTGATTTTTCGTGTAAAAACGAGGTTGTCATCACCGATAACAATCTCGCGCTCAATCTTTACCGGATCGCCCAGGAAGCGGTCAACAACGCCATACGCCACGGTGGCGCGCAACATCTGATCATCTTGCTGGAGTCGGACGATGGCATGCTCCGCCTCTCCATCTGCGACGATGGCCGCGGATTTGCCGGCACCAGCACGAGATCCGGACCCACGCCCGGGATGGGCATCAAGATCATGAAATATCGCGCCAGGCAACTCGGTGCCGCCCTGCAATTCCTGAGGCGCCCCGAGGGCGGCGCCGAAGTGCGGCTTGAAATGCGGACGGTTTGATATGGCGGCCTCTAAAGCAAAACTGATGCTGGTGGATGACCATGCCATGCTGCGTCATGGCATGGCGATGCTCATCAATCTGGAACCTGACTTGGAGGTCGTTGGCGAGGCCGGCGACGGCGCGGAAGCACTGGCCAGGCTCAAGACAGAGCCTCATCCCGATATTATTCTGATGGATGTCTCCCTCAAGACGCTCTCCGGGCTGGAGGTCATAAAAAGCATTCATGCCGTGGCCCCGGCATTGCCCGTGCTGGTTGTCTCCATGCATGATGAAACGGTTTACGCCCAGCGCGCCCTGCGGGCGGGTGCGCGCGGATATGTGATGAAGCAGGAGCCGGGCGAAGTGCTGGTAACCGCCATTCGCGAGGTATTGGCAGGGAATGTTTATCTGAGCAAGCAGATGCACGCCCGGATGCTGAATCGGGCCGCGACCGGAAACGGGCAGGCTGAGCCCCTGATCAACAGTCTGACCCCGAGTGAGTTTGAAGTACTGCACTTGATCGGGTCGGGCCATAGCAGCCAGGAAATCGCCAAATTGCTGAGCCGGAGTATCAAGACCATCGAAACGCACCGCTTTAATATCCGGTCCAAATTGAATTTGAAAGACGGGGCCGACCTGATACGTTATGCGACCCAATGGATTTCGGAAGAGCGTTAGCGCGGTCCTCGCGGCGCCACGTTGCCATACAGCAATCATGGGATTTAATCGCGTGTACATAATCCCCGGTTAGTTCCACCACTTCAGGCAGTTATCACCTTGACCCGCCTACGTGTAATTACCCCCGCATTTTACACTTCTGACACAAAAATGTTGTCTAAGGGTTTCCCTTAGCGTAAAACAAGGGTTTCCCCAATATACTCATAGTGTTGACTGCGATAGGATGACATCACTTTCAATCCTTTTGGGTTTATTACTCTCATGAAAACGACGATAGGAAAGCATCTCGCGGTTTTGTCCATGCTCGGTTTTCTCACCGCATGCGCACAGATGGGATCGCTCGAGGCGGAGGACGCGACTGCTCGCAAAGCGACGCAGAGCGCCCGAACCCATGCAGACCATGATCGCCTGGCGCAGCGTTATCAAAACACTGCCAAGGAATTGCGCGTAAAAGCAGAGGAGCAAAAGAAGCTGCTCCAGCATTACGAGGAGAAAAGCTATCTCTACGGCAGGCAGGCTCAGGATAACAAATCTCATACCGCGGCTTTACTTTCCAGGTACGAGCGAGCCGTAGAGGACAACGTGAAGCTGGCTGCTCATCACCGGAACATGGCGGCCGAACTCGCCAAGGGTAATTATGCGGCATCGGACGCGCCGCGCCAGGACGATAACCGGGAGATCAAGGCGAAGGTTAGCTCTGACCCCGGCAATCGTCTGTAAACCTTTTAACGTCTAACGCGTTTTTACTGTGTCACGAGGATACCGCTCACGTCGAACCAGGTCGGCGTGAGCGGTAAATTTCTTCAACAGGGTGATTCCTTCATCCGTCCTTGATTGCGATTGCTTGATCGCAATTCCTTACAGCGATCCTTATTCCTTAAGCCGATTGCTTGCATCCGGATAGCCGCCAGTTCCCACCCGCGCGGCCATTCACATATACACAAAACCGGCATCAAACCGACTTAAAACCGCTCGCATAACTGACACCGCCCACATATTGTTTAGTCGTGTAGCCTGTTATTGGATCGGCGTACAGACCAGGCTACGAGACCGGCGGGTAAGAATGAGAAACGGCAACAGATTTTCTGGCCGGGTTAGAGCGCAAAGGATCGTGGGATAGAGAATAAATTCAGACCGTTCCTGTTCGCGCAACCAGCCTTGCTAAAATATGTTGCCTGGCAGGGGATTCCCGGGATACACATTTCAAGAAGAAGTATAAGAGACGAACGCTCTTTTTATGGTTGGGGTCGAGGAACCTTGTCAGGTTCGTTTAATCTGCCGCCGGCAATATACTTCCGTCCCCGCGATCCGCGGGGCTTCAACCTCGACCAGTGTCCAGCCCGGCAGGCGTTATACCGGCCCTAAAGCTTGAAAGGAGCGATGCCTAAGCAAGGCCCTACGGACTTGGCCCAGAATACCCTGGATTCCGGCCAACCCACGAGCGATTCTTCATGCACGTATGGGTCGCGGGACTCTCCGGTGGTTTTGAAGATGGCATGGGCTATCCGCTCTATCTGGCCTTCTGCGGATCTGATGTAAGGGACGTATTCAACCATTTTTTACACGCGGTTAGTCAACAGAACATCTCCCAATTTAAATAAGTGTGGCCCCGTTTTCTGTGCGGTAGACCGCATTTCGCAAGTATGATCCTGCCGCGCCGCGGGGGCCTCGGTCGTCGGCCGGCACAGGACATATGGAGACGACATTCAAAGGTGATTTTCACGACTACGCCGTTATAGTTTAGAATTGCTCAATCTAAACGGAATGGATTACCTGCATGAAGTGCGATGGGAAGAAAAAAGCTATCTCCTGGAAACATTTGCTGACTCTGGCGCTCGCGATGAGTCTTGGTGCGTGCGGCGATGGAAGCGGACCCTCAGCAAGCGGCGGCAGCGGCAGTGGTAGCGGCGGGGGTGGCGGCAAGACGGAAAAAGGCCCTACGACGGGAAAGTTGCTGGATGCGGCGGTAAGTGGCGTGGGGTACGCGGCGGCGTCCGGAGCTACCGGAACCACGGATGAGAACGGGATTTTCAAGTTTAACCATGGCGACACGGTAGAGTTCAAGCTGGGCAGCCTGGTGCTCGGCAAGGTCCCGGGCGCGGCCATTATTACGCCGATGGAATTGGCGGGGGATAACGATCACAGGTTGCGAAACCTCCTTGTCCTGTTTCAGTCCCTGGACGCGGATGGGAATCCGGCGAACGGCATTTCTATCCCGGCCGCTGCCGCATCTGCCCTCAGTGCCTCGATCAAACTGGATAGTGAACCCGCTGCGTTTGTTGCGTCCCCCGAGTTGCAGAAGGCGAGAGAGGCGGCCGGCATTTCCGGGCCCGTAAAAACCCCCGTGCAGGCCACTGGTCACTTTCTTTCGCAGGGAATGGCCATGCTCAGCAACCAGGTCTGGGTCAAGCAGGATGATGGGACGGCTTCCATTATCCGTATTGCAGGTACCGGCGCGAACGGCGCCGAGTATTTGCAAGGCGAGGCCACGCCGGATGACTCCTGCGACACCAACCGCGTCTGCGGCGGCAATCTGGTCAGCAAAGCCGGTGTCGAATACGGCACCGCGCACCTTTCCGGGGTGAATAACAGGGGCTTCAAATTCGCTGCAAAACCTGTAATCGATACCAATCTTCAGGCTGGGCTGTCGCATCCGCGCCCAAACTGGCGAGTTCGTAGCGATGGCTACAACCTGATTACCTCGGATATTTTCACCGTGCAAAGAAAGAGGGAACAGAAGAGTCTCTTCGGTGAACTCTTCCATATTGCCGGTACGCTCGAGATCAGCTCTTCGAAGGAGCCCATCAAGACCGAGGTCAAGGAAATCCATTTTTCCCCGATGGAGAACGATCCGAAAGGTATTACCGGGGCGTGGATTGCGGACCCCGCCAGCATGAAGACGCCAATGTACCTGTTCTTTTCGAACGGGAAATACATGATGGTCGATCCCGTGGGTGATGTGAAAACGGCCGATCACGAGAGTTGCGGCGACCCGGGAGTCGAGTTTGCTTCATATACTTATGATTCAGGCGGCAAAGTTCTGAATATCAAGGGATTTACCTACGATACCAACGGTTGCGCCGGTTTTTCCACCAACGGCCCGGTATCCTTCAGCATCAGCGCGGATGGCAAAACAGCAACGCTGAATATGCAGGACAAGAATACGCTTACGCTTCACCGCGTATCGAAATAGCGCCGTCCTGGTGAACCGGGGGTATTTATGTTTCGATACGTTGGACAGAGGCGCTGGCAGCCATAGCCTTGGTTCAGGCACGGCTATTGGAATTTCGCACGGCGAAACCATAACTTGCAGCGTTGGCTGGATGACCTTGTCCCGCCCAAACAATCCAGTCGTATGGGTCGCCGCCGCGCACGAGCTCCGCGCGTTTCGGCTCATATGCCGGATGGATTTATAAAGGAAATTTATAAAAAGCGGGGCGAGCTTGAGCCCGACACGGACAAGCCCGTTTTTTGACGCACAACTAGCCTCTTCCCCGGCCTTCGGTGTTCAGGCGGACCCGGCGCGATGCCGGGCCGTGTCGCGCAGCTGCCGCACCCGGTCGTGGTTCCTTTTCGCGCCTTCAAACTGGTGATCAAGAATAGCGCGCAGTTCGCCGGGCAACTCTTCCCTTAATGCATTCTCGTAGGCCATTAACGCCGCAGCTTCGCCCCGTTCGCATTCTTCCAGAACGGCGACGTTATCGTTATCAGTCAACATCGCTTTAAGATCCACCCAGGCGCGATGCAATGCGCCCGCCGGGCTCCCGCTCTTGTCCGGGTCGCCGCCGTAGCGTCTCACCTCGGCGCTTAATACGCGAACCCCATCATCACAACTTTGGGCGCGGTTCTGAAAATACATTTTCAGCGTGGCATCGTCCGTGTCATCGGCGCAGGTCCTGAACCCTGCGGCGCCATCCCGTGAAATGTCGATCAGGCCGTTGAGTATGCTTACGATTCTGGCATTATCCATTTTATTCTCCTGAAAGTGAAAGCAGGGGCTTTCCACCAGTTTAGGATGAGGTGGGTACCTGATCTGTTCGGTGAAGCACATTCCGTCGCTTTGCGCCCGGGGCGCACTCCGCCTGTCCGGTTTCCCGCCAGCGTGGCGGCGGGGTCAAAACGCAGCGATAAGAATGAACCCGGCGTAAACCGTGCACTTACATTGGTTTTCGCGGCGGTGCCAGCCGCCACGTTACTCGCCCGACTTCCTCGCCTTCATAAGTCTGCCGGGCAAACAGCTCGAACTCATGCTTCCGCATGGGCTCGGGTATTTTCACCAGCAACCGTAGCGGAATCTGCGCCTTGGCGGGGAAGGCGATCGGCGGAAAACTTACGCGTCCGCAGGGATTCATGACAATGTGAACCACGCGCTGAGAGTCGGGCCTGGGATAGGCCGCGGAAGCGATGTGATGCGGGCATACGCGCAACCGTTCAGCGAACTCCGGAGGCAATTCGAGCATGATTTCCGAACCGGCCGGAAGCCGCGACACAATCTCAAGCTGCATGCGGCGGGCCATGTCAGGCGCACCCGCGGCCATGAACGGCAGGGCCACATAACCCGGGGGCTCGGCACGCGGAGGCGGGACGTTATCAACCACGTTGAAATTGCGCCATGTGACATTGTTATTGTTGCGGATGAAGGTGGTGAAGTTATTCCAGACCATTAAATCGGCTGGCGTGGGGCCGGGATCGCGCGGGGTGTTGAGAATGCTGATAAAGCAATAATGCCCTGGGCCAGGGATGGCCGCCGCTGGCCAGGTGATGGCGCTTGAGACGGTCAGCAAGTCGCCGGTTGGCACGCTTGGCAGCGTTGTTGCTCCCAACAGGGTCCACAGGTCAGGGGTAAGCAGCGTTGACGGTGGCGCCCAATAGACGGTGGCGGTTACGTTGGAGGCCGCCGTGCCGCCGCGGTTGCGCACGCGCACGTAAACGAAATTATCCTGCCCGCTTTCAGCCTCGTAGCCCAGCGTCACGTCGTTCTCGGTGCCGCTGCCCGCGCCGAAAGCCGCCTGAGGATCTGCCACGGGCGTCTGGCGCAGAATGATGTCGGGGCTCGACGCAATGGCGCCCAAGTGGGGGTCGCCGTTATCGCCCACAAAGTCGCGCAGATAAATATCGGGCGACAGATTGAGCACCATGCCATCGATGATCGCGCGCAAGTTGGGCATGACGCCAATTCGGTCCATGGCTGGGTTTTGGGATGAGGTCCCGTTTGCGGGGTCGGAGAGAATCATGCGCAGTTGCCATGGCGCCAGTCGGCCGCCGCTGGCCGCCTGCATCAGGCCCTGAACTGCAAGGGCCGCGCCCGTGACGATGGGCGAGGCGCTGGAGGTGCCGTTGAACCCGGTGGTATAGAGGTTGGTTGCGGTGTTGGTGGCGTCGGAAGAGAGGGTATCCACGCTCTCGCCCCATCCATAACAGTCTATCCGGCTGCCGTGACAGGAAAAGCCGAGCCGGGCGTGCGGCGCGGTGGCGCTCGCCGCGCCTACTATGATGGCCCCTGAATCCAGAAAATCGGGGCTGGCGCGATTGAATATCTGCTGGCCGCCAGGATTGACCACGGTATCCAGGTCGACGCCGCCGTTGCCTCCCGCCTCCACCACTACAATACCCAGGGAAGTCGCAAGTTGGATCACATCGAAAACCGCCGGTTCAATCTCGACCGGCACGAGGTTGTAGCCGAACAGGTTCGTTTGCGCTTCCAGCAGCAGCACGTCGCCAAATTGCATGACGGCGATCGCGTCGAGTATTGGCTGCGCCGTGCTGTAGCCGCCCCCTTCCCGATGCTGGCCCACGCAGCGGATGGACGCCAGCGCGGGCGTGATGCCCACGCATCCAAGGGCATTGTCCGCCGCCGCGATTTCTCCCAGCACGCCGCTCCCGTGGAAGAAATAGGAGTGATTCAGCCCCGAGATAAGCGTGATGCCATGCGCTGCCAGATCTTCATGGTTGAAGGTCCAACCCCATTCCATATCCACCAGCGCCTGTCCGGCGCCGTCCCCGCCGGGAAAGTTCCAGGCGTACTCAGCGTCGATGCCATCAGGAGCGGGGTCGAGGTATCCCTGGTTGGCGAAGCGGGGATCATCCGCGGGGTTTACAAGCGGCGGCTCGACAGGCGGCGGCTCGACATAGGCAATGGCGACAGAATCCCATTGCAACAGCGCCCTCACCAGTTCTTCAGCATTCGTTCCAAGTGGCAGATTCACCGCGAAATAAGCGCCGAGGTTGGCGGCGCGGAAGGACGGATCCAGCGCCCGCGCCCGCTCCGCCAGCGCGGCAAACTGCTCAGGCTGGATGGAGAGGAGGGGTTCAAGCGTGATCCCCTCGAACTGGGCTGCCAGCGCGTTCCATGGACCCACCCCCGTGCTTTCCAACGCTCGGGCCGTGTCCTCGCGGGGTAACTGGACATGTTCCTTGAATTTCACCACCACCCGTCGGCGAAATCCCGGGCCGGGTCGCGCTTGTTCAGTCCCGGGCACGCCAGCGCTTTCGCCTTCATTCGTCGCCATTATCGAACTCCCCTTGTTGATTGTTATGAATAATGTATAGCATAGAATTGCCGTGTTGCGCGAGTGAGAACAGCCGTAAAAGATAGTCTGTTCGCTATTTTCGATAGCGCGACAGCTATCCCGGATGTTGCCGGTTACGGAGAAAATGAATATCCATTTTGCGCTGTTGCGTTTACCCGGTGCTCACTTGACCTGCAGGAAAGCGTGGCCTGTCGGCCATCTCCCCGCTATTTCATTTGCTATTTCCCTTGACAAATCGTGTGTGTGATCTAGTCTGAGACATGAATGCGTGCTTTCATGTAGCCGTGTGGGCCGCTCCATCGTAAATGAACTGTCTTTCGGTCTCTAACCGCATCTTACTTTAGCTGGGGCCTTTCACATGAACTCAATCGATTACGGGTTAAAAATTCGCAAGACTGCTCTCGCGGCACTGCTGGGCGCCGGCCTCACCATGGGGTCGGCAGCCTTTGCCCAAACGGCACGGACGACCTCTTACCTCATTGATACGAACAGTTGGCAAGCTACCGAGATTGTTTTTCCCGGAAGAGACACCTTTGCCCGCGGAGTCAACGATCTGGGACAGGTGATCGGGTATAGCGTCACGGCAGGGCGTGATCAGCATGCTTTTATCACCGGACCCGACGGGGCGGGGATAACTGATCTTGGCACGCTGGGCGGGCGGAACAATGTGGCTGAAGGAATCAATAGCGCCGGCCAGGTGGTTGGATGGTCCGATACAGTGGGGGAAGGCAGTTCCCATGCCTTTATCACCGGGGCCAACGGGGCGGGGATGACCAACCTCGGGACGCTGGGTGGGCCGTATAGCGCTGCCCAGGCAATCAACGCCGCCGGACAGGTCGTCGGATATTCCGATACAAGCTCGGGGGGCAGGCATGGTTTTATCACCGGCCTCAACGGGCTGGGCATGACTGATCTCGGAACGCTCGGGGGAGCGGAAACCTATGCGTTTGGCATCAACGCTGCCGGGCGCGTGGTAGGGTATTCCAGCACGGCCACCGGTAATAGCCATGCGTACATCACAGGCCCGAACGGCGCCGGCATGACCGATCTCGGCACCCTTGGTGGCGGGTTCAGCTCGGCGCTCGGGATAAACGGCGCCGGTCGGGTAGTAGGGTTTTCCGATACGACCGGAGGGGATCGCCATGCTTTCATTACGGGTCCCGATGGCGTCGGCATGACCGACCTAGGGACGCTCGGCGGTAATTTCAGTTTCGCAAAGGCCATCAACGACGCCGCGCAGGTAGTGGGGGATTCGTTTTTTGACGGCACGCCAGGGGTGACGCACCCTTTTATAACCGGCGCTAATGGCGTAGGGATGACCGATCTCAATACGCTGGTGCACCTGCCGGATGGAGTAATCCTGACTCAAGCGGGGGGGATTAATAATATGGGGCAGCTGGTTGCCACCGCTGCGATTATTCCCGAACCCGCCACCTATGCCCTGATGCTTGCCGGGCTTGTCCTGCTCGGCGTCGTGGCCAGCAGGAAGTCGGGCTCGAATCGCCGCTCTAATGGCCGTTGGGCTTCAATGGCGTAGCCAGTACGTCACGCCATCGAAATCGACCGAACTGAACTTCGCGTTGCCTCTCGCTGCCTCGTCCAGGCCTTTTCTGTATTCCGGCAGGTAACCGTCGCGGATAAGTTCCGCACTACGCTGGTAGGTGTGTTCCGAGGTGATGTTTTCGACGTTTCTCGCCAGGGACTTGAGCGCCTTTAATTCTTCGGAGTATTCGTCGGTACAGCGGTAATTCAATTCCTGTTCCAGCCACTTGATACGCGCGAACAGATCATCAGTATGTACGAGGTCTGCCGTATTGGTAATAGGTTTCGATTCCATATCGATCTCCTTTGTTTATAGACTGCCCGTTGTCTATCAGTTGCTCCCCTACCGCCGCGATAAGCAGGCGCCACGCCCGTTTCCTGTCTTGCCAGCCGGGACCGCCGTCGCAACGGCGGAAATTCAGTGCTTGTCGACGTGTTTCTTTACCCAGGCAACGTAACGGTCCATCCAGTTCTGGAGGAATTTCCTGCTATCTTCATCGCCGATATTTCCGGCCCCGTCAAATAACCCTTCTTTTACCTGAATGAAAGCTTCGGGTTGCCCCAGCGTCGGCATATCCAGGTAGGCGAGCGAGTTTCGCAGATGCTGTTGCGCGATGGCAGTCCCAATGGAACCGGGCGAAGTTCCGATAACGCCCGCCGGCTTGCCCGCCCAGGCGCTCTGGCCGTAGGGCCGCGAGGCATGGTCGAGCGCGTTTTTCAGGACGCCAGGCATTGACCGGTTGTATTCCGGGGTGACGAACAAGATGGCATCCGAATCTGCGATTTCCGTTTTCAGGCGCCTGACCGGCGCGGCGGGGGTGGCATCGTCATCCTGATTGTAGAGCGGCAGGCCGCTAATCTGCAATTGCCTGAACGAGAACTCCGGCGGCGCCAGTTTCACAATGGCTTCAGCCAGATGGCGGTTGAAGGAATCACGGCGAAGGCTGCCTACCACTACGCCCACTCGATAATCACTCATGTCGTCTCCTTTTGGTAATTGCAAAATAATGCAGAGAGTCCAGCGGACCAGCTTACCTTCCGATAGCGTCGGGTGCGAAATCGCTAAACTTGACTATCTGTTTGAGTTGGTCTAGAAATTAAAGCGTAGCACCGCAGGGATGGCACTACGCCTGCACATGTCCTTTATAGAGCAAAATGGGCCGGAGTGCCCAACAACAAAGAGGGAAAAGTCGGTCAGGCTTGCCTCAATGACTTCAGGGATGCCTGACTCTTAAGTAGCATTAATTGTAGACTTTTTCTGAGTGGAGGAAACATGAGCAACAATAACAAACGGGATGATGCCAAACGGAATGATGCCAAACGGGATGATGACAAACGGGATGACGACAAACGGGGTTACGACAGATGGGGTGACGACAAACGGGGTGATGACAAACGGCATGATGACAAAGGGGATGATGGCAACGGGGGTGATGGCAAACTGGGTGACGGCAAAACGGTCGTGCTGACGTTCGATGACGGGCCCGCGCCTATAGGAGCGCTTAAAGATATTCTGAAGACGCTGCACCGTGAAGACATAAAAGCCGAGTTTTTCGTCATCGGCAGCGAGGTGGAGGAGAATCCCCAGAAAACGAAAATGATCGTGCGCGAAGGGCATGAAATTGAAAATCATTCCTGGAGTCACGTTAACCTGGCCACTGCGAGCGAGGAGCAGGTGAGGCTGGAGCTGTCACAAACGCAGGATGTCATTGAAGATGTCACCGGGGTAACCGCGACGAAAGTTCGCCCGCCATTTGGAGCCGGGGGCTTTGAGGGCAACATCGATCCGGAATTGGCCGCTGTGGCCAAGGAACTCGACTTGGAGATTGTCACGTGGGATATCGATTCAAGGGACACCTTGGCGCCACAGGGCCCGGGTCCTGAAAAGTATTCGGATATCGAGAACCAGTTCCTCCAACAACCTGACAAAACCGAGTACGACATCCTCTTGCATGTGAACGAAGGGACAGCGGCGCAACTCCCCGCGTTCATCGAGCAGTTGTCGGAATGGGGATTCACGTTTGGGGAACCTGAAATCTTCTGACAGCGGCTCTCGAAGTGGACCGCCAGGCTATTGGCGGTCTGCTTCGCCCACACTGGGTGCGCGGGAAGTTGCACCCGGGGGCTGCGGCAGCGTTGCTCCTGGTCCCGGTGATCGTCCTTGCGTCCGCGATTTCAGAATATCGCCGAGCCCCGATATCAAGCATGAGCGTACTGCGACCGGGCGCGAAACCATGAATAACGCATTTCAGCATCCCGGGCCGTTCGCTTATGGACCCAACAGCTCGAGTTATCCGCCTGCTTATCGGCGAACTGCTGTAAGGCAACAAGGGCAACCGTGTTCGCGGGATTCAGCGATGGGGACGTTCACGGCAATTTTAAGTGCCCGGCGACGGATGGCAGAACCGCCGTTACGTTCGGCTGAACGCCGATGCGGTCTGTGGTAACCAGGGTAATAGTTGATCGTTGACTTTATTGCGGAGGGCGAAACATGCTGGGTGATGGCAAATCGGTCGTACTATCGTTCGATGATGGACCCGCCCCATGGAGCGTGCTTGAAAGTATCCTCGAAACGCTGCGTCTGAACGAAATCAAAGCAGAGTTTTATGTACTTGGCAGCGAGGTGGAGCAGTATCCTGACGCGGCGAGAATGATTGTGCGCGACGGGCATTCCATCCAGAACCATTCCTGGAGCCATGCTGACCTGGCAAGAGCGCCAGCGCAAAACGTGAGACTGGAGCTGAAGGATACTCAGGCTGTTATTGTCGATGCCACAGGAGTAATTCCGACGAAAGTCCGGCCCCCGTATGGTGGGGGTGGGTTTCGCGGCCACATTGATCCCGAATTAGCCGAGGTCGCCGAAGAACTCTCGCTGACTATCGTCACCTGGGATATTGATACCGAGGACTGGAAGACGCCCCAAGGGTTGGGCGCGGAGAAGATTTCAATGATCGAGAGCCAGTTCGCGCAACAACCGCGCAACACCGTGTTCAATGTCCTCATGCATGTGCAAAGAGGAACAGCCAGGGATCTGTCTTCTTTCATTGCCCAGTTGAGGGAATGGGGATTCGAGATTGTGGACCCCGAGAACTCGTGAGAGTTGCCGCGACGAACCGCCAGGACTCCTAAACGGCTGCATTCGGCCGTGCTGGTTGCGCTGGGCATTGTGTTCTGCGTTGTGTTCGGGCTCGGCGACAACGTTGCTCCTGAGCCCGGCGATGGGCTCACCGGCCGTGATTTCGGAATATCGCTGCACTCCGGATATCAAGCATGAATGCACGGCGGCGGGCTGTGAAACCATGAATAACGATTTCTCGCATGCGGAGTCGTTCACTTATCGACCGGAAAACCATGAGCTAGCCGCGTGTTTATGGACGAACTGCTATGCAGGCAATGCGACCGTGTTTGCCAACACCGCGACCGGGACGTTCACGGCAATCGGGCCGTTAATGCCCGCGGCTCACCCCGGAAATGAACCCATCATTGTGTCTCTGACAATCAAAGCCAGCAATAAGGCTAAACCTGTGCCGGGGGAAGGAGAAGCAGCAAGATTTACCGCCGTCTGGGGCTATGGAAGCGAAGCGCTGGCGCTGGAGATGGGCCAGTGCATAATGGTCCGGTAAAAGAGACTCGGTTCTGCCGCTTGAACTGCATTTTTTCTTTTTTTTGCATCCCGCTATCCCTCGCCTTGCCCGTGCCCGCCACGGGCCCATCGGGCCACGTCGTCGCTGCCCCGGCTTGCCCTCGACAGCGAAAGGCCGAGGCCGCCACTTGCACCATAACCCCAGTTGCTGCTATAGCCCCAGGTCGGAATCACGCCCACAAGCGCAAGCACTGGGAACGGGCGTGGAGGGCTCGGCGCTGGACACAACGACAAAACCGTTTCCGTTGCCTTGGTTATATGACCCGTTCGGACTTAACGGTCGGCGACAAATTTCAGAACGTTTCCATTGATGCAATAGCGCTTGTGGCTCGGCGGTGGCCCGTCGTTGAATAGATGGCCGAGATGAATGCCCGAGCTTGCGCTACGCACTTCGATCCGCCTCATGCCGTGCGAGTTGTCTTCGTGCAGGGTGATGGCCCCTTCCACGGGATCGAAGAAACTGGGCCACCCTGTTCCACTGTCAAATTTGGTATTGCTGTAAAACAGCGTTGCGCCTGTGACGGGGTCGACAAATCTCCCAGGACGCTTTTCATCCAGATTGGACGCGGTAAAAGGAGGCTCGGTGCCTTGCTTGAAGGCGATTTTCTGCTGTTCGGGCGACAGTAGCTGAAAGCCCAGCCATTTCCAGAAATTGGATTTCTCGCCGTTGTATCCCGTGTAGCGGGCGACTTCCTTGCCGTTCTTGAACAGCACGATGGTGGGTGCCGCGAACAAGGGTTTCTCCAATGTCCAGCCGCTGGGGGGACTTGAGTTCAGCGTCCTTGCAATGGGCACTTCCGCTTGCCAGGAACTCATGATGTCCTTTTCGAAGCGCTCGCAAAATTCGCAATGCTCGGCCTCGAATGCCACCAACTGTCGAGTGAGGTTCAGATCGCCGCTCTTCAGTGGCTGCGCTATGGTGTTGGACGTTGCAGAGTCCGCAGAGGTACCGGAGGAGATGGAGGATGTCTCCGCCTGCCCAACTTTTTTGGCGGAATCGGGGTATTTCACTCCGATACCCCCCAGTCCGCAATAGCCATCGGAATTCTTTTTCAGATAGTTCTGGTGGTATTCCTCAGCGGTAATGTAATTCTTCAGCGGCAAGATTTCGGTAGTGATCCTGCCGTAACCCGCAGCATTGAGTGCTTTTTGATAAACTGCCTGGGTTGCAAGTCCCGCAGCCTTCTGGTTCGCGTCATGGTAATAGATAGCGCTGCGATAATTGCTGCCGACATCGTTCCCCTGGCGGTCGCCTTGAGTGGGATTATGGTTCTCCCAAAACTTGGCTAACACTGTTTCCAGGGTTACCTCGGCTGGATTGAAAATCACCTTGACCACCTCCGCATGGTTGCGCGCTGTAGTTTTACCGGTGCGAAGCGCTCTTTCGTGACTAAGGATATCCTGGTAACCGGCGCTGGGAAGATCGCCACCCGCATAGCCGCTTTCCACGTCTACAACACCGGGGATTTCACCCATGCGCTTTTCCACGCCCCAGAAGCAACCCATGCCCAGAACGATATACTCCGTCGCCGGGCGTAAAGTCGTGATTTTCTCCATTGCATATGCTCCCATGATAACGCTCAACCCTGCTGCCATAGCTATGGCCGCCTTCATTTCAGGGCACCTCCATTGATCGCGATGGTGAGATCTCGATCCTGTTTTGTAACACTTAGAATACCCATCCTTCAAAAAATTCTGTCGCTTATCGTTAAAACAGATAATGCCAATACGCGCCCTATCTTAGTGCACCCGTCGATCTTATCGATGAGTACGATTCATGTTGCTTGTTCTACCCGCCTCCGCGAGGGAACAGACGCCTGTTAATCCTCCAGCGAAAATACGTTCCCGGCCGGCTACAGCGAAAAAATCTTCAGGCTTCCTCTCTTTGGAAAACGTTCGGGATTAGACATCGCAGTTCCTCCCTGATTAAAAAGCCAAGCCCGAGGCAATAATTGCAGGAGTTAGCAGATTCAGCGCCATACCGATGATTCCACATCCCAGAATGACGGGAATGACTCCTGCCTTGAAGCGAAACAAAGCAACCATTGCGATAGCGGCAAGCATGACGGAAAGTACATCAAGGGGACCGCTCATGCCAGATGGCCAGAAAACATGGTAGGCGAAAAACAGGGCGAGGTTGACGATAATACCCACGACTGCGGCGGTAATGCCAGTAAGTGGAGCTGTAAGTTTCAGATTCCCATGGGTGGTTTCTATAAAAGGACCGCCTAGCAGGATAAAAATGAAACTCGGCAGAAAGGTAAAAAAAGTGGCTACGGTAGAGGCGATAAAAGCTGAGGCAAACAGCGCATCCAGACCCAGAGCTGCCTTCACCCATCCACCGACGAACCCGACGAAGGTTACGACCATGATGAGGGGTCCGGGTGTGGTTTCACCCAATGCAAGCCCATCAATCATTTGATGGGGGGCCAACCATTGGTAATGCTCAACTGCCCCTTGATAAATATAGGGCAGCACGGCGTATGCTCCACCAAAAGTAAGCAAGGCCGCCTTGGTGAAGAACCAGCCAATCTGGATAAATATGCTGTTCCCGCCAAAGGCGAGGAAAAGAGCGCCCATAGCAGTCCCCCAGATGGCAAGACCTGCGGCCGCCACTCGAATAAACTTTATCCTGCTAAACAAGGCATGGGCCGGCGTGGGGGTATGGTCATCTATCCAGGCACTTGCAGATTCTTTTCTGGCGTCACCATGTCCACCCCCTATCCTGAAATGACCCGGCGTGATGCGTCCGCCCAAATAACCAATCAGACCCGCCCCCAAAATGATAAAGGGAAACGGTAATTTCAAAATAAAGACCGCCAGGAATGCGAGCGCGGCAATGCTCCATGTCACTCGATTTTTCAGCACGCGCGATCCGATCCGGTAAGCGGCGAATAGAACAATGGCCACCACTGCGGGTTTGAAGCCATAGAGCATGCCGGCAACGGCGGGAACCGAGCCGTAAGCCATATATACCCATGCCAGCCCGACGAGAATGAAGAAAGAGGGCAATACGAAGAACGTGCCGGCGATAAGACCGCCTGTAGTGCGATGCATGAGCCAGCCGATATAGGTTGCCAGCTGTTGTGCTTCAGGGCCAGGCAGGACCATGCAATAATTCAGGGCGTGCAAAAAACGGCTTTCTGAAATCCAGCGTTTTTTATCGACCAAATCCTGGTGCATGATCGCAATCTGCCCGGCAGGGCCACCAAAACTCATGAATCCGAGCTTTAGCCAGTATAAAGTGGCTTGTGCAAGCGTAACGGGAGGGGATGTATCTGGATTGGGTACGTTGTTACCTTCGCGCAGGACGTCCAAACACTCTCCTCTATCGGGAATTTCCCCGCTAGGATTGGAGCAAGCCTTGGACGCAAGCGTCTTGAATGGGGAGGCTGCCAAATCCCCGATAAATGATGCTAATTATTCTCGCCAAAAAACGCAAGTTCAACCTGCGCACGGTAACTTATAAACGATATTGAGAAGAATATCTTGAGGCGCATGGGCGGCGATCATGTTGCCGCGGCGATCACGGCGCCGACTTTGATTTAAAACCATGGTCGAGCTTCTACCCCCCGTCCATTTTTGAGTCCTGGAAAATCCATCAAGCGAAATCTCTGCCAGCCTGTCTGCTAGTGAACAGATGTAGCCTCTTCAACTCTACATCATCGCACCACCACCGTAATCAAAAAAATGGAAGGTGCTGAAAAATGAATTTTGACCATGCAGAACTACGGAAAAGCTTACGTAGTACGAAGTTGCAGGAAACTCCTCACAAGAAATATTTCGGCTTAGTAAACTGGGGCTGGCGCTTAATGTGACGTTTAGTATCCTTCTATCCTAACGCCTAGCTTTGCTCCAGACACGGTCACATAAGTAGCTTTGCGCGAGCTTCCTGGGCAAAACCTAGTCGGCACTTTTTACAATTCGGCAGGAAATACTTCTTACACTTTGATCCAATACATTCTTTTGATCGGGAATGTTTATTGCTTATAAACCTATCGGTGATCCAAACTACCTTAATCGATAGGCTTCTGAATTATGGTTCAAGAAAAAAGCGTGCACCGGCCGGTGGAGGCCGTACTCGAAGCGAGCCACAACGACGGCAACCCGGAGCTAAATCGCAGCGAGACACTTCGAAGACTCATGGAGTTTTACGAATCCGACGAAACTGCCAACGAAGAGGAAAGTGAGATTGACGTGATAAATCAACTATACGACACGACAAATAGCGCTACAAAAAGGGAGGAGTAAACTGGTCGGTATCTGTACCATGAGCAGGCAGGTAACACGAAGATGTTTGCCGCGGAGGTCGTGCCAGTTTGCCAAGGAAAACTGATTCCGTTGCATAGTTACTCCTTTTGGTGATTTGTATCCCTCAATCTCAAGGGCGGGGTTTTTGCCAGGAGAGACCGCCCGCAACAGCAATACTCTCGAGAACACACCCGCGACCACAGGATAAACCTCCCGCATGCAAGACTTCTGTCTGAACCTCACGCCACCTTTAATCTTACAGGGCAGAGTTATAGTATATTGCCCACTGATCGAGGTACGGCGAACGATTGCCTTTTAAAGTGCAGAAGACGGGGCCTGGATCTGAACAAGCTATAAGTAAAAAATCTGTGCTTGCACAAGCTTCCTAGTATGGGCTCCAGCGATTATCACTGCCTCATCGTGGCCTGCCGCAGCCTGATGGATAGGATTTTCCCCAGACCAGATTCCGGGTAGAGGTTGACGATTCTTTGAAATGCCTATAAACCACTTATGCAGATCAAATTTGAATGATCAGAAATAGTATTGAATCAGTTGTGCTCGTTCTTCCCCACCGAGTATTTTCGGCAATGCTCGAGGTACTGCCCTTCATGATTTGTAATCAAATGCACGATACTGGTCCAAAGCCACGAAGGGGCGTTCAAGGTTTTGAAGCGATTTTTCTGAAGTTCCCTAAACCACAGTTTTTTGGTTGAAACATCCATCTGCCGCAGATGTGCCCTTCCAACAATCGCCGCCAAATACCTTGCGAGTTTCTTGGCTTCGTCTTCCGTCAAGCTGTCTACTTCAATTTTCATATCCTGGGGAAGTAGCTCCCTTAGAAACACCGATGTATCCAGGAGGCGAGCTGCCGCCATTCTTTCTCCCAAGTAGGGCGAAAGATGCCGGGCGGCTGTGACAACCCGATCAGCATGTTCACGCGGTATCAATTGACTCACTTGCTTCGGCGCAACCGGAAACGTTGCTTCCTTGATGTCCATTAAGCAAAACGTTTTTTGATCGGAAGCACCATTTTTTATATAGAGCAGCACGGCATAGCGAAGGTTTCCCAACGAACTGCAGCCTTTTTGCCAGTATGCGGCATCGAGGAGCTTTATAACCGAATTGTCATCCATTACATTTAGCGAAGTCGCCAGGTGTGTTATGGTTTTTTGCTCAAATAATTTTTCGATCGCCGCTCTCTCCTCGCGAGAAAGCGGCCAAAAGTTTTTTCCTAGCGGAATAAGCGGAGAGGATAGTTCCAGCCGTTCAATGGCTAACTCCTTCCAGGTCCGCCTGGTTGCTTTTCTTTTTGCGATTTTTATAGATGCTGGATTTTTTATGGGCTTCGATTCTGATTCATCGAATGCATGCTCATAACCTGACATTAAATGTTCTATTAATTGTGCGGTGATAACACCGGGCAAGCCAGATCCCCGTACAACCGAAGCAAGAGATAATCCGAGCCGTATCAAGTCGTGTGCCGGATTTCCGATGACGGCCTGGTCAAGATCCCTGATCTGTATATCAACTTCTCCTTCATGGTTGGCGATGGGTCCGAGGTTCCCCAAGTGACAATCGCCGCAGATCCAAATAGCGGGGCCTGATGGAAATCGCATCGTCTTCTCTTCCAGCCATTCGTAAAACTTGGCCGTGTTTCCTCGTACATAAGCATGAGGTGATCTAGCCATTTTCCGATTGCGCATTTCGGAAAGAATGTTTTTTCGCTCACCAGGAGCGGGGGGAGTGAATTCTGGACTCTTCATGTGCAGGTTGATAATTGCTCTGGCGAGCGCCATTAAATATTAAGGAAAGGTGAGAGCATCCGCTGCGATAATTGTTCCCGCAGTGGCGGTGATTTTCGCAGGCAATTGATCCGCGTATCCGGATAACAAAACCCGCCGAAGCGGGTTAGGGGGGAAATATTGAGCAGAGGTTAGGATTTATCCACTGCGTGCATCGTTTACCGTTTCCTTCGCATCCCATATATTCTTTTGTGCTTTTTCCTCTTCTTAAATTTTTCCAGCAAAGTCTTTATCCGACCCTTTTAATTGATCTTTATTCAAAATCGATCTCCTCCTGAGTGCATACGTTTTGATTTCCTGTAACAGATTTCTGTAGGACAGCTTAAAAACCAGAACCAGATTAATGCTTTTTTGTGGCTTCGTGCCATTCGGTATAGCACATTGCAGGTACGCGACATTCAAGTCACGGCACACAGAAACTGCGGACCAATGGCCGTACTGCCAAGAGACGTGGCTAGAAAGCTTGGGATATCGAATCCAGCGCTTTCCCTCAGGATTTTGCACCCTTAAAGTACTTTGCGATCCATTTTCTGAGACGACCCCTACCCCTTATCAGGAGATCAATGAAAAGAAATCAAGCCCACGGTACTGCAAAAGACGTCTCTGGAAAGGTGCAGGAAGAAGCTGGGAAACTGGCTGGAATTGTTATCCTTACGTATCCTGATTGTCATGCACAGCTAATCAACGCGTTCTCTGATTGATTGGCGACTCGTCTTGTTTGCTAGCGTACAGAGCGAAGTTAAGTTGCCAAGTAACATGCGGTCATCGTTCAACCGGGCAGGGCAGCCATAGCGGGGGGTGCTGCGTGGTTCGTATATCCCGGGGGGGTGCTGCGTGGTTCGTATATCCGAGCTTCCCTCGATGGAGGAGTAGACGCGTTTATGCTAACCACCGTAGCTTCCAAACCTGCCCCGCAAGCCTTACTCGTTCCCATTGTCAACATCTTTCGATATGAAATCATCAGCCCATATTATTGGCGCCGGAGGTATTGGCATTGCAGCAGCAGCATGCCTCATCCGTGCTGGCTGGGACGTCACCATGATCGAGTCAAACCCCCGGAAGCTCTCCGCGGGGCGCCGCGATGAAATGACGCTCGATGGCCAGCCCATTCAGGGCGCGCACTTCATCCATTTTGATGAATGGGTACCGCCAACGGACAAGGTGGTGTTGCTATGCACAAAAACATTCGATAACGCGCCGGTCCTGCAACGAATCGCGAATACTCAAGCGTTGGTACCCATTCAAAACGGCTATGACAGGGAACTTGAGGAATGTGACCATCCTGCGGAAGCCATCGCTTCATTTGTTTCTGAGTGCCCGCGTGATCGCCTGAGCGCTCGCATTACGCGCGCGGGGTCTTTGCACATAGGCGCGCGGCGAAAGACAACCAGCGCCGAGCATGAACACATCAGCGGCCTCGCCTCCGCGTTTACTGAAAGCAAGCTATTTCCCG
Source organism: Nitrosospira sp. Is2 (assembly GCF_033095785.1). Taxonomy (GTDB): domain Bacteria; phylum Pseudomonadota; class Gammaproteobacteria; order Burkholderiales; family Nitrosomonadaceae; genus Nitrosospira. Next base: position 70,988 of record NZ_CP137134.1, on the reverse strand, counting down.
TCAAGCGTGTTTCTGATATTCGGCCATTCAAAGCAACTAAACTGATGTACAACGCAGCTGTTTCACCGCTGGCGGCAAGCGCCGGTGTCGATAATGCAGAACTCCTCACTGATCCGCTCGCGCAAAAACTATTCTTCGCTCTGTTAAAAGAAAACTACGCAATCTTGCATCACGCCGGTCTGCCGCTTGAAACGATTGGCCCATTTCACCCCCACACCGTAATGCGTATATTGCGGACACCGCTCTTGCCCAAAATCATGGGGTTATTCTTCCGTCCTTCCTTGCGAGGGGCATATTGTTCCATGAGTCCGGATATGGGAACCGGACAGACTGAAATTGATGCTTATAACGGACATCTTGTTCGACTTGCAGGAGCCTTTCCTTGCCCAATTAATAATGCCGTTATCAATCTGGTTGATCGAATCTCTCGCGACCGGCTCGCCAAGGCACGAACGCACATTCGTCATCTCGCCGCATCTCTCCCAAATGGTGTTTTAAAATGAACCTGGTAACAGGAGGCGGCGGGTTTATCGGTTCGCATCTCGTGCATCAACTGCTCGCCAGCGGCGAGCCTGTACGCGTTCTTGAACATCCTGAGGCGGTACTAAATCATTTACCCCTTGAACGCATTGAACTTGTTCGCGCAGATATTCGAGACTCCGGAGCGATGCGAAATATGATGCACGGTTGCGACCGCGTCTATCATCTTGCGGCTGATCCAAATCTTTGGCGACGCAATCGTTGTGAATTCGACGAAATCAACCATAAAGGTACTCTCAATGTCATGCGGGCCGCACTCGACAGCGGTGTGAGTAGAGTGCTCTACGTAAGCACCGAAAGTATTCTTACATCGGACGAGTTCAGCGGTGGAGCCGCTGAGTCCGTCCGCCTGGGTGAAGAGGACATGATTGGACCTTATTGCTTGAGCAAATTTCAGGCGGAACAGGCTGCCTTCCAACTTGCCGAAGCTGGCGCCCCGGTCATTGTATGTAGTCCAACATTGCCTATGGGGCCGGGGGATAGAAATCAAACGCCTCCCACCCGTCTCTCGGTCGCCTTCTGTCAGGGCAAAATTCCAGTCTATCTGGATTGTAAATTGAACCTGATCGATGTCCGTGACGTGGCTGTCGGATTGGTGCGCGCAATGCAACGGGGCAGACCTGGCGTTCGATATCTGCTCGCAGGACATAACTGTCGGTTAATCGAGTGGCTTCAAATTCTTGGAGACATTGTGAATCGCCCCGCTCCACGATGGACGATTCCATATCCGGTAGCGCTGGCGATTGGTTGGTTCAGTGAGTTGTGGGCCGATCATATTTCACATCGCATGCCTAGCGCGACGGTCACGGGTGTGCGACTGACAAAACGTACCATGCACTTCGATCCTTCGGCGACCTATGCCGAGCTTGGTTTGGCGGCGCCGCGGCCCATAGAGGAATCTGCGAGGGATGCGGTGAGTTGGTACCGCAAGCAGCATTGGATCTAAACCAGCAAAATCGTGGCTGGAAGATGCATTGCAAGCGCATAGGGTTTCTACGCGGCTACTAACAGGGTTCGAGTGGGAGGTGGCTGCTGACTCCGCCAATGCTGCCGGAAATTTTTGGAATATAAAAATTATCATCCCAGACCAGCCGGGACGCAGCCGGGCCTGTGAGCCTAGGAGTTGTTACATAGACCTGGAACAGTCCCCTATTGTCATTCATATATTGACGCAAAGGACGGCTGTCAAAGATTCGCTACCCTCAGAAACCCGTGGCCAGATACTCGGCTAGGAGCACTACGCCGTATGCGCCCGACGGCAAGGCGACGGCGGCGCCGAATACCGGGTGCTGGGTAAACGGCAGGAATGCACCTCTGTGATTGTTTTTTATGGCCTGGATCGCCCATTCCAGCTCCTGTCTGTTCTGGTCGTCATCCGACATCTGGCGGGAGCGGATGAGCCTGCTCTCAAGCCGTTTGACAACTTCGCGTTTGGCGATCTCCGCCGAGTGCCGCAATGCCATGCTGCTGATAATGACGAGTGCGGCGTTGAGGGTAAAGATAATGATGAGCGCGGTGGGAAAATCCCAGTTGTCGAAGTAGCGGTGCCGGGCCATACCCAGCAGGAACATGATGATGAACGGGAAATAGATAAAGTTGCCGATCACGGTGGTGCGCTCGGCAATCAGTTCGATGCTGAGCCATTCCTCCAGGGTCTGCCTGCTCATGTTTCGTTCCGCGGATAGTTTGTCGAGCGTGCCGCCGGGCCACCGGATTTTTTTCATAGCGATGCAGTTGACCCAGCGCCGGCAGAGCCTGGTTGTATCCACGACATAAAAGATCAGAACCATCAGCGTGATCACGGCAAGAATGACAAGCACATTGTGGATCTCGACGCACGCATCTCCCCGGCAGGGGGTCTGAGGAAAACCCAGCAGTTTCATCAGCAGCAGGGCGGCCAGCCAAGCGACAGCCAGTTGCGGCCACGCCCGCGCCGCGAAATTTTTACATTGACCAAGGGTGATGTATTCATGCCACAGGTGACCCGCATCAACCTGCTCCGCGGTTTGAGGGCGCCACACATGCAAGCCGATACAGCGGCGCAGCCGGCTGGAGAGGGCGCTGGAGAAAATTCCCCAAGCCCCGAGGGGGCGGGGGCTGGATTCCTCACGTGTGTTATTACCCAAAGGTTCGTTTTTTTTTTCAAACATAAAGCATTGCGCCAGGGTGCGCTCATTCTGTTGCAACTTTCGCCAGGAATACCAGAGAAAGGCCAGGCTCATCACTAGCGCGAGTAGCCGGAAGATGGCGGCCGGCCACGCACTGATTCCTTCGGTGAAGGTAAATGGCTCGTTCTCCGCCGCGTTCGGCACTCTCCACATTATCCATTCAATGATGGCGAAGCCGGTCGCCGCCGCGATCGCCACTGCCAGCCACAATAATTTATCGGACCCGAGCCTGAGAAGAGCATCCGCCACCGTACTGCTGATCAGCATGGCCCCCGCAATCAGGACGAAAACGGTGAGCGCCACCCATGCTGCCTGCGCAAGCCAGTTCTGGGCCGGGGAGAATGGAAAGCGATTCAGATCGGGACGGGGAGGGTGAACGCTGATGGCGTCGCCGGTTGATTGCGAACGCGGATTTGGATCTGTGCTGATGTCGAAAGCGCCGTGCCGCCCGACTTCATACAACCTGGGCTGTACATGAGGGGAAAATAGCAGCGGCTCTCCTTTATCCATCGCTTCGCGCAACTGGAAGCAGCCTGGACAATCTGCCTTTTGCGAGGGCACGAAATGGTCCAGCGCCCATAAGGCGGAATAGAACAGCGAGGTCTGGTAGCTGTCCCGGAATGGCGGAATCGGCGTTTGCAGCGCCGATTGAAGTTCAAGCCCATAATGCGAAGCAATGATAAGGTTGCGCGTCGATATCCATTGCGCGGGATAGGCCAGGCGGGCATTAAGATCGGTGGTAAAAAATATCGCGCGAGGAAATGTCGGGCGCAGCGCCTGCAAAATGAGCAGCTTGTCATAGACATCGCTGCCGAGCACGCCGATGGCCCTGAACTCCTCCCCGTTCTTCGCTTCCTCGTCCTTAAGCGCTGCCGCGAGCCTGAGGACATAGTCGAGTTGCGCACGTCCTTCCGGACGCTGGCCGGCGTTCTGCTCGACACCGGGAAGCTCCCCCTCGTACCATGCCCTGATTCTCGCCTCGCTGTCGTCCTTTTTATCGCTGTCCTTATCGTTTGCCGTGGCTGGCAATTCCCCATCGAGGCCACCCAGATACGAATGCCGGTAAACCCAGCCGGGCCATTCATCCCTGCGCAGCTTGTCGATTTCGCCCTTCAGCGACGCACCCGTGGCGCCGGACCCGTTGTTCATCGCCACTGCGGCAAAAGTGCGCGGCAGCGAGCGTCCGTAAAGCGTATCCCATTCGGAGATCAGCGCAACTTTGGGATTGCAGTTTTTGTCGGCGCAGGGTTTCAAATCGACCTGGCGGCGTTTCAGCTCCTGCAGAAGCTGCTCCGCCAATGCTGCATCCGTATCAATGGTTCTCGTCAGCCTGATCTGCCCCCTTGCGAACAGTTTCTGCACCGACTCGTTTGTTTGCTGACCGTCCTGCTGCCGGGAAGGGAGGGCGGGCGGCCGGTCGAGCAGAAACGTATCCTCGGCTGTCGCCCATGGGGAAAAGAAACGAACATCTTTCAGGCGGTCGAAGGCAGGAGGGGAAGCGCCGGGCTGTCCGGTCTGCAATTCCTTCAGCATGGCGCTCAACGCCGCGGAGCTTCGCGGGCCGAGTACCTCGTAGGTCGGGTCTACTTTTGCCTTGTGCCTGACAAAGGTCTTGTGAAGCGACGCAAGGAGATCATCCAGGAATGTCAGCGGATGCGCGCCGGCATCCTGTTCCTTGAGCCACAGGATGAGCACAGGTTTAGCGTGCCGCTGCCCGTGAAATTTCGCCTTTGGGAGGAACAATTCGACTGGAACAAGCACGTCGATGTCGCCAATGCCTGCTTCCGGCCCCGCCATTGCTTCCTTATCCCTATCGCTGAACGGGTTCCATTTGAAAAAACGGAGATACTCTCCCGATTCCGGCACGTAGCCCGCCGCCCCGAGAGCCGATACTACCGCATAACGATCCTTGAGCCTCGATTCGCCGCCGTTGACGTACGGGCTTCCATCGACGAATACCGGAAGCACCCGCAGGCTGGAAATGCTGGACCCGACGAGGGATTCCACCAGCCTGTCGAGTGTATGCACGTCGTCTTTTACCCCCGGCTGCGTTGAACGCTTTTGCTCCAGTTGCCGGTGTGCCTCGATCGCTTCAAAAGGGTCCTGCCACAAACGGGACTGAACCAGGCCCTTTCTCTGGAACATGCTCGTTGCCTTTTCCTTGTCGATCGGTCGCACTGTTTTAAGCGTGATTCCTTCGTAATAAAGGTAACCGCTTACCATTGCAACCAGCGCAATAAGCCCGGCCAGGGGCAGCTTCGATTTTTCGTCCTGTTTTTCCGCCATATGAGAAAGCCTTTCAACGGCGGCGTTGCGCCGGGGCAGTAAGGTCCGAGAGAGTAAATGTCAAAATGGCCGAGTTGCCATTATTTATAGTAAAGGACTGCAAAACTATAAAGCAGGTAGCTCAAGCGCGGCGCGCCCCGAGCGGGAACGGAGGCCGTGGCTGTGGAAAGTGGAAGGCGCCTGACGGATCGGTTCGGCTTCGATTGGGGTAGCCTGTCGAACCTGTCGAGCCTGTCGAACTCGAGGCGGCATTGTACTTCAGTCCAATAGCCAGTCCGCCTGGAATTGGCGAATATATCACCCGGGAAGCACTGATGCAGCAGGGAGGCTTCCCTAAGTGAAAATAGAGTCACTGACGCAAGTGAAAGCAGCAGAAGCAGCAAGCAACGAGCAACAGAAGCAAGGAAACAAATAAAAGTAAGTAAACGGAAGCAAACGCCTTGGACCCGGTCGCAGCACTGCTGCTACCGGGTTTTTTATTCGTTGTGAGGGACGGTGAGAACGAAATGCCCATCCCAGCGCTAAAATGGCTCGCCCACACCCGAATGAGGACAAAGGGCAGGATGACGAAACATCCTGCTGCGCGGAACAGCCCATTCACCTTACCGACTAATCCTGCCGAGCGGTATCGGCAGGAGTTGCCTTTCTTGGTGTTGCAAGCACCTTGTCGATGCGATTACCATCCATGTCGATAACCTCGAAGGTCCATGCCTCCCATTCGCAGCGGTCTCCCGTCTGCGGCAGTTTTCCCACGAGCAGCATAACCATTCCGCTGAGCGTGTTGTAACGTCCTCTTTCTTCCTCTGGCACTTCTTTAAGGCCGAGCCGGTCCTTTAGCTCGGGTACGGGAATAAAACCATCCAGGAGCCAGCTGCCATCATCACGCCGCATTGCCCATGCGTCCTCGGGCCGTTTCGGCTTGAACTCGCCGGTAATGGCCTCCATCACATCCTCCAGGGTGACGATGCCTTGCACTTCGCCGTATTCATCTATGACGAATGCGAGGTGGGTGCCCGAATTCTTGAAGTTTTCCAGTAGCTCGATACCGGTAAGGGACTCCGGAACGAATACCGGTGGATGCAGATTTTCGATCAGATCTGGTTTCTCGCCACGCAATGTCTGGGTGAGGAATTGCCGCGCTCTGGCTACCCCCAGTATTTCGTCCCAGCTGCCCTTGAGCACCGGGAAGCGCGAATGCTCGCTGGCTTCAATTCGCTTGATGTTTTCTTCCAGCGGCTCCTCGATATCGAGGTAGACAACGTCGCTTCGCGGCACCATAAGCGATGCAATCTGACGGTCATCAAGACGGAATACGTTCTGAATCATCTGGTGTTCTTCGTGCTCGATCACGCCTGCGCTGGATCCTTCCGCGAGCATCAGGTGAATTTCCTCCTGGGTCACGCTCGGCCGGCCCTGCTCCTTGATTCCAAGGGCGCTTAATATCAGCGCGGTCGACGCGGACAACAACCTCACAAACGGTTTGGAGACAACCGCCAGCCACAGCATCGGTCGTGACACCCAGCGGGCGACAGACTCAGGATTAATTTGTCCCAGCCGTTTGGGAACCAGTTCGCCCAGCACGATGGTGAAATAGGTAATGCCGACCACGACCACCCCGGTGGCGAGATATTCCGAGAGGGGTTTTTGAACTCCCAGGTTTTCGATCCACCCGGTGAAGGGACGCGCCAGCGCTGCCTCGCCGATGATCCCGTTCATAATGCCGATGAAGGTAATCCCGATCTGGACAGTGGAGAGAAAGCGGTTTGGATCTTCCCCCAATTGTATTGCTGCGGCTGCGCCGCTGTCACCGTTCTGCGCCAGATTCTGAAGCTGGGCTCTGCGGGCAGTGATCAACGCGATTTCGGACATGGCGAACACGCCGTTGAGAATAATGAGGGCAAACAGTAATGAGATTTCCATGAGCGATATGTGTTCGAATGAACACTGTAGTTGAAAACAGGCGACTCGATTAGCGAAAATGAGCAACGCGATGTTCGGCGGAGCGGTTGGACCGAAGGGTAAGACAATTTCCGCGAACCATCATCTTCAGGTTAGATGAGATTCAGGGAAGATTCACCTGCCCCCAGGATTTACCTGCCCGAAGATTTATCCCTGAGCAACGAGCGCTTCACCAGGCGGGCAGACCCCCTGGTGATGGCCTCCCATGGCAATTCAGGTTGGGTAGAGATATCATGAGGCGGCATGAAGCGAGATTCGGCTGGCGCAGCCAAGGATAAAGTGCAATCAACCGGGGGAGTCAAACCAGTGCAATCAAACCAGTGCAGTCGGGAAAGCATGATAGACGAGGAAACCATGGATGAGAAAGACAGGAGCGAGAGAAGCGCGGGCGAAAAAACCAAACCGCACATCGTCGGAGTCAATCACATTGCCCTTGAGGTGGGAGATATCGACGAGGCGCTGGACTTCTACGGCCGCATCTTCGCTTTCACATTACGGGGCCGAGGCCAGGGCGCCGCTTTTATCGACATGGGCGATCAGTTCATCGCCCTGATGAGAGGGCGGAAACAGCCCTCGGATGACCAGCGGCATTTCGGCCTGGTGGTCGATGACCGTTCGCGCGTGCGAGAACTCGCCATAGCGGCAGGGGCGACCATGCTGGAAGGTGGCAGGCTGGACTTCCTCGACCCCTGGGGCAACCGTGTTCAGGTGGTTGAATACCGCGACCTGCAATTTACCAAGACGGACGGGGTGCTGAAGTACATGGGGCTGGACCTGGAAAAGACCGCGGAGGCGCAGGCTGAACTGCGCGCAAAGGGTATCGAGCACTGAGCGCGAGTGGCCGGCGCGAATAGCCGGCGTGAATAGCCAGAAAGGGGCTTCTGGTTTTCGGGTTACACGAGGCTGATTCTTGTAATGGCGGGCCGGGATTGATGTATTCCGCGGGCTGAATCACTTAGCGACCGCCTATTGCTCATCGACCCATGCGCGGGCTTTTGCACTCGCGGCTTCGTGCGCCGTGCTTTCATCATCCGTCGGCTCGGCGAAGCTTTCGTAGGCAACCACGCCCTTCTCGTCAAGAATCCGGTAGCGACCATTCCAGAGACCGGTTGTGTCGTCACGCTCCGCCCAGGCAGTAATTTTGTATCCCTTGTACTCCGCATTCATGTTTGTCCTCCAGATCAGATGTGATGAGCGTATTGGGTTTTAAGCAAAATATCAATGCCGGTTTAGGGAGATTCGGGGTGAATTCCGGCGAAAGCGCGAAAAAATGGACGTGAGCCCAGGGACGTGATCCATCAATCCGACGCAGCCCTGCGCATGGTCCAACAGGGTCAGGTTGTACTTCAGTACAATAGGAAAGTGCCCCAGGATTGGTAACATGCAATCGGGGAAGCAATGGTGGGGTGGTCGCTTTCCCAGTGAAAGTGGAAATAGAAGCAAACGCCATGGCCCGGTAGCAGCGATCCTGCTTCCGGGCCTTTTCGTTGGGCTGGAGGTGGCTGCACCTGCGACTGCGTCAGGGGGAAGCGACCGCGATTTTTAAACCGGTCTCCAATGCCAGGCTCGGGAAGAAGGATAAGAGGAAAAAGGCCTCGATTGGTCAAATGCTCCTCAGGTTCCGGCGAGCTGCAAGCGGATATGAACACTCAGCCCTTCGTCGGGTTCATTTCTCGCCATGATTTCGCCGCCATGCAGCCGAACAGCCCGTTCAGCGATGGCCAACCCGAGTCCGTATCCACCGCTTGTGCGGTCCCTCGCTTCTTCCACCCTGACGAAGGGCTCGAAAAGGTGGAGCAGCATTTCGTCAGGTACACCGGGTCCGCGATCACGAATCCGAACGAGGATGCGATCCTGGCGATCTGTATCGGGCAGCATGCTTATTTCTACGGTCGTATCGGGTTTTGTGTACCTGATGGCATTGCGCACGACGTTTTCAATCGCGCTGTGCAGCAGCCTGGCGTTGGACTGGACAATCGCCGGAAAGGATTCGCGCAATTCGACCCTGCAACCGCGTGACGCTGCTTCAAATTGCCCATCTTCTATAAGTCCTTCGAGCAGTTCCCGTATATCCACCTTGTCAGTACGCCCGGCATCCACTCCCGCTTCGAGGCGGGAGAGTTCAAGAAGCTGGCCGATCAGTTCATTCAGGCGTTCTATCTCGATTTCGATGCGGTCGAGCTCGTTTTCGGCCTGTCCATTTGATCGCTGGCGAGCAAGACCTAATGCAACCTGAATGCGTGTGAGCGGTGAACGCAGTTCATGGGAGGCGTCGCTCAGCAGTTGCCGCTGCGAACTGAAGACTTTTTCGAGGCGTTCAGCCATTTTGTCGAATGCGCCTGCCAAGTCGGCGATTTCATCGCGGCGGTTACCCATGGATGGGGAAACACGCTGGGTAAGGTCGCCTGCTGCGATATGTTGGGCGGCGCGCCGCAACCGCTCCAGCGGGAACGTCTGGTACCGGCTGAGCAACAGGCAAACCAGCGCGCTTATCAGGGCTGCAATAGTCACCGGCAACGCAATAACTCTCGGCCGCTGCAACACCCTGAGCAACGTGATGCTCTGGAAGTCCGGAACCATGCGATACGAGCTTCCATCCGCCAGGCGGATTGACCGCAGGTGAGCCGGGGCCTTTCGTTCCATGCGTTCAGCATGTTGGCGCCTCCGGTCCAGCCTTGTGACGATATAAGCAGGCACCTCACGCCCCAAAAGGTCCTCCCCGCTTTCATCAATCAGGAAAATCGGTATCGCTTCGCGACGGTCCAAGCGGCTAAGCCATGCTTCCAGGCCGTCGATACCGTTTTGTTTTGCTGCTGTTTGGGCTTGATCGAGATATTCGGCAAGGCGCGCACGCATGCTGCCGATATCCTGCTGGGTTCGCGTATGTTCCAGATAGGTGGAAACAGCAAACAGGAGTAACGCGGCAAAAACAACCAAAGTAAGCCAGAACGATAGAAATATTTTCCAGAATAATCTGTGCACATCAGTTCCGTGAATAAATATAACCGACCCCACGGACCGTCTTGATTCGCTCCTGGCCATCCGGCAGCGTGCCCAGTTTTTTGCGCAGGTTGCTTACATGCATATCGAGGCTGCGGTCATAACGGCTTAACTTGCGGCCGAGCGCCTGCTGTGAGAGGGTTGCTTTCAAAACAACCTGGCCCGCTTCCCGCAACAGCACGTGCAACAGACTGAATTCGGTGCTAGTCATGGCGATGGGACAGTTGCCGCACGTAACCGTGCGGGAGCCGGTATGCATGACGAGATCATCAAGTACGATCTGATCGGACCGATCTTTTCCATTCTGGAACTCGCCTTGCGCCTCTGCTCTTCTTAAAATTGCGCGAATTCGCGCCACCAGTACGCGGGGATTGGAAGGTTTCGCGAGATAGTCGTCTGCTCCAAGCTCGAGCCCGACGATACTGTCGACGTCATGCCCGCGCGCGGTCAGCATAAGCACAGGAAGTTGGGACCGCGTGCGCAGTTCCCGCAATACATCGAAACCATTTCGGCGCGGCATCATCACATCGAGTATCAGCAGATCATACTGGTTGGCCGCCGTCTTACTTAACGTCGTGTCGCCATCATGCGCGACGTCGACGTCGAAGCCTTCTACCGCAAGATAATCGACCAGCATGCCGCTCAATTCGATATCGTCATCCGCCAACAGTATGCGGGCCATCCGTTTTTTCCAGGTTAATCGTTTGCAAAGGCTTGCATGATGTATCTGCTACGGATATTGCCAAATTAATGCGGCCAAATACAGCGCCCCCTGGACTCTTTACACAACTTTACGCTTCCGTAACCCTTCTTGACATTGCCCGGCCGTATTCTTTGTTCAAGCCGTACACATTCGCGGCGATATTCTCCGACAACACTATCAAGAGGACTGGCTAAATGAAAACAATCGTCAAAATTTCATTGATCGGCGGGTTATTGGCAAGCAGTATGGCTTTGGCCGATCCGCATTCGGACACGTATTTGAAAGACGGTGCGCGAGGATGCCATCACGGGGCACGTTCCGGAAAGATAGGGCAAGGTATGGAGGGCAAAGGGCTGTATTGGGAAAAGATGGCGGATCGCCTCCAACTCACGACGGCGCAGCGCGCATCGGTTAAAGCGGCTGTGGAAAACGCCAAGCCCCGATTTGCAGATCTAAAGGAAAAAATGCGGACCAATCGAAAAGCGTTAAAAGAACTTGGGCGAGCCGGAAACAGTGACGAAAGCCGGTTGGAGGCACTGGCACGGGAGCGGGGTAATCTGGTGGCCGACCTGACCATTCAGCGCAGCCGGACACGCAATGACATAAATAACGTGTTGACCGATACCCAGCGGGCGCAGATGAAACAGATGCGCGAGAAGCATCGGCAGGAGCATCGCAATAAAGCCTGAAACCCAACGAGTCCAGGGAATATAATCCCGGTCTGCGCGACCTGTGGAACAATGGCCGCCAGACGGAAGGATTCGAGCTTCGCCCCCCTGGATCCCGTGCCCTGCCGACAGGCAGGGCCTATTTGGGGACAGTAGCCTAATGGTTCCTAAGGACGGGCGCAATCCGGAATAGGGGAGGGTCAACATCAGGCGCGCCTAAATCGCCGCAATCCGCCACGGCGAGTTAATGGAACCAGGTAGCTGAGCCAAGGTAACTGAGGGTCAGCTTTCGTCTGCCGGTATTTTATAATGCGGATTACACCTTCGACTCATGGCGGATGCGCCGCACGTCAACAATTGTTTTCATATAGGTTGGTATGAACAGACTATCGGGACTTTGCATCATCCTGCCGCTATGCGTCATGGTTACCGGCTGCGCAGGATTTCGTGGCGGCTGGGAAAGTGCCGCTTATATCGATGGTACTGCTCCCGCCGCACCCCAGCGGCAGCGTTCGGCGGAGGGGCCTGAGCTGAACCTGCCGGGATTGAATCTGCATGTCGGCATCGACAACCGGCTGCAAACTTACGACACGCAGATTTTCTTCGGCTTGCCGCTCTCTGTTGACCCGCGCAATCTATATCCCAAAAATCGTCGGCCCGGGAAGACGCGGGTCTTTGTGGACGTGACGCCGCAAACGGGCGGATTTGTTTTCCGGCCGCTACTTGCATCGCTCGTGATCGGCAGCACGCACTATCCAGCAGTAAGGGGGTTTGAGTTTGGCATGTGGGATGCGGAGGGACAGCAGACGAATACCGGCGGAGTATGGGATCACCGCGATGTCGGAGGAGGGGTGTCCCTCACTGAGCCCCATAAACGTTATCGATTGTCGCTGGAATTCGACATTCCCGTTCCGTCGCCCAAGTCCCCCGACATTTTGCTCGATCTTTCCCGCGCACTTCAGGACCTCGGCAGTGTTGGAGACCCACCGTTGCCGCTGATCCGGTTTGCGCCGGTTAAATGGGAGGAGGGGTATACCTGATCGGAATTTTTGAGCATGATTTGAGCGATCTTCTATATTGAAAACGAAGCGCCCTGTTTGTCGCGTCAGCGGGAGCGCTGTTTTCCTCCGGAGAACTTTCACATGAAGGTCACCCATCGCTAAAAATCCGCAGCTTCGTGCGCACCGCAGCCCTGTTTGCTTGCCGCTACAAGATTACTTAGGCTAATCCTCCAACGCGTATCGGCTCATCACGTCATTCGAGTCAATGCTGCTCTCGGCCCAGTATGCGCTTTCAAGGTTTCTGATGCCCGTGCGTGTCAGCTCAGACAGATAGTATTCCCTGTCGTGCCCATACCGCTCAACCAGGCGGTTCAGCCTTGATTCAATATCAGAGTTAATCTCCAGCCTGAGTTCCATAGTATCGCTCCTCTATTTTGAACTGCTCTTCCTTCCAGTTAAAAGTCCAAACCGCGAATAGCCGGTTGAATTGAACGAACCCCGCTTCTCCTGCACACGGTTTTGATATTACGGTTTTTCGGAACTATAACAATTGGACCAAAGTACGTATTTAGCGGGATTAATGATCGAGTGGATGGTGCTGGGAGCATTGCCAAATCCCTGTATCCGATTATCGCCGGGCAGTGAGCGACCGTCATTTCGATGATGCGGCAAAACGCGTGCTGGTCCAGACATGCGTAGAAGCTCCAACTTATCCGGTGTACGTCGTCCCGCCTCCCCGCACTAGCCTCCGCGTTTTATACCAACTGACGCCTTGCTGTTCCAGCAAAGCACGGCAAATCCGCCGATATGTTCGAGATCTGGCTGAGCCTGGATAGGCGCAAGCGGAAATTTTTCCCGCCTTGACAATTCGGCCCTGTCGTCTACTTTTAAAGCGTGCTTTGCTTGCGGCGGCTGTCTTTCCAGGAGACCATCACCATGAACACTGCCCCCTCGTTCCAAAGTCGCGTGATGAAAATTATCTCTAGGGCTAAGGTAAGCAGTTTTATCGTCGCCGCGAGCCTATTCGCTAGCTTCGGTTTTATTACTCATGCCGAGGCGCAGCAACGCTCTTACCTCGTTGACCTTAATAGCCGGACCCTGACCGATCTTGGAAGCCTGGGCGCAGGTTTTACTTACGCCACGGCGATCAACGATGAGGGCAGAGTAGTCGGGTCATCCAATCTCCCCGACGGTTTTTCTCATGCTTTCGTTACCGGTCCTCATGGGGCGGGTATGCGGGATCTTGGCACTCTTACCGGGGGTCACAGCCTCGCTACTGATATTAACAATGCCGGTCAAATAGCGGCCTCATCCGTAGCACCTACGGAGCCTTCGCAAGCATTCGCCACTGACGAGGATGGCTTGGGCATGAGAGTCCTGAGCACTTTAGGGGGAGATCGAAGCTGGGCTAGCGGCATCAACAATGTCGGGCAGTTGGTGGGTTATTCAGAAACGCCGGGAGGCACTTCGCATGCTTTCATCACCGGCGCTGATGGTGTGGGCATAAGAGACCTCGGCACGTTAGGCGGCAATAACAGCGTGGCGGTCGACATTAATGATAAAGGGCAGGTGATAGGTTCTTCGTTGACGTCGGACGGACGCGATCGAGCTTTCATTACCGGTCCCGACGGGGACGCCATGACTGCTCTTGACTCCTTGGGCGGAACATATACATATGCTAACGCAATCAACAATTCCGGTCAGGTAGCGGGATCTTCCTCCACCTCGGAGGGGGATCTGCATGCTTTCATTACCGGCCCCAATGGCGAGGGCCCGAGAGATTTAGGTGCTTTAGGCTACAGTATCAGTGAGGCTCTTGGCATCAATGACCAGGGCGGGTAGTAGGGGTCGCTTACGAATCAGATCGCACTGCCCATGCTTTTATAACTGGTCCCCATGGCACAGGCATGACGGACCTCAACTGGCTGGTCAGCGTGCCGGAGGGGGTACTTCTTACGCAAGCCTTGGGCATAAATAATGCGGGGCAGGTCATCGCCATCGCGCAAGTTATCCCTGAGCCGAACTCTTACGCCATGCTAATGGCCGGGGTGGGCCTAATAGGGTGGATGGCCCGACGGAAGCGGCGCCCAATCTAGGCGAGCATGGGAGTGGGAGACTACGGGTGCGTATTCCTCCTGCCTTGACGAATCCGAGTCGTCGTCTACAGGTAAAAACATGCTTTACTGGCAGCTGGACCCTTCTTGGAGGAGACTATGACATGAAGATCCCTCGTCGCGTTGAACGGCGACGTTTAATGCTCAGCACTGTCCTGTTCGTCAACCTCTTTTTCAGTGCTTATGCCGTTGCCCAGCAACGTTCCTTCCTTGTCGATCTTAATACCCGGACAGCAACCGAGTTGACAGGCCTGGGCCGCAGTACCACTGCTGCGGCGATTAACGACGCCGGAGAGGTCGTAGGACACTCTTTCGTTTCCCGTGGCAATTTCCATGCCTTTATTACTGGTCCCAATGGCGTCGGCATGCGAAGTCTTGGAACTTTAGGCGGCCCGGTCAGCCAGGCTTTTGGTATTAACAATTCGGGCCAGGTGGTGGGATATTCTCACACGATCTTGGGAGAGACCCGTGCTTTCATTACGGGGCCCGGTGGCATGGGCATGAGGGACATCGGAACGGTGGGGGGCAGTTACAGCTATGCCTACGACATCAACGCGACTGGCCAGGTTGTAGGGTCCTCGCATACGTCCGCTAGCGAGCAGCATGCTATCATCACTAACCCTAATGGTTTGGGCATGCGCGACCTTGGCGTCTTCGGCAGCCCTAATTGGGCTTGGGGTATCAATGATCTCGGCCAAGCGGTAGGTTCGTCGTGGGTGGGTGCTTTCATAACTGGACCCGATGGCCGGGGCGTGAGGGATCTCGGCACGTTGGGGGCAGTTGGAAGCGCTGCGGCAGCTATCAATAATTCGGGACAGGCGGTCGGATGGTCAAACACACCGACCGGTGCTAGTCATGCTTTCATCACCGGTCCTGATGGGGTTGGCATGAGGGATCTTGGGCATTTAGGGGGCAATGTCAGCGCGGCTTATGGTATCAACGAAGTCGGGCAGGTAGCCGGGTCCTCCTTGACAGGAGGGGGACACGACCATGCTTTCATCACTGGTTTCAACGGTGTAGGAATGACAGATCTCAACTCCCTGGTCAAGCTACCAGCGGGAGTCATTTTAGCCGAAGCGTGGGATATCAATAACATGGGTCAAGTCATTGCCACGACCAGTCTTCTTATTCCCGAGCCCGAATCCTATCTCATGTTTTTGGGCGGGTTGGGTCTGGTCGGGTTCATGACATGGCGGAAGCGCCTGCCGGTATAAAAGCGGATATAAAAGCGCCTGAGCGTTGGCGCCGCCAAGTCTTGTCGAACCCGGTTTCGCACACGACAGTTGCCCGTCGGATCAGTGAATCTTGCCTGCCCGCGAACGACACGTTTTGTTTTCGTTTGGAGAAAGTCGCCTCTTTCTACACCGTATCCGCCCAGGCGTTACTTCCTAATCCTCCAATGCATCTCGGCTCATCACGTCTTTGGAGTCGATATCACCGTCCGCCCAGAATGTGTTTTCAAGATTCCTCATGCCAGTCTGTGCCAGCTTAACCATGTAGTATTCCCTGTCGTGCCCGTATTTCTCGACAAGGCGGTTCAATCCGAATTCAATGCCAGCGTTAATCTCCAGCCTAAGTTCCATGATCTCGCTCCCTGGTAGCTATCTTCCTTGCTAAACCCGATGGCCCTAGTTGCGACCCCGGCCCGATTCTTCTCACATGGGCTTGTAGTACATATTTTGCTCGAAAAACGATGTATCAGCTTTCAATCGCTGTACCTGTCACACCCGCTCTAACATTCATGATCTGTACTGGACTATCTAAAACACGCTGGTCAACCTTGTCGTAATCTTTCGCGGAGGATCTGATGAACATTTACCACTGCTACATACTGCGCAACCTTATCCTGGCAGCAGTCCTGGCTATTGGGTTCGCATCTTCCGCCCTCGCTCAGGACCATGCTTTATTGGTTGACCTTAACAGCAAGGAAGTAACTGATCTCGGCACACTCGGTGGAGACCGGAGCTATGCTAACGCTATCAACAATGCGGGACAGGTGGTAGGGCAATCCTACACTTACAACGGGCCGCCCCACGCCTTCATCACTGGCCCTGATAGCGCAGGCATGAACGACCTTGGCACACTCGGTGGAGGATATAGCTTCGCTTACGGGATCAACGACATGGGGCAGGTGGTAGGGCAATCCACGACTGAAAACAGGCAGACCCATGCCTTCATTACCGGCCCTAATGGCATAGGCATGACCGACCTCGGCACACTCGGTGGAAGCTTTAGCAGCGCTTCCGGGATCAACGACGCTGGGCAGGTGGTAGGGGTATCCACGACTGCCAACGGGCAGGATCATGCCTTCATTACCGGCCCCAATGGCATAGGCATGACCGACCTTGGCACACTCGGTCGAGGCTATAGCTTCGCTTTCGGGGTCAACGACATGGGGCAGGTGGTAGGGGTATCCACGACTGCCAACGGCCAGTATCATGCCTTTATCACCGGCCCCAATGGCGGCGGCATGACTGATCTCGGCACACTCGGTGGAAGCTTTAGCAGCGCTTCCGGGATCAACGACGCCGGGCAGGTGGTAGGGCGCTCCTACACTGCTGGCGACAGGGAGACCCATGCCTTCATCACCGGACCTGATGGCGCAGGCATGACCGATCTCGGCACACTCGGTGGAGACTTTAGCTACGCTTTAGGGATCAACGATACGGGGCAGGTGATAGGGGTAGCCGGAACTGACAACGGGTTTGGCCGTGCCTTCATCACGGGCCCTGATGGCGCAGGCATGACCGACCTTGCCTCCTTGGTGAATCCGCCACTTGGTTTTACTGACTTTGGCTACCCTAGTGCCATCAATAACCATGGGCAACTGGCTACGGTGGGAACAGTAGTTCCCGAACCCGAGATGTATGCAATGCTGTTGTTAGGCCTTGGCTTCGTCGGCTTTTTAGCGCGCGGCCGAGCAACTGCATAGGAATCTACCATCAGGCATAAAGACGGATGTCCCTCGGTGGCTTCCTTGTCATCTCATTGTCTCATGTGTCTTTGCTCGGAAAGACGATGTATCAGCTTTCAATCGCTGTAGCGTGCCACATCCTTTCTAACATTCAAAATATCGAAAACACGCTGGTCAACCTTGTCGTAATCTTTGGCGGAGGATCTGATGAACACTCACCACTGCTATACACTGCGCAACCTTATCCTGGTCGCAGTCCTGACTATAGGGTTTGCATCTTCCGCGCTCGCCCAGGAGCGTGAGCGTGCTTTATTGGTTGACCTTAACAGCAAGGAAGTAACCAGCCTCGGCACACTCGGCGGACCCTCTAGCCGCGCTAGTGTGATCAACGACTCCGGGCAGGTGGCAGGGACATCCTTGATTGCCAGCGAGCAGGATCAGTACCATGAGTACCATGCCTTCATCACGGGTTCTGATGGCGCAGGCATGACCGACCTTGGCACACTCGGTGGACCCTATAGCCGGGCTTACGGGATCAACAACGAGGGCAGGTGGTAGGGGAGTCCCAGCCTGCCAACGGGCAGTTCTCCCATGCCTTCATCACCGGCCCTGATGGCACAAGCATGACCGATCTCGGCACACT
Source organism: Nitrosospira sp. Is2 (assembly GCF_033095785.1). Lineage (GTDB taxonomy): Bacteria > Pseudomonadota > Gammaproteobacteria > Burkholderiales > Nitrosomonadaceae > Nitrosospira. Next base: position 52,992 of record NZ_CP137134.1, on the reverse strand, counting down.
GGGTGGACGCGAGAGCGGGGCTACCGGAATCAACGATGCCGGCCAGGTGGTCGGGTACTCCTACACTGCCAACGGGGAGCAGCACGCCTTCATCAAGGGTCCTGATGGCGCAGGCATGACGGATCTCGGCACACTCGGTGGAAACCAAAGCTTCGCTTTCGGGATCAACGACGCCGGGCAGGTGGTCGGGTACTCCTACATTGCCAACGGGGAGCAGCATGCCTTCATCACGGGCCCCAATGGCGGAGGCATGACGGATCTCGGCACACTTGGTGGAAACCAAAGCTTCGCTTTCGGGATCAACGACGCGGGGCAGGTGGTAGGGGCTTCCGCGACTGAAAGCGGGCACAACCATGCCTTCATCACCGGCCCTGATGGCGCTGGCATGACCGATCTTGGCACACTCGGTGGACGCGAGAGCGGGGCTACCGGGATCAACGATGCCGGGCAGGTGATAGGAGCATCCGAGACGGACAACGGGCAGAACCATGCCTTCATCTCGGGCCCCGATGGCTTCGGCATGACCGATCTTGCCTCCGTAGTGGACCTGCCGACCGGTCTCACTTACTTTTACGCTAATGACATCAATAACCACGGGCAACTGGCTGCGGTGGGAGGAGTTCCAATACCCGAACCCGAGATGTATGCAATGCTGTTGTTGGGCCTTGGCTTGTTCAGCTTTTTAGCTCGCGGGCGAGTAACTGCATAGGAATCGACCATCCCAGGCAGAAAGGTTAATGTCCCTCGGTGGCTTCCTTGTCATCTCATTGTCTCATGTGTCTTTGCTCGAAAAAAAGATGTATTGGCTTTCAATCGCTGTATCGTGCGCAGCCGGTCTAACATTCATGATCTACACTGAAACATCGAAAACACGCCGATCCTGTCGTAATCTCTGTCGGAGGATCTGATGAACACTCACACTGCTACACACTGCGCAACCTTATCCTGGCCGCGGTCCTTACTGTTGGATTCGCATCTTCCGCGCTCGCCCAGACGCGTAGTGTTTTCGTTGACCTTAACAGCAAGGAAGTAACCGACCTTGGCACACTCGGTGGAGACCATAGCACCGCTCTCGGGATCAACGACGCCGGGCAGGTGGTAGGGCACTCCGCCACGGCCGTAGGTGCTCAGCACGCCTTTATCACCGGACCCAATGGCGCGGGAATGACCGATCTCGGGACCCTCCGCGGAGGTTCAAGTCTCGCCTTTGACATCAACGACGCCGGGCAGGTGGTGGGGTGGTCCGAAACGGCCGCAGGTACTCACTATGGCTTCATCACCGGCCCCAATGGAATGGGCATGAGAGGCCTCGGCACACTCGGTGGAGACGTGAGCTACGCTACCGGGATCAACGATGCGGGGCGGGTGGTAGGGTACTCCTACACTAGCAGCGGGCAGACCCATGCCTTCATCACCGGCGCTGATGGCGCAGGCATGACGGATCTCGGCACACTCGGTGGAAACCAAAGCTTCGCTTTCGGGATCAACGACGCCGGGCAGGTGGTCGGGTACTCCTACATTGCCAACGGGAATCAGCATGGCTTCATCACGGGCCCAAATGGCGTAGGCATGACCCATCTCGGCACACTCGATGGAGACTGGAGCACCACTGTCGGGATCAACGATGCGGGGCGGGTGGTAGGGAACTTTGCGACGCTCCCGGCCCATGCCTTCATCACCGGCCCTGATGGCGCAGGCATGACCGATCTCGGCACACTCGGGGGAGACGTGAGCTACGCTACCGAGATCAACGATGCGGGGCGGGTGGTAGGGTACTCCTACACTAGCAGCGGGCAGACCCATGCCTTCATCACCGGCGCTGATGGCGCAGGTATGACCGATCTCGGCTCCTTGGTGAGTTCGCCGCCTGGTTCTACTTACTTTAGCGACGCTACAGCCATCAATAACCATGGGCAACTGGTTGCAGTGGCAGTAGTTCCAGAACCCGAGATGTATGCAATGCTGTTGTCAGGCCTTGGCTTGATCGGCTTTTTAGCGCGCGGGCGAGCAACTGCATAGGTATTTAACATCGCGAGCCTAAAGGCTGGTGTTCCTCGATGGCTTCTTTGCCATCTCGTCTGTCATTGCTCTGAAGCGCTAATCCATCATTCGGCCCCCGCGTCGTAGGCCACTCAGCTCCCTGAAATCAACCATTCCGTTCATGTAGTTGCGGAATTTTGACTTTTTGGTCCCGCCGCAAGTGGATCCGAGATTCATAACCTATACTGAAATATCGAGAACAAGCTGATCAACCTTGCCGTAATCTTCGGAGGACTGATGAACACCCACCACTGCTACACACTGCGCAACCTTATCCTGGCCGCAGTCCTGACTATTGGGTTCGCATCTTCCGCGCTCGCCCAGGAGCGTGCTTATTTAGTTGACCTTAACAGCAAGGAAGCAATCAACCTTGGCACACTCGGTGGAGACCGGAGCTATGCCAACGCTATCAATGATGCGGGGCAGGTGGCAGGGTACTCCGGGACTGCCAACGGGCAGACCTATGCCTTCATCACCGGCCGTGATGGCATAGGAATAACCGACCTCGGTTCACTCGGTGGAGACTATAGCGTCGCTTTCGGGATCAACGGCACGGGGCAGGTGGCAGGGTGGTCCGCTACTGCAATAGGTGGGACACATGCCTTCATCACGGGCCCTAATGGCGCGGGCATGACCGACGTTGGCTCACTTAGCACACTCAGTGGAGGCCATAGCGAGGCTTACGGGATTAACGACGCCGGGCAGGTGGCAGGGGAATCCTATACTGACAACGGGCAGACCCATGCCTTCATCACGGGCCCTAATGGGTAGGCATGACCGATCTCGGCACACTCGGTGGAAGCTATAGCCACGCGTCCGGGATCAACGATGCGGGGCAGGTGGTAGGGATATCCAATGCTGAAAACGGGCAGCTTCATGCCTTCATCACGGGCCCTAACGGCGTAGGCATGACCGATCTCGGCACACTCGGTGGAGACTGGAGCTACGCTTCCGGGATCAATGATATAGGGCAGGTGGTAGGGGAATCCTACACTGAAAACGGGCAACTTCATGCCTTCATTACGGGCCCTGGTGGCGCGGGCATGACCGATCTCGGCACACTCGGCGGAGACTTTAGCGGCGCCAGGGGGATCAACGACGCAGGGCATGTGGTAGGGGTATCCGCTACTGACGCCGGACTGACCCATGTCTTTATCACCGGCCCTGATGGCGTGGGCGTGACCGATCTTGGCTCCGTAGTGCCTGATTTTACTTTCTTTGGCGCTAGCGCCATCAACAACCGTGGACAATTGGCTGCGATAGTTCCCGAACCCGAGATGTATGCAATGCTGTCGTTAGGCCTTGGCTTGATCGGCTTTTTAGCGCGCGGGCGAGCAACTGCCTAGGAATTTATCATCCAAGCATAAAGGCTGATGTGCTCCGGTCGCTCCTTTGTCATCTCATGTGTCTTTGCTCGCACGAATTGCAGCTATTTATATTCGAGATGGAATCTTCGCGTATTTAAACCAACGTGGAGTACACAATGATAACTAACAATTGCTTCAATGTCCGCAGCCTCGTTCTGATCTCCGCCGTAGTTACCGGTCTTGGCCTTGTTAAACCCGCCAATGCCCAATCATACCTGGTGGACCTCAACAGCAGGACAGCAACTCGCCTTGGCACTTTGGGGGGTAGTTTCAGCGGGGCCCAGGACATCAATGATGTCGGCCAGGTGGTGGGAAGTTCCGAAACTGCTGAAGGCCAGGGGCATGCCTTCATTACCGGTCCCGATGGGAAGGGCATGAGGGATCTCGGCACTTTAGGCGGTCGTAGCGTTGCTCTCAGCATCAACGATGCGGGGCAGGTGGCGGGATATTTTCAAACGGGAGATAAGCGCCATGCCTTCATCACCGGTCCCGACGGGAAGGGCATGAGGGACCTTGGTACTCTGGGCGGCAGTGAAAGCTCCGCTTCCGGCATCAACAATGCCGGACAGGTGGTGGGAGGATCTTACACAGAGGGAGATCGCCATTTCCATGCTTTCATTACCGGTCCCGAGGGGAAGGGCATGAGGGACCTTCTCGCTCCTACAGGTGACCCCGCCTTCGGCACTGCTCGCAGCATTAACGATGCCGGGCAGGTGGCGGGAGTATTTTCAGCCGAAGGCCCTGGGCACGCTTTTATCACCGGCCCAGATGGGATGGGGATGAGGGACCTTGGCGCTTCAGGTAGTTCCTCCAGCGATGCTTGGGACATCAACGATGCCGGACAGGTGGTGGGTCAGGATGACGGCTCACACCGTGCATTCATTACCGGTCCCGATGGGATCGGCATGAGGGACCTTGGCACGCTTGGCGGTATGTTCCCCTTTAATTCCAGCGAGGCTTTAGGCATCAACGACGCCGGGCAGGTGGTGGGCAGGTCTTTCGCGACGGTGGAAGGGGTTCCCGCTTTTCATGCTTTCGTGACCGGGCCCGATGGCACAGGCATGATGGACCTCAATTCGCTGGTTGAACCGCCACAGGGGTTAATTTTCTGGGAGGCCAGGGCCATCAATAACGCAGGACAGATTATTGCGACCACTAGCGTACGACCAATCCCAGAGCCCGAGATCCCTGCGCTCTTTCTTGTTGGCTTGGGTTTGATCGGGTTCATGGCAAGGCGAAAGAAGGCGAAAAATCCGGAATAAATAAGGCTGCCTTTTGACAGCTTAACTTCCGTCACCTATTTTGAAGTAATGGATGCTAAACGCTGTTTGTCGGGGGATGCCATGTCACTCAACCGTTGCTTCAAAGTCAGCAACCTCATTTCGGGCGTTGCCCTGATTATCGGCCTGGGCCATGGTACGCGTGCCGTCGCCCAGGAACACTTTCCATTCCTGATTGACCTCAACACAAGAACGGTAACCCAGCTCGAACGCCTGGATGGAGGTACGACCGTACCTAGGGCGTTGAATGATGTCGGACGGGTGGTGGGATATTATTTTCCCCTAGGTCAGGGGCTTAACCATGGCTTCATTACCGGTCCTGATGGCATGGGGATGAGAGATCTGGGCTTGGCAGGTAGCAGTATCGCCGATGACGCCGCAGACATCAATGAGGCGGGGCAAGTGGTGGGACGACGTTCTACTCCAACTCCTTCTTCTACAACTGCCTTCATCACTGGCCCTAATGGCGAGGGCATAAGGGACCTCGGCTCGTTAGGTGGGGATTTCAGCGCCGCTCAAGGTATTAACGACGCCGGGCAGGTAGTGGGTCAATCTGAGACGGCTGAACGCGATTCTCATGCCTTCATCACTGGTCCAAATGGGACGGGTATGAGAGATATTGGCGCTTTAGAGGGGAATTTCAGTTCGGCAAGCAGAATCAACGATGCGGGGGAGGTAGCGGGACATTCTACCACAGCCGAACAATATTTCCACGGCTTTATTACGGACGCTAATGGGATGGGCATGAGAGACCTTGGCACTTTAGGCGGGCGAAACAGCTATGCTAACGACATTAACGATGCGGGCCAGGTAGTGGGAAGTTCTGATACTGCTGAAGGTCACCATGCCTTCATCACGGCTCCCGATGGGGTAGGCATGAGGGATCTTGGCGCTTTGGGCGGGGGCACTAGCTGGGCTTCCGGCATCAACGATGCGGGCCAGGTGGCGGGAACTACCAGCACTGCTGAAGGCGGAGAGCATGCTTTCATAACCGGTCCCAACGGCGCAGGCATGACCGATCTCAATTCACTGGTTGATCTGCCCCCGGGGGTGCTTCTAATGAATGCCGTGGATATCAATAACAGTGGACAAGTGATTGCTACCGGCGTTCCGGAACCGGAGACCTATGCGTTGCTGCTGGTCGGCTTGGGCTTGATTGGGTTCATGGCGCGGCCGAAGCGCCTGCCGGTATAAAAAAGCGGATATAAAAGGGCCTGAGTGTTGAGGCTACGAGATCTAATCCAAGCTTTTACCCGGGCTGGCGGGAAGTCGCCCGTTCTTGACAATTCGCCTAGGCCGTCTACTCTAAAAACGTGCTTTTCTCTGTTGCGGTTCAGTTCTTTGCAAGGAGTGCCCACAATGAATATGAAAAAAAACGGGGGCTTTAAAGTCGGCATTTTCGTCCTTGGTCCGGTGCTTTTAGCTGTCCTGAGCATTGCTACTCATGCCGATGCGGAAATTCTCTATTTCATGGACCTTAACAAAAGGACAGTGAGCGAGATTAAGACTTTCGGCGGGTTCAGCACCTTCGGCGGCATAAACAATGCAGGGCAAGTGGTGGGCGGAGCGACTACCCCTGAAGGGGGTCATTACGCGTTCCTCACCGGTCCGAGTGGCCAGGGCATCAGAAATCTTGGTTCGCTAGGCGGCAACTTCAGCCGGGCATTAGGGATTAACGATTCGGGGGAAGTGGTGGGCTTCGCCGACACGGCGACTGGCGCGCGTCGTGCCTTTATGACTGGCCCCGATGGCGTCGGGATGCGGGACTTAGGCACTTTGGGCCGGGATCAAAGCGTGGCTGAAGGCATCAACAATACCGGCCAAGTGGTGGGATATACACAAACCGATACGCAGACCGGTAGTGATGCGCATGCTTTTATTACTGGTCCCGGCGGTGAGGGCATCAGGGATCTTGACGGCACTTCGGGAGGGGCGACGAACTATGCTTTTGCGATAAACGATGCCGGGCAGGTGCTCGGGTTATCCGTAACTTCGGGGGGCGATTTCGTTTCGTTCATAACCGGCCCCAACGGCGCCGGGACGGTGGTTCTTGGCACTTTTGGAGGGCGTGGCGACGTTGCCACCGACATTAACGCTTCCGGTCAGGTAGCAGGCGGTGCTGGCATCACGGGTCCCAATGGTATGGGTATGACGACACTTGGCACGTTAGGCGCGTCTGGTACCGACGTCACCGATGCTGAAGGACTCAATGATGCGGGGCAGGTGGTTGGAAGTTCTTCCACCTCTGCCGGCGCTACTCATGCATTTGTAACCGGCCCCAATGGCGCAGGCATGACGGACCTTAATTCACTGGATTTCCTGCCGGAAGGGGTTCTTCTAACTGCCGCCATGGACATCAATAACGCGGGACAGATCATCGCAACGGGTGTTCCGGAGCCGGAATCTTATCTCATGCTGCTGGCAGGACTGGGTATGGTTGTGTTTGCGGCTCGCCGAAAGCGACCTTTGGCATAGGAACCTGGTAATCCGCCCCACACGCTTTGTGCTTGGCAGCCTGTCTTTTCCTAAGGAGAACTTCGTATGAAAATTGCCCATCGTTCCAAAGTTCGAAGCTTTTTCCTCGGTGCAACCCTGTTCGCTGGCTTCGGTTTTGATGGTTATGCCGCTGACCCAGAGCGTTCCTTCCTGATTGATCTTAACAGTAGAGAAGTGACAGAGTTGGGAAGTTTGGGGGGCGGACGCACTGTTGCAATGGGAATTAACGACCTCGGACAAGTGGTGGGGCAATCCGTTACCTCTGCCGCACGATATCATGCTTTCATCACCGGCCCCGACGGTATCGGCATACGGGACCTGGGTATACTTGGGGTTGTAGACCAAAGCTCTGCCAGCGCGATTAATGGTGCCGGACAGGTGGTGGGGCATTCGGGCGAGGCTTTCATTACCGAGGCTGATGGCAGGAACATGAGGGCTATTGGCAGTTTGGGAGGAGGAAGTACCTCTGCTCACGATATCAACGCTGCGGGACAGGTGGTGGGACAGTCCTTCACATCCGCGGGTAGTTATCATGGCTTCATTACTGGCCCCGATGGCATGGGCATGAGGGACCTTGACACTTCGGGTGGGAGAACCAGCACTCCATTGGCTATCAACGATTCTGGCCAGGTGGCAGGGCATTACGTAACATCCGCCGGTGCGCAGGGTGCTTTCATTACCGGTCCCGATGGAATGGGCATGAAGGACCTTGGTGCGTTGGGTGGCGCTATAACCGATGTTTACGATATTAACGCCGCCGGGCAGGTGGTGGGGGCTTACCGCGCTTCCTCGGGTGTTACGCATGCTTTCGTTACCGGGACCGATGGCGTGGGTATGAGAGACCTTGGGACGCTTGGTGGAGGGTTTAGCGTCGCTCAGGGGATTAACGATGCCGGGGAAGTAGTGGGACGATCAACTATCTCCACCGGCGCTGAGCATATTTTCATCACCGGTCCCGGTGGCGAGGGCCTCACGGACCTGAGTTCGCTGGTGGGGCTGCCAGAAGGGTTGGTTCAGGTTTACGAGATCGACATTAATAACGCAGGCCAGGTCAGCGCGATGGGTATACCCGAACCTCAATCCTACATCATGTTGCTGGCGGGGCTGGCTCTGATCGGGTTCGTGGCGCGGCGGAAGCGCCTGCTGGTCTAGGAACTCTTAGATACTCTCCCCGTATCCGATTACCGCCTCAGGCCAGTGAGCGACCGTTGGATCGATGGCGCGGCGAAAATGCGTGCTGGTCCAAACGTTCGGAGAAGCTCCACTTATCCGGTCTGAGTCGTCCCGCGCCTCCCGCCTGACCTCCGCGTTTTATACCACCTGACACCTTGCTGTTCTAGCAAAGCAGGGCAAATCCGCCGATGTGTTCGAGCCTTGGCTGAGCCTGGATAGGCGCAAGCGGAAATTTTTCGCGCCTTGACAATTCAGCCCTGTCGTCTACGGTTAGAACTGGTTTTGTTCGTAGCAGCCCGTCCTTATTAAGGAGAGCAGGTCATGCGTACATATGGCTTCAAACCCGGGAGCTTAACCTTCATCGCAGCCTTGCTCGCCGGCCTCAGTTTTATTACTCCTGCTGCAGCCCAGTTACAGCCCTACCTCGTTGACCTTAACAGCAGAACAGCAACCACGCTCGGCCCGATGGGTGGGATAAGCACTCACGGAGCGGCGATCAACGATGCGGGGCAGGTGGCGGGGTCATCTGATCGCGGGGCTTTCATTACCGGCCCCGACGGAATGGGTATGAGGGACCTTGGCCCCTGGGCAAGCCCTTGGGATATTAACAATGCCGGGCAGGTGGTGGGGGGAAATATTTTTTTCCCCCCTCCCACTGGTGAGTTACATGCTTTCATCACCGGGTCGGATGGAGTGGGTATAAGAGACCTTGGGACGCTTGGGGGGGATTTCAGCTGGGCGGACGCGGTCAATGATATCGGGCAGGTAGTCGGGACGTCCAATACGGCGAGCCGTGGTACACGTGCTTTCATCACCGGCCCCGGTGGCGGCAGCATGAGAGAACTTGAGGCGTTTGGTGAAATTTTCGGAGCTTCTGTACGCTTCTGGGACATCAACAATACCGCCCAAGCGGTGGGAGGTATCTTGCCGCCGGGAGGCGATTCTTTTTTTCGTCCTTTCATCACTGGCCCAAATGGCGTTGGTGTGCGTACCCTTGGTGATGCCTGGGGTGAGGCCACGGGGATCAATAATGCGGGTCAAGTCGTGGGATCCATGGGACCTCACGGCTTCATTACTGGCCCAAACGGCTTCGATGTGAAGGACCTAGGGACGCTTGGAGGGGACTACAGCTCGGCCTGGGACATCGACGATGCGGGCCAGGTGGTGGGGGCATCCAGTATTACGGCGGAAGGCTTTTTGCATGCTTTTGTTACTGGCCCCAATGGCGATGGCATGACCGATCTCAATTCACTGGTTGACCTGCCTGATGGGGTTGTTCTTACCGAAGCGAGGGAGATCAATAACGCGGGCCAAGTCATTGCGTACCCAGCGTCCCCCCAGATTCCCGAGCCGAGGATTTATGTCATGATGGTTGCCGGGCTGGGCCTGATCGCGTTGATAGCGCGGCGGAAGCGGTTGTTGCTCTAGGAACTCTTCAGGAACTCTTAGATACTGCCCATCGCACCGGCGGCTTCACGGTGGTCGCCCGCAGGCAGCCGGGGGTCGTTAACCTACCTAATGCCCGCTCCACGCCCTACCGTAGCAATCCCAGCGCATCACCGTAGCCCGGATGACTTTGTGGGCTGCCGTAATCGGCACTCCTGCGCGAATTTTGTGTTGCCTTGACAATCCGGCTTTGTCGTCTACCTTTAGAACATGCTTTGCTGGCAGTACCTGCCTTTCTGAAGGAGACTTTCTGAAGGAGACCTTCATTATGAAGATTGCCCCTCGTTCAATGGTGCGGCACTTTATCCTCGCTTCAGCCCTATTTGGTAGCCTCGGTTTTATTACTCCGGCTGCGGCGCAGCTGCATCCTTACCTTATTGACCTTAATAGCAGAACAGCGACCCAGCTTGAAGTCGCGGATCTCTTCCTGGAACCCGCACGGGCGATGAACGATGCGGGGCAGGTGGCTGGAATATTCCTGACACCGGGGAAGGACTACCATGCCTTCATCACTGGTCCGGATGGGGTGGGCATGAGGGACCTTGGCACTTTAGGCGTCTCCTACAGCGTGGCTCATGGCATCAACAATGCGGGCCGGGTAGTGGGAATTTCGACCAGATATGCCGCCGATTCTTCCGCATGGGAATACCGTGGCACGGCCATCAATAACAATGGGCAAGTCATTGCCGTGGGAGTTATTCCCGAACCGGAAACTATGCCCTGATGCTTGCCGGACTTGGCCTGGTTGGGTTTAAGGCGCGGCGCAAGAAAAAGCGGGATGAGTTTGAGTACCGGTTGCCGTGACTGACACCATCCGGTTTTAGTTCTGCCTTGACAATCCGGCTCGATCGTCTACGTTTAAAATATGCATTGTTCTCGTGGAATTCTGTGCTTAAAGGACTTCCGTGCGGAAGGAAAACTTCAGTCATGACGATCACTTTACCTCTCAAATTCCGGGGCTTCGTCCTCGCTGCGACTCTATTTGCTGGCTATGGTTTTACTTTTCATGCTGTCGCACAGGAACGCTCCTACCTCATAGATCTTAACAACAGGACAGCGACCAACCTGGGCACCTTGGGCGGAAATCATACTTGGGCTCTCGGCGTTAACAACGCGGGACAGGTGGTGGGTTGGTCATCCTCACCCAGCGGTGGGCGGGATGCTTTTATGACAGGCCCCGATGGTCTCGGCATGAGGGGGTTTCCCGCCTTCAATGGGGCTTTCAGTATCGCCTATGACATCAACGATACCGGTCAGGTGGTGGGCATAACGGACTTCAGGTTCTTCCCCGGCATGCCTTATGCTTTTGTTACCGGTCCCAACGGGGAGGGCGTGAAGCCTTTCTTAATTGCAAATCACGGAAGAGCCAACGCGATTAACAGTGCTGGGCAGGTAGTCGGAACCTTCGAAGGATCAAACGAGTATCAGCACGCGTTCATCGCTATCGATACGCGTGTAACGGATATCGAGACCCGTGTAACGGATCTTGGGGGTTTAAACCCAAATTTCCCTTACAGCCAGGGTTTTGGTATCAACAATACCGGACAGGCAGTCGGACAATCAGCCACCACAAGTGGCGAATGGCACGCTTTCCTTACCGGTCGCGATGGCATAGGCATGAGAGACCTTGGCGCCCTGGCGGGAGGAACCAGTATTGCTTACGACATCAATAATGCCGGGGAAGTGGCGGGATATTCCTACACGTCCGATAAATTTCAACATGCCTTCATTACCGGTCCCGCCGGCCAGGGAATGAGAGACCTGGGTACGTTGAGCGGGGACGACTTCAGTTATGCGAATGGCATTAACGATGCCGGCTTGGTCGTGGGGCGGTCCTATAGCGAATCAGCAACCTGTAGACAGCCTTGTGTGGTGGAGCAATACAACGCTTCCCATGCTTTTATAACGGGCCCTCATGGCGCGGGCATGACCGATCTCAATTCATTGGTGGATTTGCCAACCGGAGTGAGGCTAATCGAAGCCACGGATATCAACAATGCGGGACAGGTAATCGCGGTGGCGATTCCCGAACCTGAATCCTATGTCATGTTGCTCGCGGGGCTCGTCATGATCGCGTTAATGGGACGGCGAACATCGATGCAGGCCTAAATGCGGTGGGAAGTTGAGATGGTTCCGGTGGAGTGAAGCCGGGGCGGCACTGCGCCCTTTGCGATTGAACGACGGGCCGAGCTCGAAAGGTACGATCAATCCGGCAGAAACCCATACTCGACCGGAAATTTGACATAAAACAGGTCGATAGCTTCCGTTTCCAGCAAGTCGAGGAAAAGCGCGGCATCGTCTTCGGTCAGGATAAAACTTACTTCCACCGGGAGATCCGCCGCGAGCTCGAGAAAAGTTGCTTCATGCAGCGTGCCGTGGCGCCCGAAACCGGCTACGGCACGCATCGCCGTGCCCCCCTCCAGGCCGAACTTGCGCCCACGCTCAAGCAGCCATTCGAACATCAGAATGCCCTTGTGTTCGCGGTATTCGCTTACGTAGAACTTCAGGTATGTTCCGTGCGCGGTTTGCATTGTCCCATCGGCTTTTACGGTCGGGGTAAATGCCCGTTCAGGCAGTTTCCATCGCGCGGCTGTATATGCCTTCGCGAGCCAGGCCATTCAGCTGGCAACGCTTGTAGAAGGCACGCTGCGCAGCGGCAACGTTTTCGTCCCGTCCCCGCCAGGTGGAGAGAACCGGCTCCTGCAGCGCGCGGCCATAGGAGAAACTGAGCTGCCATGGGTGTTCCCCCATCGCGTTCATGGCGTTGAGATGGTCGGTCGCATCCTCGGGGGTCTGGCCGCCCGACAGGAAGACAATGCCAGTCACCGCTGCCGGGACGTAGCGCCGCATGCAGCGCACTGTGGCCTCTGCAACCTCGGGAACGCTGGCCTGCTGCGGGCACTTCTTCCCTGGAAGCACCATGTTCGGCTTGAGCAGCATGCCTTCGAAGAGGATTCCGTGAGCATCAAGTTCGGCGAAGACGCATTCAAGCACTTGCGAGGTGACCGCTTCGCATCGCTCGATGCCATGGGCGCCGTCCATGAGCACTTCGGGTTCGACGATCGGCACCAGGTCGATTTCCTGGCACAGGGCTGCATAACGCGCCAGGGCATGGGCATTGGCGTGGATGGCGCAGGCGGACGGTACGTCACGTTCGTCGATGTCGATGACCGCGCGCCATTTGGCGAACCTCGCCCCGAGCTGCTTATACTCGGCAAGGCGGTCGCGCAAGCCATCCAGTCCTTCGGTCACTTTGTTGCCGGGTTGCAATGCGAGCGGCTTCGCGCCTTTATCCACCTTGATCCCGAGCAGGATGCCCCGGTTCCAGAGAAGTTTCGGGAAGGGCGTGCCATCGCTGGCGCTCTGTCGTAGCGTTTCGTCATAAAGTATGACGCCGCTGATATAACGTTCGATGCCTTCGGTGGTGAAAAGTATTTCGCGATACCGCCGGCGGGTTTCTTCGGTCGATTCCACCCCGATCGGTTCGAAGCGCTTCTTGATGGTCGGACCGCTTTCATCCGCCGCCAGAATCCCTTTCGGCGGCGCGACGATTTGTTCAGCCGTTGACCTGAGTTCCTGGATATTCATTGGCGTATCCTCCTCTTGACCCGCCCCATTGTATATTTCCGGACGGCGACCGCGTGGCGATGGGTATGGATTGAATCCGGCCATCGCAGCCGCTCCTGATCGTTGTCCGCTTTGGGGTGGAGAAAGCAGGCAGCGGCCGATAGAGTCAATATAGACCAAGCACCGGTCGCATGCCCAGACTTGCGGGCAATCAACATGGGACCCCGACACGCGGCCCTGCAGTCGGGCGCAGTGCTGTTTAAGGCCTTCGAGGCCCGTCGAACAGGCCCATCAGCCATAGGAGAATAATGGCAACGACGACCCCGGCGATGATGACATAGTACGGCCACACCGGTTTCTTGTCGGCGTAGGGATCGGTCAGGGAGCGATGCGAGCCTTCCGGCAGGCGGGCGAGCTTGGTCAGGGAGGTGCCGAAGGAGATGTTGATGAGCGCCCTCGAATTGATCGCCCAGCCATTTGCGTCCAGCACGGGGCCAAGGTTGCGTTTTTTCAATTTGAACCATGCAATGATCATTGCCGGACCGGAAATGATGAGGATGACGCCGAGGATGGCCAGCGGAATCTGCCAGAATTTCAACCCCAGTATTCCGCCGACAATGGATGCGAGCACACCGCCGATGGCGCCGAGTGCCAGCCCGATCGCGGCAAAAATACCGGCGAATTTGCCCACATCGAAAGGTGGCTTCGGCGGTGGCGGGGGAGCGCCCGCCACCACAGGCGTGCTGGTGGCGACGGCGGTCTGGATGAGCTTTGCATCCGCCGCCGCGGCCCTGGCTGCGGCGAGCTTCTGTAACTGATCGTTGACGAACCTGATCAGTTTTTTATACGGCGACCAGAACGCCTGCCGGATACTGATGGGGTGGTCGACAATGCGCACGATGGAAGCGTCCCAGTCATTGCCCTTGCGATCATAGAAAATTCCGTTGCGGCCCACCATGAGAAAGTCCGAATCGCCGGCGGTAAAGGCAGCAGCGATGCTCATTTTCTCCGCGCCGCCATTGCGCACGCAATCGCAATACGCGAGGTACAAGCCACTCATATTGGCAAATTCCGCGTGCTTGGCGATATCCTCGACCCGTACGCAGAGATCGCAACTGCGGCCGTCGAGATAAAGGGTTCCCAGCTGGAATATCGCCTTCTCCCGTCCCGTGTAAAAGCTGCGGAACGATACGAAGTTATTCACCAGCTTGTACAGATCGCGGCGGTAGCGCAGCAGCCGTTCCATCGAGTGGGTTGCCTTTACCTCCGTTTCCACCGATTTATCCAGTCCGATCAACCCATCGATCGCGTCCCGATGGTCGCTGGCCGCGATCTCGCGCAGACGCGCCAGGCCCAGCTGCTCGACGCTGCCCGCGGGCTTGGCCGCCTGCCATGCCTCGAATGGCTCAAATCGGGCGCAAAGCGTTGCCCACTCCGACCTCGACAGGCTTTCCTTTTTGCCGAACAGGGGAATGATGACGAGTTGTCGCAACGCTTCGATCGGTTTTTGCCACGCTGGGTTGATGCCGGCAACCAACGGCAGGGGTTTGTCCGGCTCCACTGTCGCCAGAGGGAAATTGGCGATATCGCTGCTATCCGTGGACAGCGTTTGGGCCGCAATGCCCTGGTAATCTTCCACGGATCGGCTGAGCGGCACGGCAGCGCGTACGTCGTAAGCAGCCAGGCTACAGCGTGTGAAGTAGTCGCTGATTTTTTCCTTTACCGCGTGAAACGCATCCGCCGCGGCGCTGGTCTTTTCCCCAACGAAACGGATATTTGCGTCCCCGTCCGCTTTGGCCTGCCAACCGAGGTAGGCGGCAACTTCCGCGAAAAATGCATCGCTCATTTCCTGGTTGACGCCGGGCTCTCCGCTCAGGTCGACTGCCGGCCCGAGGCATTTGATCATGTCCAGGACCGTTGCGCGCACGTCCTCGTCGGCAATGCGCGCGGCGGAAATGATGCCATCGCCGTTGAATTCCAGCCCGGCGACGAATTTTTCGATATCAGCCATGTCCGCCATGGAAATGGTGGCGGCATTGGGTTTGCCCAGATTTTTCAGGATGTAGTGCGCCGAAGCCAGCACCTGCCGGCCTTCCTGGGTGCTATCGTTTATTTCCGAAAGCGCCAGGCTATCTCCGCCTTGCACCAGCAGATCGGGGTTTCTCAGCAAGCCGCCTGCCCAGCCAATCGCACCCAGCACTTCGTTTGCATGCACGCGCGCATCATCATCAGTGTCGATCAGGTCAAGCGTCCTGGTATCGAATTCTATGCCCCTTGTCGGGCAGCTCAGCGCCACCCATAGCTTCTGATCCAGCTCTTTTAATGCCAGCAAGTCGGCGCCGGTATCGATCTGCACCTGGTCGAAACCACCGGCGCGGAAAAAATTCCATGCGTGTGGGGGTAGGAGTGAGGGCGTGGCCATGATTTATCCTTCTTTTTTATTGATTATGCCAAACAGCGCTTGTTTCCGCCGCTTCTTGTCACGCAGTCCTGGAATAATCCCGGATGCGCCAATTCCCTAGCCCGACGCTGACGCTGGGGTTTGAAAAGGTCCAGGTAAAGCCTGCGGTGATACCGGTTATGCCATTATGGACGTGCCCGGCATTCCTGTTTTATAGATGCAGCGCGCGAGTATTGCAAGCAGGCGATAAAGACCTGATGGACGAGCAGAGTCAGGGAGCAACGTCAAGGTATGGAGGGAACCGGCGGTGCTTGCTTCACTCCGGGCCCGGTGAATCCCTTGAATCCCAGTCTTGTGAGCGTTTTCACCTCTGCTTCGGTCTGGACACCGCCGGCAATGACCATGATACCGTTGCCGCGAGCCAGGGTGCATAACCCTTTCAGGAATTTCTGATTGCTCTTGTTCTGATTGATGCCGTGCACAAAGCTGGGATCGACCTTCAGATAATGCAGGCCCAGGCCGGTCAACTGCCCAAACTCATCCCGGTGGTGGCCGAAGTGCTCGATGCCGGTGCGGCATCCGAGTTCCCGGAAGATCTGGCAAAAATCCCGCAACGCTTCAATATTCCCGAACGCCCCCTGCTCCGGCACCTCGACCCAGAGGCGCGAGCACAGGCCGGAGTGCTGGCGCAGCAACTCTACGAGCCTGTCGCGATCATCCCGGGCGGCGACCGATTCGATGCACAGGTTGATCGCCAGGTCGTCTGTGCTCGACTCCAGCAGCTGGAGCGCGTGACGGATGACCGTCAGGTCGAGCGCGCCGGTCAGGTTGAGGCGCGCCGCAATAGTGATGAAATCGCTTGCGTCAAGCCAGCCCCCATCAGGCTGGGCTTGCATGCGCACGAAGGCTTCCTGGTGCAACACGGCACCAGCGGCGCCAGCCACGGGAAAGAGAACCAGTTTAAAGCGATCCTGGGCGAGCGCCTCGCCGAAGATATCGCGCCAGTTGCTGATATCGCGAGCAGGTGCGGCTGCGGATAAGGGATTGCTGATATGCCAGGCATTGGCGCCCGCTCGCTCGGCCGTCGCCAGCGCGCTGTCTGCCTTGGCGAGAAGGTCACCCAGTTTATCCCCCCGATGATAATGAATGGCGCCGATGTGGTAGAGGTTGGCTGAGTCAGGGCTAAGCTGAGACGATAGCGCGGCGAGCTCGCCCATCAACCGGTTCGCGAATTCCGTTGCATCCTCCATATGCGGGACGATAAGGGCGAAATCGGAGCCGTTCAGGCGCGCTGCGAGGCGACCGGCGGGCTCGCCACCCCCTTCGCCGGCAATCCTGCTGACGAGATCGCCTATCTGCCGCAGCAGCCTGTTTGCTTGTCTGTAGCCAAGCTTCTGGTTGATCTGCTCTAGCCCATGCAGGCGTATGAGGAAGAGTACGCCGCCTGCTGCCTCATCCGGAATGACTGGGGTGGTACCCGTGTTCGCGGCAGAAACGGGATGCCCGCCATCGCTCGCCGGAGCTTCTTCGCCAGTTGCGCCATTAGCCCCACTGCCTGCACTGATGCTTTCGCCACCGGCAGCAGGCACGGTATCAGCATTGCCCTGCGTCTGCGGAGCCTGCTGACTCTGCGCCTCTGGCCCGGTCTCATCAACATCCAGCAATTTACCGAACCGGTCCATGAAATACTCGCGCGTGGAGAGTCCGGTGATGGGGTCGTGGTTGATCTGCTGCTGAAACGCGTCCAGCCGCAGGGCTTCCTCAAGGGTTCTGTTGTGCAGACGTCTTACCAGGTCGTTCATGGCGCGTGCGATAGTACGCAGCTCGGCAATCCGCGGTTCGGAGACGGTGAGAAAGCTCCGGTCAAGAATGGCCTCTGACTGGGCAACCATCGCGGCCAGCGGCTTATTGATACGTTGCAGTATCAGCATGCCGATAAATCCGCAGAGGATGCCGGCAGCCAGAAACCAGCTCAGCAGGGTTTCGGTCTGCTCCCATAGGGCCTGATGGGCGAGACTGGCGCTGCTCACGACTTTTATCACACCAAAATTGATCCAGCTATCGGGAATCTGGGCCAGTCCCGCGGGGGCGCTGATGGGGAAGAGTTCGACGAACCAATCCGGAACACCGGTCGCTACCGGGTTCGCCACCCGTTCGATGATGACCTTGCCATCTGGGGACGTGATTGAAATCGTCGCGTACTGGCCGCTGCTGAAGAATGCGTCGATCTGCAGGCCGACAGTGACCGGGTCTTTCCCCAGACGGGAAATGGAGTGAGCGAGGGCATTGGCGGTATCGACATTTTTTCGGTGCAACTCCTGCTCCAGATAGCGGTGGGTGCTGAGCAGGCTTACCGAAATACTCCCGGAAAAACTTGTCAGCGTAACCAGAATGACGGCCAGCCAGAGTTGTCGAAAAAGTGACATTGCAACGCCTGATGTTAGGGAAGCGATAAATATACCGACGACCGCGAGA
Source organism: Nitrosospira sp. Is2 (assembly GCF_033095785.1). Classification (GTDB taxonomy): domain Bacteria; phylum Pseudomonadota; class Gammaproteobacteria; order Burkholderiales; family Nitrosomonadaceae; genus Nitrosospira. The sequence continues at coordinate 34,747 of NZ_CP137134.1, read as the reverse complement.
CCTCCGCATTGCCGAACAGAATGCGCGAAAGGCGACGAGCGGATGCGAGCCCGCGGGCGGAGCAGCATCTTCGGAGGAAGGTGCCCGCCGGGGGCACCTTCCCGCCATCCCTGGGGAGATCGCAGACCGAGTCAGGGATCCTGCTCGCGCGCCTTTTCTTTTTTTCTGATTCTACCTGCAACGCGCACGCGGCGGGCCGATTTAGAAATTGCACTCGAGATTATCACGGACTGGACGGTGGTTCAATTTCAGAGGAAGATCGAGCGCGAGAAGAACATCCGCCCGGGTGAGCTCAATGTCAGCCCACGGGTCTGCCGCCTGAAAAACATCGATGCGTACCGCTTTCATCTCGCACCCCGACTGCCTGTTGCACGAATGCAGTCCATATCATCCTGAATCCCCGGCCCGGCTACAGGCCATAGAGGATGAACTGCTGGCATGCGGCCTTATGCCGCAACTGGAACGTCATCTTGCGCCGCTGGCAGCTCTCCAGCAACTGCAGCGCGTGCACGCACCCGGTTACATTAAAATGCTGGAGGCAGCAAGCCTGCGCGCATCTGCAACCGGCGGGGCATATCTCGATCCTGACACCGCGATGAACCGCCATTCCATGAAGGCGGCGTTGCGAGCGGCGGGCGCGGTCGTGCTCGCAACGGACCTCGTAGTGCAAAAGAAGACGGACAACGCGTTTTGCAGCATCCGTCCCCCGGGCCATCATGCGCAACGCAGCCAGGCCATGGGCTTTTGCTTTATCAACAATGTCGCGGTCGGAGTGGCGCACGCCCTGGAGGCACATAAGCTGGAGCGCGTCGCTGTGGCTGACTTCGACGTGCATCACGGCAACGGCACCGAAGATATTTTTCGGGACGATGCGCGGGTCATGATGGTTTCCACATTCCAGCACCCCTTCTATCCCTACCAGGGCCTCGAGAAGCGCTCCGACCGAATGGTCAATATCCCGCTGCCGGCTGGCGCCGGGGGTGAGCTGTTTCGCGCCGCCGTGCGTGAGTTCTGGTTGCCCGCGCTGGAGCGCTTCCGGCCGCAAATGCTGTTTGTCTCGGCCGGCTTTGACGCGCATAGAGACGATGATCTTTCTTCGTTGAATCTTGTGGAAGAGGATTACGCCTGGGTAACCCGGATAATACGGGAAGTTGCCAGCCGCTTTGCCGGTGATCGGGTGGTATCGGTTCTCGAGGGCGGCTATCACCTGAAGGCGCTGGGACGGAGCGTGGCGGCTCATCTGCAGGCCCTGAATGCTCCATGAGCATGCTCCGGCCGTTCCCCGCCGTTCCCGATCGTTCCCCGAGCCCTCCTTATAAATGAACCAGAGCGGTGCCGCGCTCATGCAGCGCGCCCCGCCGCATGCGGCGTGGAACCTGAAGGAACTTGGGGAACCTCAGCACAACTTAAGGGCCAAACCAGGATCTGAACCCAGCCTGACGCAGAATCCGAACGGGCCTCGATTAAAGGTAGGCCTCAGACGGGAACCCATGGCGGATCTACGCGGCGCAAGAGGTTATAAGTGGGTTGGCCGGGGGTTATCAGCGTTTCTTCTTTAATTTTACCGATCTGTTTCGCAACACGACCATTGTGTCTATGATAAGGACGTACTCACCACAAGGTTATTCAGACTTTGATTATCAGCCTTTCAACCGGCACCTTATGGTCATGGCGGAAAACACGCGGTGAAGATCAGCTATAAGTCGGGCGTGGCACTTGTTCTGCTGATTGTTCTGCTGGGCGTCGGTTTCGTCATATGGCATCACAACGCTCGCGCGCAGACCAGCATCAGGGTCGGCGTACTGCATTCACTGTCGGGTCCGATGGCCGTGAGCGAAAGGCCATTAGTGAATGCAATCCAGCTTGCCATCGACGAGGCCAATGCATCCGGCGGAATAAACGGACGGAAAATAGAAGCTCGGGTAATCGATTGCGGGTCTGATCCGGATGACTGCGCCCAGGACGCGGAGCGGCTGATCACGGAAGACTATGTCGAGGCCCTGTTCGGATGCTGGACGTCGGAGTGCCGGAAAGCGGTGGGGCAGGTCGTCGAGAAGCATCGCCACCTGCTCTTTTACGCGCTGCGGTATGAAGGCATGGAACAGTCGCCGAACATCATTTACGGCGGCGCTGTACCCAATCAGCTGGTCATGCCGGCGGTTCACTGGGCATTGGAAAATCTCAGCAGGGCCGGGGGGCCGAGCCGAGGGGGTAAACGGGTGTATCTGGCCGGCTCGGACTACGCTTTTTCGCGCGTGCTGAATGTCCTTATGAAGGATTTACTCGCTGCGCACGGCGCGGAGGTGGTGGGCGAGCGCTATGAGCCACTGAAGAGCACTGCAATGGACGACCTGGTAGCTGATATCGCCCGTCGGCAACCGGACGTTGTGCTCAATACCATCAGCGGCATCGACAATGCCGCATTCTTTAACGCCCTGCGGGAGCAGGGGCTCACCGCCGACAAGGTTCCCGTGCTCTCGTTCAGCATCACCGAGGTGTTGACCGCCGAGGATACCGCACGGATGGCCGGCCATTTTGCGGCGCGGAATTATTTCCAGACTGTTCCTACCATCGAGAACCAGGCTTTTTTGAAAAGGTTCAGCAAGCGTTTCGGTTCCGAGGCCATGGTCGATAGCCCGGCGGAAGTTTCTTATGTCAATATGAAAATGTGGATTGATGCGGCGCGGGAAGCAGGTTCCGGCGAGCTGAGCCGCGTGCAGCGCATCATCTTGCGCCAAAGCCTGCCTGCGCCCGAGGGTGTGGTCTCGCTCGATCCGGTTACGCGCCATGCATGGAAAGTGGCGCGGGTCGGCCGGGCGCGCCCGGACGGTCAGTTTGACATCGTCTGGGAATCGGGCCGGCCGCTTGAGCCTTCGCCATTTCCCTCGTACCGGTCGCGCGAAGAGTGGGATTCTTTGCTCAAGTCGCTCGGGTTGGCTGGGGAGCCGAAAACATGATGCGGTTCACGTCACTCACGCAGCGCTTCGCGGTCTGGTTTGTCGCGGTCTCCCTGCTGCCTATCCTGGTCATCGGGTATACGCTGCTTCGGACTTTTGAAACCGAGATGGAACAAACCGCCATCCGGCAGGTTTCCGCGATGGCCGATATGAAAGCGGAGCAGATCGACAGTTATCTGCGCGAGCGTCTCCTCGATGCGCGTGTCATACAGACGGCAAGCACCACGCGCCAGGCGGTGCGCGAGTTTGCCGAGGTCCATGCCCGGTGGGGCGTGAACTCGGATGCCTATCATCGCCTGGACGCCCGCTATCGCGAGCACTTCAAACGGTTTGTGGAGGAAGCCGATTATTATGACCTGTTCCTGATCTCCCGGCAGGGGCAGATCGTCTATACCGACGCTCATGAGGCCGACTTTGACACCAACCTGATCACCGGTCCGTTTCGAAACACCGGCTTGGGCATGGTGACCCGCCAGGCATTGAACACCCTGCAGGACGGCGTTTCCGATTTTGAACGTTATGCGCCATCCCATGGCAAGATCGCTGCGTTCATGGCGTTCCCGATCGTTATTCAGGGCAAGCTTGAGGGCGTGCTGGCGCTGCAGATCTACAGCGAGCGCGTTTTCCAGGTGGTGACGGACAACGTCGGGCTCGGGGCGAGCGGCGAAACGGTGCTGACGCGACTGCTGGATGAACGCACCGGCCTGGTGATGGCTCCCCTCAAGCATGAACCCAATGCGGCGCTGGAGTTCAAGGTGCCGCTCAATAACCCGCCTTCTTCGGCTGCGGTACAGAGCGGCTTGCACGGCGAGCGCGGGGGTGGCCTGAAAACGGATTACCGCGGGAAGGAAGTGGTGGCGGCATGGCGATATCTGCCGCGCATGAACTGGAGCATCGAGGTAAAGATGGATGCGGACGAGGTGTTTGCGTTTATGCAGCGCGTGCGCACCTTCGGCCTGCTGATCTCCGGTCTGACCCTGGTTGCGGCTGTACTCGGCGCACTCCTGTTCAGCCGCCGTGTCGTCACCACGTTGAAAAATCTCAGCCAGAGCGCCCGCCACATTGCGGCGGGAAACCTTGAGCAGCGCGTACCGGTGGAAGGATGGGACGAAATAGGGCAGCTGGCGAGGACTTTCAATACCATGACCGAGCGCCTCAACGCCAGCAACCGCGAGCGCGACATTGCCGCAAACAACCTGCGGCAACTCAACCAGGAACTGGAAGAAAGGGTGGCAGTACGGACCGCTGACCTCGAGCGCGCCAATGCGATCCTGGTCAGCAAGGAAGAGGAAATGCGCTCCATCGTGGAGCATATGGTGGATTGCATCATCACTATCGACGACAAGAGCATCATCCGGTCGGTCAATCCGGTAATAGAAAAACTTTTTGGATACACGCGCGATGAGGTGATTGGCCAGAATATTTCCATGCTCATGCCCGAACCCCATCGGAGCAGCCACGACTCGTACATCAACAGGTATTACCGCACCGGGCGAGGGCGCTGCGAATTCGATCATATCCTCTCGCTTGAAGTCGAGGGCATGCATAACATAGGCATGGGCCGGGAGGTCGAAGGGCGGCACAAGAATGGAGAGCTCATCGACCTGTATGTCGCGGTGAGCGAATATTTCGTCGGCGGAAACCGCTATTTCACCGGCGTTTTGCGCGATATCCGCGAACGCAAGCGCGTGGAACAGGCGCTGCGCGGCAGCGAGCAGCGTTTTCGCGCCATCGTGGACAACCTAGCCGCGCTGGTTGGCGAAATGACCCCTGATGGTGTCGTGGTGGATATCAACCGTACCGCACTGGAGGTAGGCGGCCTGCGGAGCCAGGATGTCATTGGCAAGACGCTGGACGAAACGGGATGGTTTTCCTACAAGCCGGAGGTGCAGGCCCAGATTCGAGAAGACATCAACCGGGCGCAAGCCGGGGAAATAGTTCGCCGTGACGTTGAGATACGCATTGCCAATGGCGGTCTCATGACAGCTGATTGCATGCTGGTGCCGGTTCTCGACCCCAAAGGCCGGGTCGTGAAAATAATTCCTTCTGCAATCGACATCAGCATGCGGACACGCATCCTTAAGGAGTTGCAGCAGGCACGCCTCGACGCCGAACAGGCCAATCAGGCAAAATCGATCTTCCTTGCCGCCATGAGCCATGAAATACGCACGCCCATGAACGGCGTGATCGGCATGGCTGACGTATTGCAGCAAACCAGCCTCAGTGGTTACCAGACGGAGATGGTCGATCTCATCCGGGAGTCGGCCTTCGCCCTGCTGGAGATCATCGACGATATTCTTGATTTTTCCAAAATCGAGGCGGGCAGGCTGGAAATCGAGCAGGCCCCCATGTCGGTGGCAAAGGTGGTGGAAAAGGCATGCGGCATGCTCGAAAGCCTGGCGGTCAGAAAGGGCGTTGAACTTACGATGTTCCTGGACCCGGCGATACCCGACGAGGTGCGGGGCGACGCCTTGCGCCTGCGCCAGGTGCTGGTCAACCTAGCGAACAACGCGATCAAATTCTCCAGCGGCCAGCAGGAGCCCGGCCGGGTGGCCGTGCGCGCGGTGCTGATGGAGCGCAGCCTCGACCAGGCGACGGTGGAGTTTCAGATTATCGATAACGGCATCGGGATGGACGAGGAAACCCAGTCGCGGCTTTTTACCTCCTTTACCCAGGGCGATGCATCCACCACCCGCCGGTTCGGCGGGACGGGCCTGGGGCTGGCAATCTCCCATCATCTGATTCAACTGATGGGGGGGTCGGTCAGCGTGACGAGCGCGCTGGGCGAGGGGTCCGTTTTCACGGTGCGTCTGCCGTTTACGTCTCCGCTTGCCGCCCCCGCCGCGAGCAAGGTTGTGGATCTGACCGGGATCTCGTGTCTCGTCATCGGCGACCCGAAGGGGCTGGCGGACGATCTGGCGATCTATCTGGCATATAGCGGTGCGACGGCCGAGCGGGCGGTGGATGTGGCGGAGGCAACTAAACGGATCGGGAAACTTCCCCCCGGCTTGTGGCTGGTCATCATCGATGCGGGACACGACCTTCCGCCACTCGAGACTGTACGCGCCGCTTTCCATGCCCGGCCCGACGTCGATCCCCACTTCGTGGTGCTCGAGCATGGGCATCATCAGCCCGACATCGAACCGCGCTTTGTTGTGATCAGGCGCGGGCGGCGCCGTCACGAGCGTACCGAAACCGTGGATACCGTCACGGTTGACGGAGATGTCATGCATCGGGACGCGTTCCTGCGGGCGGTCGCCCTTGCGGCGGGACGTCTGCAGGAAGAAGCCGAAGTGCGTCCGCCCGAGCAGGTGGAGGCGGTGGCGGTGCCATCGCGGGAGCAGGCCATGAGCGAGGGCAGGCTCATTCTGGTGGCGGAGGATAATGAAATCAACCAGAAAGTGATCCGGCAACAGCTGACCTTGCTGGGATATGCCGCAGACATTGCCAGCAATGGCCGCGAAGCGCTGGAACGCTGGAAAAGCGGGAACTACTCCCTGCTGCTGACTGATATCCACATGCCGGAGATGGACGGCTACGAATTAACGGCGGCTGTCCGTCAGGCGGAGGGGGAGGTGCGCCGCGCGCCCATTATCGCTTTTACCGCAAATGCGCTCAAGGGAGAGGCCGAGCATTGCCGTGCGGTGGGCATGGACGATTACCTGAGCAAGCCCGTGCAGCTTGCGCATCTAAAAGCTATACTGCAAAAATGGATGCCGCCAGTAGCCGCAACCGCTCAGCTGATCAAACTTGCGACTCCTTCGGCAACGCCGGTTTTGCAAAAACCGGTAGACGTGAAGGTTCTGGAACAGCTGGTCGGGAATGACCCTGCGGTAATTGGAGAATTTTTACAGGACTTCCGCATCAGTGCGGCAAAAATTGGAACCGAACTGCGTGCTGCCATCGTCGCGGGGGATACCGTGCCGGCTGCCGCCGCCGCACATAAGCTTAAATCGTCGGCCCGTTCCGTCGGCGCCTTGGGCTTGGGTGAGTTGTGCGCAGAGATGGAGCGGGCGGGAAAGGCGGGGGATGCCGCGGCGTTGAATTCGCTTTTGTCGCGTTTTGAACTGGAGTTGGCGACCGTGGATAAATATATCGCATCATTGGCATAATAGGCATTCTCGGTAGGGTCGGACGCGGGTCCCACCGTGCTTCCACCAGGTGCATCGCGGTTTTTTCCTGTCAACGAATAACATAAAGTGAGTCGGCAATCGACTTCTGGGGGTACTTGATGGCAACTGCCAGGCCGTTCCTGATGTTTACGGGCAACGCGCAAGCCGCGATGGATCTGTACGTCGCCACTCTCCCTGATTCCCGCATTATGCGCGTTGAGCGCTACGGGCAAGGCGAGCCCGGCCCTGTCCATACAGTCAAAGTCGCAGTTTTTGCTCTCTGTGGCGGCGAGTTCATGTGTTCGGATAGTCCCGTCAAACATGATTTTACGTTTACACCTTCAAGCTCAATTTTTGTGGAATTCTCTACTGAAGAGGAGCTTGACCGTGCATTTGACATACTGTCTGATGAAGGCAAGGTTTTTATGCCGCTGGGCAACTATGGTTTTAGCCAGCGGTTTGGTTGGGTAAGTGACCGCTTTGGTGTTTCCTGGCAGCTCAACCAGGCCGTCTAATAATTCATTCAAGCCGAAGTCGCTTCGCGGTCGGCGTAATTCAGGCGATAAAAGCAATGGTTGAAAGATCGGAAATCAGAATTCTGGTACTGGACGATGAGTCCTTCATGCTGAAGCTGCTGAGGCGCGTGCTCGTAAACGCGGGCTTTACCAATGTCACGCTGTGCGACAGCGGGCAGGCTGCGCTGGACCGGATTGCCGGCCTGCAGGGGGGGCCGGATGTGATCCTGCTGGACCTTAACATGCCCAAAATGGATGGGATCGAGTTCGTGAGGCACCTGGTCGGGCTGCACTACCAGGGCAGCCTCATTCTGGTCAGCGGGGAAGATGAGCGCATGCTGCGAACCGCCGAGAAACTGGTTCAGGCCCATCATATTCCCATACTTGGTTACCTGCATAAGCCGGTCAAGCCTGAGGCCCTGGCCGCACTGGTCGAGACATGGGTCCCTTCCGCAACCAGTACCGGTGGACCGGCGAAAAAAGCATATAGCGTGGATGAGTTGCGGGCCGCGATCGACAACGGCGAGCTGATCAATTATTACCAGCCCAAGGTGTCGGTTGCCACCGGCGACGTGGTCGGCGTCGAGACGCTGGTGAGATGGAGGCATCCGGTCGATGGTATCGTTTTTCCGGATCAGTTCATCAATGTGGCCGAAGCCGGGGGCCTGATCGACGCTCTCACACGGGTGGTATTCGCCGGGGCGATCGAGCAGACGAAAATCTGGCGCGAGGCGCAGCTACCCTTGCGGGTCGCGGTGAACGTGTCCATGGATAATCTGGCATCCCTGGACTTTCTCAATTTTGTCGCTGAGCTGACGGCAGAAGCCGGTATCGCGCCGCAGGGCATCGTGCTGGAAGTGACGGAAACAAAGCTGATGCAGGACACGCGCGCTCCGCTGGAGATCCTCACCCGGCTGCGCCTGAAGCGCTTCCGTCTGTCCATCGACGATTTCGGCACCGGGCACTCTTCGCTGGCTCAGCTGAGGGATATTCCGTTCGATGAACTGAAGATCGACCAGGGCTTCGTGCACGGCGCATGGGCAGATGAGACCCTGCGCGCCATGTATGACGCGAGCTTGTCCCTGGCACGGCAGCTGGGAATGGAAGTGGTGGCGGAAGGCGTTCAGGATCGCAACGACTGGGAGCTTCTGCGCAGCACCGGGTGTGACTTGGCCCAGGGAAATTTTATGTCGCGTCCCATGTTGCCCGCGGATCTGCCGGGGTGGGTTGAAAGCTGGCGCGAACGGGTGCGGAATGAGTTATTCTCATCCCTGCCGACGCGCGAAGGTACGAAGGAATAGACGCAGGAATAGCCCACCCGACCGGCCGCCAGATTAGCGCGCAGCGTACCGAGTAATGCGGCAAGAGGCTAGATCAGCAGCGCCGCCGCAACCCGCCGCCCTTCCGCGGTGAGGATATTGTAGGTGCGGCAGGCGGCCGCGGTATCCATCACGTCTACGCCGATGCCCGCCTGGATCAGGCTCCGGGTCAGCCGCGGGTGCGGAAAACGCAGCGTGGCCCCGGTGCCGAACAACACCATTTCCGGTTGCAGCGACTTCACGAAGTCGAAGTGTTCCGCCGTGACGTCCTCGAAGGCGGTCGCATCCCAGTTTTCGATGATGCGGTCAGGCAATACGATCAGGCTGTGCTCGTAACGCTGGTGGTTGATAATGACATGCCCGGCCCCATAGCCGGTGAACATATTCTGTCCGGTCATTCCGGAAAGATGCAGCTTCAATCAAGGCTCCATTTGCGGCAGGTTGGCTGGTCGGGTAACATTACATCTTTTTCGTGCCGTGATAAAGTTTTTGTGCCTGCTCAAGTGTAAACAAGGGCGGAAAAAGTAGCATTTTCCTGATTGACGGACGAGCCGCGAGATCCTAAGCGGTAAAAATCCGTCACTGGTTATTCCTACCGGCGCTTGACTGGCATTACCGGCACCCTATCCCATTACGCGACTACGCGATCACGCGATCACGCTTTCCCATCCATGCGGCCCATCCTGAAATCCAGCAAGCTGGCGAATGTCTGTTATGACATCCGCGGGCCGGTGCTCGACCGTGCCCGGCAAATGGAGGAGGAAGGGCAATACATCATCAAGCTGAATATCGGCAACCCCGCGTCTTTCGGTTTCGACGCGCCGGAGGAGATCCTGCAGGATGTGATTCATAACCTTTCCGCCGCATCGGGCTATTGCGACTCGAAGGGTCTTTTCGCGGCGCGCAAGGCGATCATGCACTACACGCAGCAGAAGCGCGTCAAGGACGTGCGGATGGAGGACATTTACATCGGCAACGGTGTTTCCGAGCTGATTGTGATGGCCATGCAGGCGCTTCTTAATACTGGCGATGAGGTACTGGTTCCTTCCCCCGACTATCCGCTATGGACGGCGGCCGTGGTGCTCGCGGGAGGCACGGCGCGGCACTATGTTTGCGATGAACAGTCCGGCTGGCTCCCCGACCTCGACGATATCCGCTCGAAGGTCAATTCGAACACTCGCGCAATCGCCATCATTAACCCGAATAATCCGACCGGGGCGCTTTATCCGGACGAGATGCTGCTCGAAATCATCGAGATCGCCCGCCAGCATCAGTTGATCGTTTATGCGGACGAAATCTACGATAAAGTACTGTACGACGGCGCTGAGCACACATCGATCGCCTCGCTGGCGGATGACGTGCTATTTGTCACCCTGAACGGTTTGTCCAAGAACTATCGCGCCGCCGGTTTCCGTTCCGGCTGGGCGGTGGTTTCAGGAACAAAACAATATGCCCGCGACTACATTGCCGGACTCACCATGCTGGCTTCGATGCGCCTGTGTGCGAATGTTCCATCGCAATTCGGCATCCAGACCGCACTGGGCGGATACCAGAGCATTAACGATCTTGTCCTGCCCACCGGGCGGCTCATGCGGCAGCGCGATCTCGCCTGGAAACTGCTGACGGATATTCCCGGAGTTTCCTGCGTCAAGCCCAGCGCGGCGATGTATTTATTCCCGTGTCTCGATCCAAAAATGTATCCGATCGAGGACGACGAGCAGTTCGTGCTGGATCTGCTTCTGGAAGAAAAGGTGCTGGTGGTGCAGGGAAGCGGGTTCAACTGGCCGCGACCGGATCATTTCCGCGTCGTCTTCCTGCCTAACAGCGATGACCTTACCGAAGCGCTGGGCCGCGTCGCCGATTTTCTCGGGCGGTACCGCAAGCGGCACCGTACCTGAGAATCGTGACGGACTTGCGGGACGTGAGAGCGGACAAAAGCATGGCGGAGGGAAATGAAAACGCTGCCTCCCAGCCAATCAACCGATTTATCTGAATAATAATATTACTCACGCTATGAAACCCATCAATGTAGGACTAATAGGCATCGGCACTGTCGGCGGCGGTACGTATGCCGTCCTCGAACGCAACCAGGAAGAAATTACGCGCCGGGCCGGCAGAGGCATTGTCATCCGCATGATCGCGGATCGCGACGTGGAGAAGGCGCGCCAGCTCGCGGGCGAAGGCGTGATTGTCACGGCCGATGCCAATGAGGTTGTGTCGGACCCGAATATCGATATCGTGGTCGAGTTGATCGGCGGCTACACCGTTGCAAAGGAACTGATACTGAAGGCCATCGACAACGGCAAACACGTCATTACCGCGAATAAGGCTTTGCTGGCCTCGCACGGCACCGAGATCTTCGCCGCGGCGCAGAAAAAGGGGGTCATGGTTGCGTTCGAGGCGGCGGTCGCGGGCGGCATCCCCATCATCAAGGCGCTGCGCGAGGGATTGACGGCAAACCGCATCGAATGGATTGCCGGAATCATCAACGGCACCAGCAATTTCATTCTTTCCGAAATGCGCGACAAAGGTCTGACTTTTGATACCGCGCTGAAGCAGGCGCAAAAGCTGGGGTATGCCGAGGTCGATCCGACCTTCGATATCGAAGGCATCGATGCCGCGCACAAGCTTACTATCATGGCTTCGATTGCCTTCGGCATTCCCATGCAGTTCGAGAAAGTCTATACCGAAGGCATCGCCAGACTGACGCGCGAAGATATCCGTTATGCCGAGGAACTGGGCTACCGCATCAAGCTGCTGGGCCTTACCCGCCGCACGCCGGGGGGAATCGAACTTCGGGTTCATCCAACACTCATTCCGGCCCGGCGGCTGATCGCTAATGTCGAGGGCGTGATGAACGCGGTCGTGGTAAAAGGCGATGCAGTGGGCGCAACGCTCTATTATGGCGCGGGCGCGGGTGCGGAACCGACCGGCAGCGCAGTCGTGGCCGATCTCGTGGATGTGACCCGCATGCATACTGCGGATCCCAAGCACCGCGTTCCCCATCTCGCGTTCCAGCCCGACCTGTTATCGGATACGCCGATCCTGCCGATGGAGGAAGTGGAGACTTCCTATTACTTGCGGCTGCGGGTCCTGGACAAGCCGGGGGCGCTCGCGGATATCGCGCGCATACTTGCGGACCTGGGCATTTCCATCGAAGCCATGGTGCAGAAAGAGCCAAGTGAAGGGGAAGAACAGGTCGATATCATCATGCTCACCCACGTGACGCTCGAAAAACACATTAATGCGGCCATCGCCAAAATCACGAAGCTGCCGACGATGACCGGCAAGGTAACCCGAATTCGGCTGGAACACTTGAACAGCAAATAATGGCGGCACTGGACACATTTGGCCGCCGAGTCGCGGGGAGGCCCTGTAATCTTTTGAAACGGCTTCAACGGCGGCCCGGCCCAATAACAGCCTTCATGAAAGGCCTTTAGGAAAGCCTGGGGGAGCGAGCCAAAACGCTGCCGCCATGCAATTTTTTTCAGTTAAAGAACATTCTGTATTCCTTGACGGTGAACGAATGCGCTACATTTCCACTCGCGGCGGAATGCCGCCAAAGAAGTTTTCCCAAATCCTGCTGGGCGGGCTCGCGCCCGATGGCGGGCTTGCCATGCCCGAAACCTATCCGCAAATCGATGCGGCCGGGCTGGCCAGACTGCGCGGCCTGAGTTACGCGGAACTTGCGTTCGAGATCATTTCCCGGTTTGCGGACGATATCCCCACGGATGACCTGCGCGACATGATCGCGCGTACCTATAGCGCGGAAGCGTTTCAAAGCGACGAAATCACGCCGCTCAAAACGCTGGAGCCGGGGTTGCATATCCTCGGGTTGTCGTATGGCCCGACGCTGGCGTTCAAGGATATCGCCATGCAACTGCTGGGCAACCTGTTCGAATATGCCCTCGAAAAAACAGGAGAGCGCCTGAACATCCTGGGCGCGACATCCGGGGATACGGGTCCAAGCGCGGAACACGCCATGCGCGGCAAGCGCAGCATTCGCGTATTCATGCTGTCGCCGCAAGGCAAGATGAGCCCCTTCCAGACCGCGCAGATGTTTTCCCTGCAAGACCCGAACATTTTCAATATCGCCATTCGGGGGGTATTCGACGACTGCCAGGATATCGTCAAAGCAACCAGCAATGATATTGTCTTCAAGCAGAAGTACCGCATTGGCACCGTCAATTCGATCAACTGGGCAAGGATTGCAGCGCAGATTGTCTATTATTTCAAAGGTTATTTTGCCGCGACCCGCTCAAACGAGGAACAGGTGTCCTTTTCCGTGCCATCGGGCAATTTCGGCAATATCTGCGCGGGGCATGTTGCCCGTATGATGGGATTGCCCATCAGGAACCTGATTCTTGCCACCAACGAAAACGATGTGCTGGATGAATTCTTCAGGACGGGTCGCTATCGCCCCCGGGAAACCGCCGAAACACTGCACACCAGCAGTCCCTCAATGGATATTTCGAAAGCGTCGAACTTCGAGCGCTTCATTTTCGACCTGACGGGACGGGACGCGGCAAGGGTAAAAGAATTATGGGACGTGGTGGACGCGGGTGGGGCCTTTGATCTTGCCGGAACCCCCTTATGGGAGAGAATGAATGATTTTGGGATGGTGTCCGGAACCAGCAGCCATTCGGCCCGGGTAGAGATGATACGCAAGGTACACGAAACATATGGGCTGCTGGTAGATCCGCATACCGCCGACGGTTTGAAAGTGGGGTTGGAGCATCGTGAGGCCGGCGTGCCGCTGGTCTGCCTCGAAACCGCCCTCCCGGTGAAGTTTTCCGAGAGCATTGTCGAGGCTATCGGAAGTGAACCCGCCCGTCCCGCCGGCTATGAGAATATCGAAGACCTGCCGCAACGGTACGTGGTCATGAATGCCGATCCGGATGTGGTGAAGGCATTTATTGCCGAGCAGGCCCGCCAGGATTAGAGGGAGCTGTACTTTCCCGGCTTCCCGCTCTGCCTTGCGACACCTTCCTGCCTTGGCCTTCCTGCCTTCGTTGATCTCGTCGCTCGTCCCTGATCCCCCCGGACCTTCTCCGCCCGTATCGATTTCCTCCCGGCCTAAACCTTGCGATAAAAGTTACCGATAAAAGTTATTCATGCCACCCGAATCGGGGGCACTTCTCGCCTTCACGAGGGCGATTGCATGGGGATTATTTTGCGAATTTTCCGCCTGATAATTCGCGCTTTTCACAGCAGCCCGAACACTGGCGGTGCTACCAGGCAGGATAGCACTTTGAGACTATTGCTCTCACTCGTCAAGCGCGTAAGCTGAAAGGCCCATTACAATGAAACAGGTTCGTCAAAGTCATGAATAAAAAAGAACTTATTGATGCGATGGCCGCTAAAACCGGCTTTCGCAAAGTCGATGCGGAACGCGCTATTGTTGCGCTGATCGAGGTTATTTCGGATGCCCTGAAAAAAGGGGACTCCTTATCGCTACCCGGTTTTGGTTCCTTCGGAATACGCGAGCGTTCTGCCCGTACTGGCCGAAATCCCAAGACAGGGGAAGAACTCGCGATTGCGGCCTCCAAGGTTGCTATATTCAAACCGGGTGCGGCATTTAAGGCTGCGCTCAATGAGGGCAAGGGTAAGGACGGCAATAGGCGCCAGGGTTAGCGCAAGCAAATGTGCGCGTTTTAACGCTGGCTAGTGGCCGATTCCGCAACACAGAAGCGGAAATTCTCATCCCTTAACTTGTAAGAGGAGGCATCCAAAAATCAGGTGGGGAGGTGCGTCCCATGCACAGGCACGTCCGCCTCTGTTCTCTTCAGGAACCAATCACCTGTTCACTGATTGCTTCGTCAGAAGTCCGCTCCTTTTTTCAAGGATCGCACTCGACGTAATGAAGCCAATAAACAAGAGCAGGTCATTCCCGCGGATAACCGACTGACCGGACACATTAGCTACCTTCTAATGTGTCCGGCAATTGCCGGTTTAGCCCCATATTTCCCCCTCTTAGTCTATTTATTCGCCTAATTCAATCCGCCCGCACGATCAGGCGGCGATTCCTTGATGCAACCACGAATCGTCCAATTACTCGTCATACACAAGTTTCGGTAATAGCTCCAACCCATGTCATGCACGCTGCCTTGGATTTATAGTACAAAGATTTCTAAATAGCGAAGAATCTTGTGTCACGTCGGAACAACATTTTCGCTTACTGCTGGTTTTTCCTATTCCTTGCTCTTCCCGGAAGCCACCATTTATCGAGAAAACAGGTGTAGTCAACTCTTTATAGACGATAAATTACAAGTTGCAAATTTTGTCGCTTTATGACCCTCGCTTTTTGCGCCTCGCAAGCTAAGTTAACAGGAAATTTGCCAGAAAAACGCAGAAACGCAGGTTGGGCTGGCGCAGCATAACTCGACGCCGCTCTCGGGCGCATGAGCGTCGTGCTGTCGGATTATACTGTGCTAATCCAACCTGCGAGTTCCATAGCGTTCAACGGGAGCGATTTCAAAAAAGGTCATCGGAGGACTTCCGGTGTTCTGTTCTGTATGCGGGTCCATTGATAACCGGCGTGCCTGGTTCACTTGCGCTGCTTTTCCGCAGCGGCAAGAAAGTCGTCCAGGATGGGTCCGGAATCAAGCAGTTCGCTGCCCAGGCCGTGAAACTCGGGATGCCATTGAAAGCCGGTCACATAGGATTGGCCGCGCATGCGTATTGCCTCGATAATGCCGTCGCTTGCGGAAACAGCCTCGACCACGGAGTCGCGTCCAAGCCGCTTGATCGCCTGATGATGGATACTGTTGACCAGATGCTGATGCTGGTCTCCGTATAGCTTCGCCAGGCGCGAGTTCTCCTCGATCAGGACCGTGTGCCGGTGCTGGTCGTACAAGTCTGCGTCCACATGCGCCATGGCGTCGGGATTTTCGGTAACGATATCCTGGTAGAGGGTTCCGCCCAGCGCGACGTTGATCAGCTGCAGCCCGCGGCAGATGCCCAGCACAGGCTTTGACTGCACCACGCATTCCCAGAAAAGCTCCATTTCATAGAGATCGCGCACCCGGTCGCCGGACCATTCGGGCCGCACCGGCGTTTCGCCGTATGAGACGGGGCTTACGTCCGCACCTCCTTGCAGAACCAGGCCGTCTATTTCCCTGACATAGTCACTGATGCGTACCTTGGAGCGTTCAACCCCCCCGGTTTCTATCGCCGGCAACATGAATACCAGCGCGCCGCGCCGCATGATCCAGTGCGCGACCGTCTGCTCGAGGTATTGCAGGGTCTTGTTGCGAAAGCCGAGTTCGGGCGGGGGGTTATGCAGGATTCGTGGCGACAGGCCAATCCGTAGCGGGCGGGGCATGGTCGGGGGCCGCCAGGCTGGCCCTCAATTGCCCATCCACAATTCGGCCTGCAATTGCATTACATCGCCGAGATTGTGCTCGCGCGCGTAGGTTTGGCGCAGCCAGTTGGTGCCATTGCCGACAATGAGTATTTCGCGGATGCGCTCCAGCGCCTCGCTCGCGCGCAGTTCGCGCGCGTGATCGCTGATGCGCTCCAGCATGTCGTTGATATCCTCGCGAATACTGCGCCGCACGTGGGTGCGCGGATCGATGAAGACGCCGTCGAGGCCGAAACGGCATGCCTGGAAACGATTGAAGGTATAAACCAGGTAATCGTCCTCTTCCGGAGGGGTACGTTGTTCCACCATGATGTATCGTGACATCGATTGAATATAGCAGGCAATGGCGGCCGCTATCTCTACCGTGAGAGGCGTGTCGCACACCCTGACTTCTATGGTGCCAAATTCCGGCTTGGGACGGATATCCCAGTAGAAATCCTTCATTGATTCCACCACGCCCGTGCCGGTCATTTTCGAGAAAAACTGTTCAAAGTCTTCCCAGCGTAGCACGAACGGAGCGCGTCCACTCAAGGGGAACGAGAACACCGAATTCAGCCGCGCGGAGGCAAACCCGGTGTCGTGTCCCTGCACGAACGGAGAGCTGGCGGATAACGCGATGAAGTGGGGAATATAGCGCGACAGCATATGCATCAGATGCAGCGCCTCATCCGGTCCGGGACAGCCGATGTGGACGTGCTGGCCGAAGATGGTGAACTGCTTCGCCAGGTAGCCGTACAGTTCCGACAGGTAATGGAAGCGCGGCGCATCGTAAATCTTCTGTTCGCTCCAGTGCTGGAACGGATGGGTGCCACCGCCGGCCACGGCCACGTTCAGAAAGCGACCGGCATCGGTAACGGCGCTGCGCAGGGTGAGCAGCTCCTCGACCAACTCGCCGTACTCCTGCTGCACAGAGGTGTTGATTTCGATCATGCTGCGGGTCATCTCCGGCTTTATTTCGCCCGGGTGCGTGGATTTCTCCAGGCGGCGCAGGATATCCGGGGCTGAGGAAACCAGGTTATAGTCATTACAGCTGAGCAGCTGCAGCTCAAGCTCCACGCCCAAGGTCAGGGGGCGCGAGGAAGCAAAGGGCATCAGGCTCATCTTCCGTTCTCCGACGTCTCTCCCGCTTTCCGCAGGGCGGCTTGCACCAGAAATGGGCCGGCAAGCTCAAGAATGACAATACAACTCATCAGCGCAAGGCCCAGTCCGGAGGCGAAGCCAGGAAAAACCGTTCCCGTATCCACCGTAAGCAGAAGCGCGACGCTGGACATGGGCGTCATCGCCACGCCCAATGCGAGAGCCTGCCGCAGGCCGATGCCGCTGTAATTGGCCAGAGCCAGCACCGAAAGGAGCTTGGCCGCCGCCCGCACCACGATGAGCAGCAATACCAGCAGGAAGCTGTCGCTCAAGCCGCCGAGGTCGGCTGCGAGGCCGGTCGCGATGAACATCATCACCACGAGCACAGCCCCCGCCGAGCCGAAGTGCGGCGGAAAGGTGCGTGGACGCTTGCGGCGGTAGCGCGTGATAAGGCCCGCGGCGAGCAGCACGAGAATTGGACTGAGTTTGAGCGTCGAGGCCATGATGGTCGCGAATGCGATCATGCCGAACAGGACAAAGGAAAAGGTTTCTTCGTGCTGTCCCAGATAATGATGGATGCGCTCGAAGGTAATACCGAACAACCAGGCCAGCAGCGCGGAACCACCGAGGAGGTAGAGGGGCGGCAATATGGTATGGATCAGTTCAGCCCCCGTTGCTCCATGCAGGCCTGCGACGGCCAGCTTATGAAAGATGACCGCATAAATGCAGTTGAGCGCGGTCATGAGCATAAGCCGGTCGGTCACCTGCCCCTGGGCGCGCGTTTCGGTAACGATACGCACCACAATGGCGGGAGAGGTGGCGATGACGATAGTGGCGACGACTGCGGCAGCGGCCCCAGCATAGCCAAACGATTTCAATAGCCCGAAAACAGCGGCAAACGTCGCAGTCGCTTCAAGCAGGCTGGTGGCCAAAATCCAGGGGTTGGCCTTGAGCCAGCGAAGGTTCACCCGGCTTCCCAGCTCGAACAGCAGGATGCCCAGCGCCAGATCCACCACCAGCCGCCATTCGGCGGCCGGCACCTCGGGTATCAGGCTCAGCCCCCCGGGACCCAACAGTATGCCGATGCCGATATAGCCGACAATGCGTGGCCACCGCAGGTGCCGGACCATCATTTCGCTGACGAGCACCGCGATAACGAGCGTGAGCGCGAGCCATAACGCCGGGCTCACCGCAAACGGCCAGACGGGAAGATAGTCAGACCAGGTCATGCGGTACCGGGAAGGGACTGCAGGGATACGCCCTGCCCGACAGCGAAAAATAATATCTTATCAATTGTATCCGGTCTCCTTCGAGGGTGATTGGTTCAAAACCGATGTTTGAATGGTTCGAAGAAACTCGGAGGGCCCTCAGCCGGGCCCTGGAAATGCTTCCGTGGCTCAGCGCGGCGCCCGCATTTGGTGCTGGATTCCAAGTGGAAGGAGAACCATTATAAACTATGAACGAGACGAGAAAAACCCAACCGCTGAGCAGTGCCCGGAAACGACGGTGGGCATGGAGCGCGCGGCCTGTTTAACCTGGGGGCCAATTTCCGATCCCAGCGCAATTCGTTCCCCCTTTCAATCAGTAACGGCTGCGGGCTCGATAATTTAATCGCTAACCAGTTTTGGTGACGAAAAATGGATGATCCCTACAATCTTCAGCGCTTTGTGGATGCTCAGCGGCCCGGGTTTGAGAGCGCTTGCCGTGAACTGCGACAGGGACGCAAGCAGAGCCACTGGATGTGGTTCATCTTTCCGCAGCTCAAGGGCCTGGGCCGGAGCGCGATGGCGCAAAGATTTGCCATCTCTTCCCGTGAAGAAGCCGAAGCATACCTGGCGCACCCCATCCTCGGGCCGCGGTTGCGGGAATGCAGCCAGATCGTCGCCGATCTAGAGGGCCATTCAGCGGAGTATATTTTCAGTTATCCGGACAATATGAAATTTCGGTCGTCGATGTCCCTGTTCGCGCAGGTCACGGCGAATAATGAAATATTCCAGGAATGCCTGGAAAAATATTTCCACGGCGAACCCGATCCCGGGACGCTTGCCGCGCTTGCCGCGCTAGATTCCTTAAACGGTCGATGAGAAGCGCATCGACAGGTCCACTGCCTTGATGTCCTTGGTAAGGCTGCCGATCGAGATCCGGTCCACGCCGGTTTCCGCCACGGCGCGAACGTTGTCGAGCGTAATCCCCCCCGATGCCTCCAGCGCGGCGGCGCGGTTGGTCACTCTGGCGTTCAATATCACCGCTTCGCACATTCCGTCGAGGTCGAAGTTGTCCAGCAGCACCAGTTTCGCTCCCGCGTCCAGAGCGGTGCGCAGGTCATTCAGGGTTTCCACTTCGATCTGGATGAATACACCGGGCGGCGCAATCTTTCTCGCCGCGCGCAGGGCGGGTGCGATGCCCCCCGCAGCAATGATGTGATTCTCCTTGATGAGTATGCCGTCGTATAAACCCAGCCGATGATTGGTGCCACCGCCGCATCTGACCGCGTACTTTTGCGCCAGCCGCAATCCCGGCAGCGTCTTACGTGTATCGACGATAACCGCGCCGGTTTTCGCGACCGCATCTACGTAAAGCCGGGTGCGGGTGGCGACCGCGGAGAGCAACTGCACGAAATTCAGGGCGGTTCGCTCTGCTGTAAGCAGCCCGCGTGCCGGTCCCGTGATCTCGCAAAGTTTCTGTCCGGCGCCGATGGTCTCACCATCCTGCGCGAACCAGCGCACCACGGCTTGCGGAGGCTGTTGCCTAAAAGCCGCTTCGAACCATCCGGCGCCGCATAATACGGCCGTCTCGCGGCTGATCACCGTCGCGGTCGCGGTCTCATCAGCGGAAAGCAGGGTTGCCGTCAGGTCGCCGGTACCGATGTCTTCAGCCAGGGCCTGGCTGACGTTTCTCTCGATTTCTGCGGTTAAATCCATAAAGACTTCGAGTCAAGCGGGATGCCCGGGCGGACATTCTAATCGAATATGCCCTGTGCAAACTAGTGGGAACCAGCGAGGGCGAAGGGGGGAGGGAGGTAGGGGGGATAGGGCGTGGGGCGCAATAGGCCCGCCGGGTTGCGCCACCATATTGAATCCCTTGCTGCCCTTGAAATTCCCATCTCCCCCCTAATATTAAAACCATACAAAACGAACCGAGGGCTTCCTTATGCGTTTCGACAAGTTAACCACAAAATTCCAGCAGGCGCTGGGGACTGCCCAGAGCATCGCGGTTGGCCTGGATAATCCTTATATTGAACCCCAGCACTTGCTGCTTGCGCTTTTGCAGCAGGAAGATGGCGGTATCACCTCGCTGTTGCAGCGTGCGGGCGCCAATGTGCCTCCGCTGCGCGATGCGCTGAAGAAAAGTGTCGAGCGTCTGCCGAAGGTGGAGGGGACCGGCGGGGAAATCACTGTTTCGCGCGAACTGGGCAATTTGCTCAATCTTGCTGACAAGGAAGCACAGAAACGGGGCGATCAATTCATCGCATCGGAGATGTTCCTGCTGGCGGTAGTACAGGATAAAGGCGAAACCGGAAATCTGTTGAGGCAGCACGGCGCCAACCGCGCCGCGTTGGAGGAGGCGATCAGCGCCGTCCGCGGCGGCGAGAATGTAGGAAGCGCCGAAGCTGAGGGCAGCCGCGAAGCGCTGAAGAAATATACCCTCGACCTGACCGAGCGGGCGCGCATGGGCAAGCTTGACCCGGTCATCGGGCGGGATGACGAGATCCGCCGCACCATCCAGGTGTTGCAGCGGCGCACCAAGAATAATCCCGTCCTGATCGGCGAACCGGGCGTCGGCAAGACAGCGATCGTGGAAGGCCTGGCGCAGCGGATCATTAATGGCGAAGTGCCCGAGACCCTTAAGGACAAGAAGGTGCTTTCCCTGGATATGGCGGCGTTGCTTGCGGGCGCGAAATACCGCGGCGAATTCGAGGAACGCCTGAAATCGGTCTTGAAGGAGATCGCGCAGGCCGCAGGCGGCATCATTGTGTTTATCGACGAACTTCATACGATGGTGGGTGCGGGCAAAGCGGAAGGCGCGATCGATGCCGGGAATATGCTTAAACCCGCACTCGCGCGCGGCGAACTGCACTGTGTGGGCGCGACCACGCTGGATGAGTACCGCAAGTACGTCGAGAAGGATGCGGCGCTGGAGAGGCGCTTCCAGAAGGTGCTGGTGGATGAGCCGTCCGTGGAAGCGACCATCGCCATACTGCGCGGCCTGCAGGAGAAATATGAAGTTCACCATGGCGTGGACATTACCGACCCGGCGATTGTCGCCGCCGCCGAACTGTCTCACCGTTACATCACCGACCGCTTTTTGCCTGACAAGGCGATCGATCTGATCGATGAAGCAGCGGCGCGGATACGCATGGAGATCGACTCCAAGCCGGAAGCATTGGACAGGCTCGACCGCCGGTTGATCCAGCTCAAGATCGAACGCGAGGCCGTGAAGAAGGAGAAGGATGAAGCATCGCAGAAACGCCTGGGCCTGCTGCAAGAGGAAATAGCAAAACTGGAACGCGAATCCGCTGATCTCGAGGAAATCTGGAACAGCGAAAAATCCCAAGTGCAGGGCTCGCAGCACATCAAGGAAGAGATGGAGAAGATCAAGCTGGAAATGGAAGCGGCCAAGCGCAAGGGAGACTGGCAGAAGGTTTCGGAGCTGCAGTATGGCCGTTTGCCCCAGCTCGAAGCCCAGCTCAATGCCGAGGACCGTAAGGGCGACCACGCCGTGGAGCAGAAGCGGAAGCTGTTGCGAACCCAGGTGGGCGCGGAAGAAATCGCGGAGGTGGTTTCGCGCGCGACCGGCATTCCCGTCTCCAAGATGATGCAGGGCGAACGCGAAAAGCTGCTGCATATGGAAGAGAAACTGCATGAGCGCGTGGTGGGTCAGGACGAAGCGGTGCGCCTGGTGTCCGATGCCATCCGCCGCTCACGCGCGGGTCTTGCCGATCCCAACCGTCCTTACGGCTCGTTCCTGTTCCTGGGTCCAACCGGCGTGGGCAAGACCGAGCTGTGCAAGGCCCTGGCGGGGTTCCTGTTCGATTCCGAAGACCATCTCATCCGCATCGACATGTCGGAATTCATGGAGAAGCACTCGGTAGCCCGCCTGATCGGCGCGCCGCCCGGTTATGTCGGATACGAGGAGGGCGGCTACCTGACCGAAGCGGTGCGCCGCAAGCCGTATTCGGTGATCCTGCTGGATGAGGTGGAGAAGGCTCATCCCGACGTATTCAACGTCCTGTTGCAGGTGCTGGATGACGGCCGCATGACCGATGGGCAGGGGCGGACGGTGGATTTCAAGAATACCGTGGTGGTGATGACTTCCAACCTCGGTTCGCAAATGATCCAGCAGATGGCGGGGGACGATTACCAGGTCATCAAGCTGGCGGTGATGGGCGAGGTTAAAACCTATTTCCGCCCCGAGTTCATCAATCGCATCGATGAGGTGGTTGTGTTCCACGCACTGGATGAGAAGAATATCCGCTCCATTGCGCGGATTCAGTTGCAATACCTCGAAGCGCGGCTGGCAAAGCTTGAGATGAAACTTGAGGTCACCGACGCGGCCCTGGATGAAATCGCCCGGGCGGGTTTTGACCCGGTGTTTGGCGCACGTCCGCTAAAGCGCGCGATCCAGTCGCAGATCGAGAATCCGCTGGCAAAGGAAATACTCGAAGGCCGCTTTGGCCCCAAGGAAACGATCACCGTCGACAGCAGGAATGGCGGGATGACGTTCGCCAAGTCTTAAGCTCTGTGTCGAGGGGAGACGCTACCGGCATTTGGTGCGCTTCATTCGCTCATCAGGTGAGAAAGAGGGTGGTCCGGAATCCTGGGCCTTCCGAGTAAGGAGGCGCGGCTCTCCCGGCACTTCCTTTTAGCTGCGTCGAGCGCGATTAGCCGTTGAATCGGAACGTATCAATTCAATTGTCTCCGCTCGTCGGAGTGGGTGAACACGTCCTAATTTGTAATCGGTATGTTAAGTGTCCGACGCTGCCGCGTGCCGCTCTCGTGGTTTTTCCGCTTCAAACAGTGTGGCTTGCATCGGATAACGCGTAAGATTTGAACCAAACTCGCTTGTCAGCGCCTCCGCCAGCACTTTGACGATCTCCTCCGGGTCGACTTCGTCGCGCTCCCTGATTTCCTCGATGAGCGGACTAAACACCAGCCCCTTGGCAAAGGCCATCACATCCACAAGATCGTGTTCGCGTCGATGAACAGAGATGGTAATTTGACCAAAGTCAGAAGCAATAAGGGCTTCCTTAATAGGGTCAATCTGGAAACAGGAAACGGGTTCCTCAAGAAATGTGGGCGGATTCGATGGGAAGAATTGTTTCATCACCTCGAAGGTTAGGCTGGCGAATGGATTGTAGCGCCGCGAATCCCAGACGCTGAAGAGGTAATTTCCTCCGCGCCTTAGCGTGCGATGCACCTCACAAAATGCCGCGTTTTTGTCGAAGAACATCACCCCGAACTGGCAGACCACTGCATCGAAGGACTCGTCATCGAAAGGCAGTGCCGTCGCGTCGGCGATTTGGAACGTGACCTGCTCGTGGAAGAAACTTTGAGCGCGCGACGTCCATCATTGAATCGCTGATGTCGATCGCAGTCAGCAGTCCGTCTTTCGGGAGCGCGTCACGCAATCGCCGAGTAACTATTCACGTACCTGCCGCAACCTCAAGCACGTCGCGTACAGACTTTTCCGTTGCGCGTCGCGCGATGTCAGCAGCGTAGTGCTCGAAAAGCACGTGTCCAAGATCACGATCGTAAGCGATGGCGACATCACCGACATACCCTGCCATGTGCCAATTCTCCAGTCAATGAAACCAATAAGGACAAAAGATGCACCAGCCTAAACTGGCATTCACATGATTGCGAACGTTGGGCTGCAGATGTAGATGGATTGCAGGCGCCAAGCGCCTGCCTCTGCGGCCTGCTTCTATGAAACGCAGGTATCGAGTTACGAATCCCGCTAAAAAACGCAGGTTTCACCATCCTCAGGTACTAACACGCGTTGGGTCATACCCTTTTCGCTGAGGAACTCCCGCAGTTCTTTTCTCGACAGCATGGCGTGGTTCACTGATTCCATATGGCTGGCAATAATGGTTGCCTTGGGAGCGGCTTTGTAAACCTCGTAAACATCCATTTTATCCATGATAATGGGTTCATAACCCAGAACCTGAGCGTCTCAGCTGTTTAAGATCACGACATCAGGATCATATTTCTTCAGATTTTCCTCGACTCCCTCATACCAGACTGTATCGCCAGCGATATATACCGTCTTTTCATTGGGGTGCTTGAATACAACACCGGATACAAGGCCTAATAGGTCGGCGTATTTTTCAACAGTTTTTTCTCCGCCATGCCTGCCGGTGGTTTTGATGAGCGTGATGTCATCAAAAACCGTTTTCTCCCCCATAACCCGGATGTTCTTGAAGCCTTGCCCCTGGATTACGGATGAATCACTCTCGTTTTGCGCGAAAATCAGCATGTCCTTGGGGACCAGCTTTATGGCTGCATCGTCCCAGTGATCCGGATGGATGTGGGTAACAATGACCGCATCGACATCAAGGATCTCGTCCAGCGGAATAGGAAGATGCACCAGGGGATTGGCTACATGACTATTAATAGTACCTTCAAATCCAGGAAACGCTCCCTTTTCTGCCAGCATGGGATCAATCAGGAATTTTTTCCCCGCATATTCGATAATGATTGTTGCATTTCGTAACTGTTGAAATTTCATGTGAAGTACTCCTCTGTTAGCGATCAGGAACAATCAGGTCTTCGATCCAATAATCAAATTGCCGCCACCATCAGAAGGAGCATGAAAAGAGTCATGCGTGATGGCAGTAGCAGACAATATGGAGTTTCCCGGTAGAGAAGTGGAGCACTCTATGCATCGCAGGACATCCTCGGCCGCAAGCCGTGCGATATGGGCGGCCTTGCTGTTCTGGGTGACCATCGCAGTTATGATTGCTCCCTCAATGATCAGGCCCAGTTTCTGGGTAGTAATCTCTGGGTCCATGGCCCCGCCTTCCACAACCAGTGCCCTGAGTCGTTCAATTATCTGGTCCCGATATGCACCGGCCACATCCTTTACCCAGGCACTATCCTTTTCACGTTCCGCTACAGCATTAATGAATACACAACCGAAGAAGTCTTCCTTCTCGAACCAGTTCTCCAGCAGGCCGAACAGGGCGAGGATGCGATCTTTGTTAGAACACTTCAGACCAGGCAGATCCAGATCGAACCAGTGAAACCACATGTTGGCTTCCGTATCCAACACTGCCTTGAGCAGATTTTCTTTCGAACCGTAGTGCGTATAGAGGCTGCGGCGGGCCACACCTGCTTCCTCAAGAATCTGCGAGATACCCGTTGCATGTATTCCGGCCCGGCAGAACAAGCGGCGGGCGGCCAGGAGCAGCTTTTCCTGCGCCGATTTGAGAGGTGCTTTGACCAATTCATTCCCTTGCAATCTGCAAACCCATTTTTGAATAGTAGACCGATTAGTCTACTTTTCATTCTACGCCCCGGATATTCCCATTACAAGAGGGGCGGGTCTGATAATTTGCGAGCCGGGCAGAATTGCCCTCCGCTTTACAGCAATCAGGTGCACAAGCTTAAATTAGCAATACCGTGTTCGAGAATGGTCCGGCTTCGGGAAGTTTGTTTCCGTGGCTCGTCCCCCCGCATACCCGTCGTCGGGATGATTGCGATCGGGATGACTTGACATGAATTATTGACGCCGAGCGCTTGCTTAAGAACCAACTTATCAGGCAGATCAATAACCGGATTGACGCCCATCCCGGCCTTGATAACTTTCAATCTCTTATCTATCTTTAGAGCAAGATATTGTTTTCAAGTAGCTTGGCATTCCATCCTTTTGTTGAAAAAAGAGGAATTCATGATGAAAAATGCCCATACCTTTAAAATCCCCAGCCTTATCTTCGCCGCAGCAGTAAGTGCCGGTTTCGGTTTTGTATTTCCTGCCGCTGCCCAACAATCGGATCTTGTTGACCTCAACACCCGGCAGGTGACAAGTCTCGGTACTTTGGATTTTGGTTTCGGCTCTGCTATCAATGATTCGGGGCAAGTAGCGGGATACTCCTACACCCCCGCCGGTAATTATCATGCTTTATTACTGGACCCAACGGCGTCGGCATGAGAGATCTCCGGCCCACTCGAAGCTGATTTTGTGTTGGCAGCGTAAGTATATTTAACCAGTAGGTCGGTTTTCGGGATTGAAAATTACGTGGGCGGATTTTGCAGCTATGTGCACGCTACCCCTATGATTTAGGGATTAGAAAATCAATATGCAAATTAAAATAGCCAGGAGTTTGAAATGACAGGAACCGCAATCGTAACGGGCGCGTCCGGAGGCATCGGGCAGGGAGTTGCAGAACGGCTGGCAAAGGACGGATTTTCCGTTGTTGTGCACTATTCGGGGAACGCCGCAAAAGCCGACGCTGTGGTGAAAACCATCATTGACAGCGGCGGAAAGGCTGACTCCGTACGCGCGGATATTTCGAAGGCGGACGAGGTTAATCAGCTCTTCGAACAGGCGAAGACCAAGTTCGGCGAAATCGTCATTGTTGTTAACTGCGCCGGCATCATGCCGCTGGCTCCGATAGCGACAGAGCATATCGATGCATTTGACAAGGTAATCGCGACGAATCTTCGCGGTAGCTATCTGGTCCTGAGTGAGGCCGCCCATCACGTTGTCGACGGTGGCCGCATCGTCTTGTTTTCAAGCAGTGTTGTCGCGAAAAATTTTCCCGGTTATGGGGCATACATTGCCTCGAAGTGTGGGGTGGAAGGCCTAACACGAGTCCTTGCGAATGAGTTGGGTGGACGCAGGATCACGGTCAACGCCGTCGCACCTGGTCCCGTCGCTACGGAGCTTTTCACACAGGGCAAGACCCAAGAGCAAATCGCGGCGATGGGAAAATCCACGCCGCTGGGACGCATCGGCGAGCCCGATGAGATTGCGGGGGTCGTCGCTTTCCTGGCCGGTAAGGATGGCAGCTGGGTCAACGGGCAGATCCTCCGGGTTAACGGCGGATTTGCATAGATCTGCGTCAATTCCAATTTTTCAGCGGCAACGTGAATCTACAGGAGACGAGGATTATCATGAAGCAAGTTATTCTGATCACCGGCGCATCCAGTGGGTTTGGAAAGCTGGCGGCCATGGCGCTGACCAAGGCGGGCCATACCGTCTTTGCCAGTTTGCGAGAAGCAACTGGCCGCAACGCTCCGGTCGTAAAGGAGTACGAGCAGTTCGCAAAGGATAACAAGGTCGACGTTCGTGCGCTGGAGCTAGACGTGAGTTCGGAGAACTCGGCAAAGGCCGCGGTAGCCGAATTGCTCAGGCAAGCCGGACGTCTTGACGTGGTGATCCACAACGCCGGACACATGACCTTTGGTCCTCTGGAGGCTTACACGCCGGAGCAAATCGCGAGCGAGTACGACATCAACGTCGTGAGTACTCAGCGAGTCAACCGAGCGGTCCTTCCGATCATGCGCGCCCAGAAGAGTGGGCTAGTGATCTGGAATTCGAGCAGCAGCGCGGCGGGCGGCACACCTCCATATCTTGGAGCATACTTTGCCGCGAAGGCTGGTATGGATGCGCTTGCAGTGGCCTATGCCAAGGAACTCACTCGATGGGGCATTGAAACAAGCATCGTCGTTCCGGGAGCCTTCACGAAGGGGACCAATCACTTCGCCCATGCCTCCTCTCCAGACGACAAAGATACGGTTGCCGCCTACGAAAATGGGCCGTTCGGGGGCTTCGGCGAGCAGGTGCAGAAGGCGTTTGCTTCGATCGTACCTGAGGATGCCGATGTGTCTAAAGTTGCCGATGCGATGGTCGATATTATCAACGCCCCACGGGGAAAACGTCCGTTTCGTGTAGGGGTGGACTTTACCAACGATGGTTCTATGGTTGTCAATCCAATGCTAGACCGTGTACGCGCCGAGATGCTACACCGCGTTGGGATGAGTGATCTACTTTCAGTCAAGTTGTGATCAGCGCGGCGCGGACGAGTTCGTCGCGGATTTTCCACTGCTAGTTCTTTCGCCGTTTGCGGTTGCAGCAGGAACTCAGGCCGCATGGGATCAAGGTGCAGACTAAGTGAATGGAGCTCTTCTCACAGCTTTTTCGGTTTTTTCAGCGGTTCCGGGGGCCGGGCCGTGGCGCAATGCTGCCCCAATCGCACGCTCGACCGCCAAAAAAAGGAGGTAACCATGAACATTGATAGGAATGACACCGCCGTGGTTTTTGTCGACCCGCAAAATGAGGTGCTGAACGATAAAGGGCTCGCCTGGAGGTTCGTCGGCGAAAGCGTCACGGAGAACAAGACCGTCGAGAATATGGAGCGCATCTTCAAGGCGGCGAAAGAGAATGGATACGAAGTCTTCATTTCGCCACATTACTTCTTTCCCAGCGATAGTGGATGGAAGTTCAACGGCCCGCTTGAAGCTGATGAGGCTGAGACCAAGATGTTCGCTCGCAATGGAAGATTAAGTCTCGACGGCTTCTCCGGGTCGGGCGCCGACTGGCTCGAGCGATTCAAGCCTTACATCGAGGACGACAAGACTGTAGTTGTCAGTCCCCATAGGGTCTTTAGTCCACAGACCAACGATCTCGTCCTGCAACTGCGCAAGCGCCGTATGGGCAAAGTCATTCTCGGCGGGATGCTGGCGAACATGTGCGTCGAATCTCACCTCCGCGATTTGCTCGAGCAGGGCTTCGAAGTAGCCGTCGCAAAAGACGCCACGGCGGCGCCGCGACATCCTGAGTGGGGCTACGGCTACACGGCGGCGCTCATCAACTTCGCGTTTCTCGCACATGCGGTGCTGTCGACGGACGAGGTCGTGAAGGCTATGGAATATGGTGGTGCGAAGGAGATCCAGAGGCCTTCGGATGCATTACCCTAGCTCCATACTGTGAGCGTTGCGCTAGGAGGCTGGGCGGTCATAGCCGCTCCAAGGATATTGCTGACTCGAAGGCCAAAGGCCAAGTCCAGTCGCTAGGAATGTAGACCTGGAAACATTGAAACTGATGGGAAAGGTGTTCGATGTCCTGCTGCAGTGCTGAAAGAAGGACGCAACCAGGTGGATTTCATCGTGACCAGGTCTGGCGCTGTAGTCCAGGAAATGACTGCGGTACGGTCATCAAACCGGGCCAGTCCAACGCGTCCAGTCAGGTTCTTCCCATCCACTTCAATTGTCTGGCCGAAACTCTGCCCGCCGGGTCTGGGTCTGCTGGGCTTTATCGCGCGCGGCCGCAAGACTGCTTAAGCAGTCTTTGATGCCGAGCCACAGGGGGCAGGGGCGTCCTCGCGGCTTATTGTTTCGAACGCCTGAGGGCCGCTTCCCGGCACTTGGCGGCAGTTCGAATATGACATTGTTTGTCCGATCAAATCCAAACTCATACAAAGTGTCGTAGTCGAGATTTGATCCGGCCCTGGCTGTCAGATTCAAGTTACTGCTTTCGATATAAAACAGTCCATCGCTACTGCTGTGTTTGTGAAACCGGGAGTAGATTCCTCCGCTGGCTAGGCCGCTCGGCTCCTATACTTTTCCCTTGATTGATCTAAGCTGGATTGTGAGAAATGGTAGCCGGGCAGGTATCTTTGACGCAGGGGACCGCGTTGTACGCACGCTTCATCAAATGAGAAAAGCGCCGAATCTCTAAAAACCCTCTCTAACCGAGGAAAAAATCATGAAAATTACCCATAGCCCTAAAATTCAAAGCTCGATCCTGGCCGCAGTCCTAACTATTGGGTTCGCATCTTCCGCCCTCGCCCAGGAGCGTGCTTTATTCGTTGACCTTAACAGCAAGGAAGCAACCGACCTTGGCACACTCCTGGTGGAGTCGATAGGTACCGTTACGGGATCAACGACATGGGGCGGGTGGTAGGGTCTTTCTGGACTGGCAAAGGGGGAGGGGGGTATCATGCGTTCATCACGGGTTCTGATGGCGAAGGCATGACCGATCTCGGTACACTCGGTGGAGACTATAGCCAGGCTTCCGGGATTAACGACGCGGGGCAGGTGGTGGGGTACTCCGCTACTGACTACGGGCCAACCCATGCCTTCACCACCGGCCCTGATGGCGAAGGCATGACCGGTCTCGGCACACTCGGTACCGACTATAGCTGGGCTTACGGGATCAACGACGCGGGGCAGGTGGTGGGGGAATCCTGGACTGAAAAATGGGAACTCCACGCCTTCATCACCGGCCCTGATGGCGTAGGCATGACCGACCTTGGCCACAGCCGAGCTTCCGGGATCAACGACGCGGGTCGGGTGGTGGGTACTACTGCCAGCGGGCCGTTCCATGCCTTCATCACGGGCCCTGATGGCGTAGGCGTGACCGATCTAGGCACACTCGGTGGGGACTTTAGCTCGGCTTACGGGATCAACGAGGCAGGACAGGTGGTAGGGGACTCCCAGACTGACAACGGGCATCTCCACGCCTTCATCACCGGCCCTGATGGCGTAGGTATGACCGATCTTACCTCCGTAATGAACCCACCGACCGGTTTTGCTTACTTTAGCAACGCTACTGCCATCAATGACCATGGGCAATTGGCTGCGGTGGGAGCAGTTCCAGAACCCGAGATGTATGCAATGCTGTTGGTAGGCCTTGGCTTCATCGGCTTTTTAGCGTGCGGGCGAGCAACTGCATAAGAATTTACCACCCCAAGCATAAGGGCAGATGTACCTCGATGGCTTCTTTGTCATCCCATGTGTCTTTGCTCGAACGAATTGCACGCTATTTAAATTAGCGCACAAGAAGGCGCTGAGCTTCACACCCACTTACGAGAAGTTCCGGCTCGGCAATCTGCCTCCTGGGCAATGGTCATCGGCCTTCAAAACCATTACTTCCAATTTAGTTGCGGAATTTGGACTTTTTGGCCCCGCCGCAGGGGTGATCAGCAGATTCATAACGATACGGGAGTTATCGAAAATTTGCTGATTAGCCTTGTCCTGATAATGCCTAAGCAGAGTTTGATGCCGAGCCACAAAGGGGCAGAGCGCCCTGTGGCTTATTGTTTCCAGCACCTGAGGGCCGCTTCCTAGTACTTGGCGGCAGTTCGAATCTGACATTGTTTGTCAGATCAAATCCAAACTAATACACTAAAGTACCCTCTACATCGAACTTATTTAGAGGTTTCTGAACTAGTCCCGAGAGACGGATATCATGTGGACGCGATGATCCGGAGCTTCACTTTAGCGCGCTCATGAGATTTCCTCTTCTCAGTTTCCGGGACAGGCAGGTGAGATGCCGAACCGTGAAATCCGATCCGACAGCTGACGTATTCTTGACGTTATTGGTTGACGTTATCGGTGTTTGACCGGTTTAACCCCTTTATTCCCTCCCACAATCCAGCCTTATTCTTTAGGGCTGGGTGCGTGATCGCAAGACTCCGTTCTTTCACTACTTATCGTTCGTGACGATATTTTTTTCGTTGGTATCGACGACAAAGACGGCCAGCAGGCGTGCAGGTTGGGTCTTGCTGTTATTTGCGCTGACGCCATGACGATCGCCGGGTAGTTCGGCGAAGTTCTCGCCGGCGCGATACACCTTTTCCGGACCGTCATTGACTTTGCTGCGAATTTCCCCCTCCAGGACCGTTGCGTAGATGAAAGCCGACTTTGGATGGGTATGTGCTGGCGATGAGCCACCCGGCTGATATTCGACGAGCACGCCTTTCAGGCTCTTGCCGGGCACATTCGGAAGAACGTGATCAAAGACGACCGTTACCTTGGACTTATCAGCAGGCAAGTTATCGGCAGATGTTGCACTCACCGAGAGAACTGCGAGGGCAACTCCGCAGAGAAATCTAGTAAACATGGTGTTCTCCTTCGTTGGTGTAAATTAAACGATACAAATCCACCGCAGGATGCCTTCACCGCTATTTTAATCGCGGATCAGAAGGCATACTCTTCGGAAAAGCATGGACAGGTGAACGCCCAGTTCATCGCCCATCCTGCGCCCCGTTTCACCGGGCGTAATCCTCCCGCACCAGGCCCCAGGCTCGCTCGGCAAGATAAGGCACCACAGCCGCCAGTTTTCGCTACCTTCATGTTGATAATCCAGAGTTGCTGCTCGCTATTATTTTTGTCCAAAATGGTTCTCCAGTGTTTATTCTGGTTTGAGGGTGGGGTAGCCTTCGATATATACCCAACCGGTGTGTTTTGCCGGCACATGGCAGGGGAGACAGCTTTCCAGGTAACCTTTGGATGTATTAATTTTTCGGTTTTCGGCTTCAAACAGCGCCCATCCCCAACCTTCCCCCCAGTTGGCATTGCCTTTAAAACGACCTTTTGTATCCTTGATCATCACAAACCATACGGATATATCGCCTGCCCATACCGCCGGTCCAGTGGTCAACGTCCGTGAGTTCATCTTGCGGACTTCCTTGATTAAAACTGCGCCATCGGGAAACTGGCCGGTTTCAAGGAATGCCTTGACTACCTCCGGCTGGGTGTAAACATCGTGGAAACCGTAGCCCGGCGCCTTGGCATCATTAACCGCCCATGAGCCCAAATGACTCCAATGGTGTCTGTAGTTTGCGGGCAGACTAATTTCCCCGGTTTTATTGACGTAAGTTGCATAGGTTTTGGTCGCAAGATCACTTGCCTGAGATTGATGGGTGAACAGAACGCCGGTCAAGCCC
Organism: Nitrosospira sp. Is2; assembly: GCF_033095785.1. Classification (GTDB taxonomy): domain Bacteria; phylum Pseudomonadota; class Gammaproteobacteria; order Burkholderiales; family Nitrosomonadaceae; genus Nitrosospira. Next base: position 1,731 of record NZ_CP137134.1, on the reverse strand, counting down.
AAGAATACAGCCAGGAAATAGTTCATCGTATATTTCTCATCGTCAGGATTTTGATTATTTGCAGTTGTTGCTATTTTTTCTTCATTTCATGGTGCGCAGGGTTCCCCCGCCGATTTGCGCCTTTCCCTCTCCAGCCGCCACCAGCCTCCAATATCCAGGCCACAGACCAAGCTTGAGCCGGAGTTCCACACAGGGCCTTCGGCGGGCGCCATCAAAAACGCGATCATCCCTTCAAAGGCACTTGTCATTCCTTCGTCCTTGGAAGGTCCGCATGAATCCGCTCAACCTTTCCTCCAGCCTTCTGTGTCACTTTCTTGCTGGATGTCGCACGGACCGAGTGACTTCATCAGCTAGCTGCTTCGAAAGGCTGCGAGCCTGCGCGCGCCCGGAACCACCTAGCACCAAGATCCGATACTGTTTCACTACATTTCTCTCCTGCTAGGTGGAATTTACCATTCCCGACGCCTGACTTAAACCGAGCCGAGCAGCGGCTTTGGCTGAATGAACTGCCGGCCATGCTCACGGCTTGACAGGGTAACGGCTGGAAGTGGCAATACGATTCCAGGCATTGATGACTATTGAAAGCCACTCGACAGCCGATATTTCATCCTTTGACAGATTGGCTGCTGCTTGCTCATAGATGGCATCTGGCACTTGCCCGTCAGAGATCAGTGTTATTGCTTCCACCAATGCCAATGATGAGCGTTCCTTTTCGGTGAAATACCCACTTTCCCGCCAGGCTGGCAAGACACTGATGCGATCGGTTGACTCCCCACTGGACAGGGCATCTCGAGTATGCATCCTCACACAGTATGCGCACTGGTTGAGTTGGGATGCACGAAGACGCAACAGATGTGCAAAGCCGGCCGGAATGTTTGCCGACGCAATGGCCTCAGCCGACAGCTTCTCAAGGCCCATGATTGCCTGGTAAAGCGCTGGAGCGGATTTACCAAGATTGATTCTTTCTGACATGAAAATCTCCTTATTTGTATGAGGCTGACGAATAAGCTCATCAGCCGGCCGCGCATCACCTGCAGCATGACGAAAAGCCGGCGAGTGGCGGAAACCGAATTAGGCGGCCGGGTCCGGTGCAGCGCTGCATTCCGCATGGCGAACCTTCAAGATCGACAACCGCCGAACTCATCCGTGTGAAGCGACACACGATTCCCTGGCGCTATCGCCGGCCCTTCGGTCACCCGGTCCACGCCGTCCGCCTGCTCAGGATAATCTTGAGTAAAAGTTTGGCAACGAATCGCCTACCTCGTTTCGTTTATAGATGACGATAAAGAAATAGCAAGAAGTCAGAGATGGATAAGGTTTTTATTCCCACATTTATAATTGATAACGGCCTTTATCATTCATAAAAAACAATGATTACTGACAGATATTGTAGATTTGCATCGCACGGTGCGGAGGTGTTACTCTGGTGGCACTATCAATTCAAGAGGTGCAAACCAATGGCCACCACATCACTAAAGCTTTCTGACGAACTCAAGCAACGAGCTATTGCCGCAGCTGAGAAAAAGGGAGTGTCGCCCCATGCTTTCATGGTCCAAGCGATAGAAAGAGCAGCCACGGCAGCTGAATCGCGTGCCAGTTTCGTAAGTGAAGCTCAAGCAGCACGGGAAAAAATGTTAAGTACCGGCGAGGGCTTTGATGTCAACGAGGTTCACGGCTACCTTAAGGCGCGCATTGCCGGCAACAATCCTGTAAAGCCGAAAGCCAAATCTT